>JBOGVO010000287.1:0-3550 GCA_050692855.1 Actinomycetota bacterium | reverse complement strand
AGAGCTTCGCGTCCCGCATCAGTCGGCCCGCGGGCACCTCGTTGAGATAGCCGGCGCCGCCGAGGCTCTGGATCGCCTCGAGCGCGACCTGCACCGCTCGCTCGGACGCGAGCAGCAGGGAAGCGGCCGCGGCCGCGGCGTGACGTTCACCGGGGGCTCGGTCGAAGCGGGCGGCGACCTCGTACGCGTACGCGCGTGAGGACTCGAGCGCGACGTACATGTCGGCGAGCTTGCCCTGCATCAGCTCGAACGACCCGATCGCCGCGCCGAACTGACGTCGTTCGCGCACGTACGGCAGCACGAGATCCAACGCGGCCTGCATGATGCCGATCGGACCGCCCGACAGCACGAGGCGCTCGGAGTCGAGGCCCGACATCAGCACGCGGACGCCCCCGCCCACCTCGCCGAGCACGTGGTCGTCGGGGATGCGGCAGGCGGAGAAGACGATCTCCGACGTCGGGGAGCCTCGCATGCCGAGCTTGTCCATCTTCGGCGAGACGCTGAACCCGGTCATGTCACGCTCGATCACGAAGGCCGTGACCGACGAGGAGCCCCGGTCGGCCGGGGCCGTCCGCATGTACACCACGAGCACGTCGGCTTCGGGGCCGTTCGTGATCCACATCTTCGAGCCGTTCGCGACCCAGCCGTCGCCGGAACGCTCGGCGCGGCACGACATCGACCCGATCACATCGGAGCCGGCGTCGGCCTCGCTCATCGCGAGCGCTCCGACGTGCTCGCCCGAGAGCAGCTTCGGCAACCATCGATCCCGCTGCCCGGTCGACCCGTTGGCCCACAGGTTGTGGACGCACAGGTTCGAGTGCGCCGCGTACGACATGCCGATCGAGGCGGAGGCGCGCGAGATCTCCTCCACCACGACGAGGTGTTCGAGGAACCCCAGGCCGGCGCCGCCCTCGGCCTCGGGCACGGTCGGGCCGAGCACGCCCAGCTCGCCCAGACGCGGCCAGAGCCACCGTGGGAACGCGTCATCGCGGTCGATCTGCTCCGCGTGAGGGGCGAGCTCCCCCTCGGCGAAGGTTCGAACCGTGTCGCGGAGCTCCTCGATCGAGATCCTGTCGCTCATCGCGGTACACGCTACGCCGCCGCGTCCCGATATGGGCGGGCAGTAAGGTGGCACCTGATGATGCGGCCGATGATGCGAGTGGCCTCGAGGTCCGGAGCCGGTTCCACGTGGCGCGGCTGACCACGCACATCGACCCCGCGTCGGAAGGCTTCGCCGCCAACGACGCCGGGATGCGTGCCCTCGTCGACGACCTGCATCGTCGGCTCGAGCAAGCCCGCGCCGGTGGCGGCGAGGCGGCGATCGAACGACACCGATCACGCGGCAAGCTCACGGCGCGGGAACGCATCGACGCCCTCGTCGATCGGGGCGCCGCGTTCGTCGAGCTCTCTCCGCTGGCGGCCGGCGGCATGTACGGGGGAGACGCCCCCGGCGCGGGCATCGTCACGGGCATCGGCCCGATCCACGGCACCCCCTGCGTGATCGTCGCGAACGACGCGACGGTGAAGGGTGGCACCTACTTCCCGGTCACGGTGAAGAAGCACCTGCGAGCCCAGGAGATCGCCCTGGAGAACCGGCTCCCGTGCGTCTACCTCGTGGACTCGGGCGGCGCGTACCTGCCGCTGCAGGCCGAGGTCTTCCCCGATCGAGAGCACTTCGGTCGCATCTTCTATAACCAGGCCCGGATGTCGGCGGCGGGGGTGCCACAGGTCGCCGCCGTCATGGGCTCGTGCACGGCGGGCGGCGCCTACGTGCCGGCGATGTCCGACGAGACGGTGATCGTGCGCGGCACCGGCACCATCTTCCTCGGCGGGCCGCCGCTGGTGAAGGCCGCCACCGGCGAGGACGTCGACCCCGAGGAGCTCGGCGGCGCCGACGTGCATGCCCGGCGAAGCGGCGTGGCCGACCACGAGGCCACCGACGACCACCATGCCCTGCGGATCGTTCGCGAGATCGCGAGCAACCTGAACCTGCCCGCCACCAGGGCGTGGGAGATCGCCGAGCCCGTCGAGCCCACGGTCGACCCCACCGGCCTGTACGGCGTGGTCCCGCACGACCTCGCGCTGGCCTACGACGTGCGGGAGGTGATCGCCCGGATCGTCGACGGGTCGGTCTTCCACGAGTTCAAGCGCCTCTACGGCGACACGCTGGTGTGCGGATCCGCGCGCATCCACGGCCATCCGGTCGCGGTGCTCGCGAACAACGGCATCCTGTTCTCGGAGTCCGCCCTGAAGGGCGCCCACTTCGTCCAACTCGCGTGCGAGCGGGGGACGCCGCTCGTGTTCCTCCAGAACATCACGGGGTTCATGGTGGGTCGCGAGTACGAGGCCGGCGGCATCGCGAAGGACGGTGCGAAGCTCGTGACCGCCGTGTCGTGCGCGAACGTGCCGAAGTTCACGGTGATCGTCGGGGGTTCGTTCGGCGCGGGCAACTACGCGATGAGCGGCCGAGCCTACGGGCCCAGGCAGCTCTGGATGTGGCCGAACGCGCGGATCTCGGTGATGGGGGGCGTGCAGGCCGCGAAGGTGCTGACGACCGTCGGAGGCGACCCGGCGGGCGAGCAGGAGACGATCGATCGCTACGAGCGTGAGGGGAGCCCGTACCACTCGACCGCGCGCCTGTGGGACGACGGCGTGATCGACCCGCTCGACACGAGGAAGGTGCTCGCGCTCGGACTCGACGCCGCGTCGCGCGCGCCGCTCGAGCCGACGACCTTCGGGGTGTTCCGGATGTGAGCGACGTGCACGTGACCCGCGAGGGGCCGATCGCGACCCTGACGCTCGACCGCCCGGACCGCCGGAACGCCCTCGACCCCGGCCTGCTCCGCGCGCTCGGCGAGGCGGTCGACGGTCTCTCGAGCGACGAGGACGTGCGAGTCGTGGTGCTCGCCGGCGCGGGCAGCGCGTTCTCGGCCGGCGCCGACATCGGATGGATGCGCGCGAGCCGGGGCCTGCCGGCCGCGGAGAACCATGCCGACGCCGTGGCGATGGCCGAGGCGTTCGACACGCTCGACCGATGCCCGAAGGCGGTCGTGGCGCGGGTGCACGGCCCAGCGATCGGCGGCGGCGCCGGAGTCGTCGCCTGCGCCGACGTCGCCGTGGCGGCCGAGGGCGCTCGGTTCGCGTTCGCCGAGGTGCGGCTGGGCATCCTGCCCGCCTCGATCGCGCCCTTCGTGCTGCGGAAGATCGGTCCGGGCCGGGCGCGCGAGCTCTTCACGACCGGTCGGGCGTTCGACGCCGCCGAGGCCGCGGCGTACGGGCTCGTGCACCACGTCGTGCCGGCGGACCGGCTCGACGCGACCGTCGACGACGTCGCGCGGACCTTCCTCGCGTGCGGGCCCGCCGCGGTGGCTGCGAACAAGCTGCTCGTGCGCGACGCCACCGCGGCGTACGCGCTGCCCGACCTTCCCGACCGCATCGCCGCCGCGAGGGCGAGCGACGAAGGGCAGGAGGGCGCGTCGGCGTTCCTCGAGAAGCGCCTCCCGAGATGGTCGAGCTCCGAAGGCTCCTGATCGCCAATCGCGGCGAGATC
>JBOGVO010000286.1:0-22820 GCA_050692855.1 Actinomycetota bacterium | reverse complement strand
GATCCTGGCCGCGCCCACCCGGCTGCTGATCGGGCTCGCGAACGTGTTGTTGCCCGGCAAGGGGATGAAGCAGGGGCCGTTCGTGTCCGAGGGCGACATCCGCTCGATGGCCGAGGTCGGCTCCGAGGAGGGCTCGATCGACGAGGGCGAGAAGGAGCTGATCCACTCGATCTTCGAGTTCGGCGACACGATCGTGCGCGAGGTGATGGTGCCCCGCCCCGACATCATCGCGATCGAGGACGACAAGGCGCTCCGCGACGTGCAGGCGCTGGTGCTCACGCACGGCACGTCGCGCATCCCCGTCTACGACGCCGACGACGATCTCGACGACGTGATCGGCATTGTGTTCGCGAAGGACGTGCTGAAGGCGCTGCATCAGGGCAAGCACGACATGCCGCTGGCCGACATCGTGCGCGAGGCCCGGTACGTGCCCGAGTCCAAGAAGGTGGCCGACCTGCTCCGGGAGATGCAACGGGAGAAGTTCCACCTGGCACTCGTCACCGACGAGTACGGCTCGGTCACCGGGCTCGTGGCGCTCGAGGACCTCCTGGAGGAGCTGGTCGGCGAGATCACCGACGAGTACGACCGTGAGGAGCCGGAGTTCGAACAGGTCGGCGAGCTCGTGTACCGGGTGAGCGGCAAGACCTCGATCGACGACGTCAACGAGCTGCTCGACGTGCGGCTTCCCCATGAGGAATGGGACACGGTGGCCGGCCTCGTGCTCGACATCCTCGGGCGGATCCCCGATGAAGGAGAGGAATGCCGCATCGACGGCCTCACGTTCCGAGCCGATGAGGTCAAGGGCCGCCGCATCGAGAAGGTGCTGATCACGCGCGATCCCGAGGTCGAGGCCACTTTGGTGGAGGAGTCGACATCGTGACCTCGATCGAGCCGGCGCTCGTCGACGAGCTGGTCGCGACCGCGCGCGGCGTCCGTGACAACGCGTACGCGCCGTACAGCGGGTTCCACGTCGGCGCGGCGCTGCTGGCCGGCGATCGGATCTTCGCGGCGGTGAACGTCGAGAACGCGAGCTATCCGGTCTCGGTCTGCGCCGAACGGAACGCCGTCGCGATGGCCGTCGCGGCCGGCATCACCGACGTCCGGGCCGTCGCGGTCGTGACCGACGCCGACGACCCCACGCCCCCGTGCGGCGGATGCCGGCAGGTGCTGTTCGAGTTCGGTGGTCCGGGCATGGCCGTGATCGCCGAGGCAGCCGACGGCTCGGTGCGCACCTTCTGGGCGCTCGACGACCTGCTGCCCGACGCGTTCGGTCCGAGCGACCTCGACCGGCCCGACCGGTGAGCGCGGCGCCGGGCGACGGCCACCGTGCCGGCGTCGTGGCGGTGGTGGGCCGACCCAACGTCGGCAAGTCCACGCTCGTGAACACGCTCGTCGGCGAGAAGGTCGCGATCGTCTCCGACAAGCCCCAGACCACCCGGCGTGACATCCGCGCGATCTGGACGACCGACGACGTGCAGATCGTGTTCACCGACACGCCGGGATTCCACAAGCCGCGCACCGCGCTCGGCGCGCGCCTCAACGATCTCGTGGGCGATGCGGTGGCGGGCGTCGACGTCGTCGTGCAGGTCGTCGACGCCGCGGGCGGCGTCGGACGGGGAGATGCGTTCGTGTACGAGCAGCAGGTGTCCTCGGCGGGCGCCGGGGCCACCGTCTGCGCCGTGAACAAGGTCGATCGCGTGCGTCACCACGAGGTGGTGCCGCAGCTCGCGGCGGCCGGAGAGCTCGGACCCTGGGACGAGGTGGTGCCCGTCTCGGCCCTCGGCGGCATGGGCGTCGACGCGCTGCGAGACCTGCTGGTGGCGCGCATGCCGGCCGGGCCCGCCCTCTTCCCCGACGGGGAGATCACCGACCAGCCCCTCGATGTGCGCATCGCGGAGCTCGTGCGCGAGCAGGCGCTCGCGGTCACGCGCGAAGAGGTGCCGCACTCGGTCGCCGTGGTCGTCGAGGAGATCGAGCGGGACGACGGGCTCGCGCGCGTCCACGCCTCGATCGTGGTGGAGCGGGACTCGCAGAAGGGCATCCTGATCGGCAAGGGTGGGCAGACCCTCAAGGCGATCGGCTCGAAGGCCCGCGAGCAGATCGAGTCGCTGCTCGGAGAGCGGGTCTTCCTCGACATCCGGGTCAAGGTCATGAAGGAGTGGCAGCGCGACCCGAAGGCCCTCGACCGCCTGGGGTACTAGGGTCCCAGGATAGCCCGCCCACCGAGCGGAACGGTCTTCCCGCTGTGCGGAACAGGGACTATGATGCGCACCGTGTCCGAGCGGACCACACGCATGGTGGAGAGCGTCGATCGAGCGCTCCGGTTGTTGCAGGAGCTCGCCGAGCACGGGTCGGGCGTCACGCTCAGCGAGCTCGCGTCGTCGACCGGCTTGCCGAAGAGCTCGCTGCACCGAACGCTCGGCGCGCTCCAGGAGCGGGGTTTCGTGACGCAGCGCGACGACGGTCACTACCTGCTGGGGGCGGAATCGCTCCGTCTCGCGTTCGAGTTCCACGACCGGCTCGATCTGCGGGTCCTGTTGCGGCCGACGCTCGAACGGATCAGGGCGAGCGTGAACGAGACGGTCCACGTGGGGGTGCTCGACGGGCCGAGCGTCGTGTACGTGGACAAGCTCGAGTCCACGAGACCGCTCTCGCTCACGTCGAAGATCGGCGGGCGGAACCCCGCCCACGCAACCGCCGTCGGCAAAGCGCTCCTCGCCTGGGCCTACCCGACGGAGGTCGCTATCGCCGGATGGATCGATCGCAACGGTCCACTGGTTCGGAGAACGTCCAGAACGATCGTCGAGCCCGGTGGGCTCGCGCGGGAGCTGGCCCGGATCCGCGGTGACGGGTTCGCCAAGGACATGGAGGAGAGCGAGCCGGGGGTCCGGTGCATCGCGGCCGCCGTCTTCTACGGCGGGGCGAGCCCGATCGCCGCGATCTCGATCTCCGCTCCGAAGGAGCGACTACCGAACCGGACGATGCCCGACATGGCCGCGCTCCTGGTCCGAGAGACGTCGGGTGTGGCCGCTCCGTGACGAACGACACCGGCCGATCGTTGGACAGGCGCCGACGACCGGTGCTGGTCGCGATCTGCGCGGGACTGCTCGTCCATGGCTGCACGACGATCGACTCGGACCCTGCGCCGCAGGGCCGACCGTCGCCTGCCGAGGCGGCCCCCATCGATGCATCCGGCATCTGGACGCCCGCCGTCGGCGGCCGATGGCAGTACCAGCTCCAGGGGCGGCAGGCCTTCGCCGGCACCGGCGGCATCGACGTCGGGATCTGCGCCGTCCCCGCGTCGGGAGGAGCCTGCGTCCGGCCCGACGTGTTCGACATCGACCTGTTCGATCTCGACGGTGTCACCCCCAACACCCGGGCCGTCGAGGCCATCCACGCCGCCGGTGCCCACGCCGTCTGCTACGTCGACGCCGGCTCGATCGAGACCTATCGACCCGACTACCGGACGTTCGTCCGCTTCGACCGACGGTGCGGGGGTTGTCTGATCGGCGAGCCGTTCAGCCGGATCTTCAACGACGAGAACTGGGCCACCCTCAGCAACCGGCATGGTCAGCGCGACTTCATGCTCCGCATGATGGGGGCGCGCGTCCGCAGATGCGCGGAGGCCGGGTTCGACGGCGTGGAGTACGACGTGGTCGACGCCTACGTGGCCGGCCCTCGGACGAGCGGTTGGCACATCAGCCCGGGGATGCAGCTCGCGTACAACCGCTCGCTGGCGCGGATCGCACATCGTCACGGTCTCGCGGCCGGGCTCAAGAACGACCTCGGACAGGTGGAGCAGCTCCTTCCCTCGTTCGACTTCGCCATCAGCGAGCAGTGCTTCCAGTACGAGGAATGCGGTCCGCTCCAGGCGTTCGTCGAGGCGGGGAAGCCCGTCTTCCACGTCGAGTACCGACTGGCGCCGGCCGATTTCTGCCACGAGGCCGAGACGATGGGGTTCAGCTCCATCGTCAAGGCGCGGAACTACAGCTTGTACGCCCGGCCCTATGTTCCCTGCGACTGACCGAGGTGGGCGACGTCGATCAAACCTGCTGGGTCAGCCCCGCGATCAACCGGCGTGCGTTCTCCGCGGAGACCGTGCGGAGCACCTCATCGGGGAGATCGAGGCCGCTGATCGCCCAGCGACCTTCGGGCGGCGGGTCGTCCACGGAGTACGCGAAGTGCTCGTCGTCCGTCTCGAGGAACCTGAAGTGGATCTCGTAGATCTCCCGCGCGGGCGGGAAGAGGTCGGTCCCGAAGAGGATCTGGTTCGGGTGCTCGAGGAAGAGCCGGCGCGCGGCCCGCGGTTGTCGGCCGAGCTCGGGGAGACGCGCGGCGATGTCCGCATACAGGTTGGGGTACGTGCCGAGCATCCGAGAGACCCATGCGAGGTCTTCCGCGAAGCACGCGACGTGCGCGCCGATGAAGATCGTCGACGGATGGTTCGCGACGAGGGTTTCGAACGACCGGATGATGCGGTCGAACGGCGGGAACACCGCGCGGTCGCCGAAATACCAGTCCGGGTTCGCGAGCAGCTCTTCCAGCCGTTCGTTCGTCTCGTCGAGTGGCTCGAAGAAGGCCACCGGGTCGGCCACGTGGATCGTGACCGGGATGCCGAGGGTCGCTGCTGCCTCCCACACCGCGTCGAGCCGAGGATCGTCGGGCAACAGCAGGTCGCCACGCTCGTCGCGGATCCGGAGGCCGAGCTGCTTCCACACCTTCAGCCCGCGCGCTCCCTCGCGCACGCAGCGTTCGAGCTGCGCGGCAAGGCGTTCGCCGAACCCGGCCTCTGCTGTGACGCGCCAGTCGAGCTGGCAGAACGTGGCGAACCGCCCGGGGTGGGCATGGTCGTACCGGCCGAGGTTGGCCCGGAGCTCGTCGCCCCACATCCCGTCGAGGTTCACGATCGTCGCGACGTTGCATGCGTCCATCACCTGGAGGAGCTCCTCGACGTCGGGCGCGGACCAGGAGCCGTCGGCCCTCAGCCATCGCCCGAGGTGGTTGTGTGCGTCCACGACGGGGAACCGCGCCCGGGGCACGTGGTGGACAGGGAAGCGAAGCGACGAACGCGGGCGGAATGCGCGGAGCGGGAGATCGCGGAGGGGATCCACGTCCATGACGGCGTCACGGTACGAGGTTCGAGGGCCGCTCCGACCGCCGAACGGCGAATGGTGCTCACCCACTTGACTTGGGCAGACGGCCGTCACTATGGTCGGGTCGATTTCCAGAACGGCGTTCCGTTCCACGGAACACTGAGCGGATGCTCACGTGGGAGGTCGAGACCGGGTCCATGAGCGATCGCCTCGATCAGGTCGAGACACCGGCGCTGCTCATCGACCTCGACCAGCTGGAGCGCAACGTCGCCGAGATGGCCGAGGTGGCGCGGGAGGCCGGCGTTGCCCTGCGGCCGCACGTGAAGACGCACAAGGCGCCGGCGATCGCCCGGATGCAGATCGAGGCCGGCGCTCGAGGGCTCACGGTCGCGAAGCTCGGTGAGGCGGAGGTGATGGCCGACGCCGGGTTCGACGACCTGTTGGTCGCGTATCCGATCGTGGGGGAGTCAAAGCTCGACCGGCTGGCCGGCCTCATGGATCGGGCCGAGGTGCGCGTGAGCCTCGACACGCTCGAGGTGGCTGAGGGTCTGGGCCGCCTGGGCGTCCGGCTCGGCCGCGACGTCCCGGTGTTGGTCGAGGTCGACAGTGGGCTCCACCGGATGGGCCGGCCGCCGGGCGAGCCGTCGTCGTCGCTGGCCCTCGAGGTCGCCGGCGTTCCCGGCGTCGAGGTGGTCGGGCTCCTGACGCACGCGGGCCACGCCTACCGGGCGTCCGGTGCCCTCGAGCTGCGACGGATCGCGGAGCGTGAGGCGCTGGCGCTGCTGGAAACCGCCGAGCTGTGCGCGCGGGCGGGGCTGGAGATCCGCGAGATCAGCGTCGGCTCCACCCCGACCGCTCGTATCGCCGCGACCGTGGCCGGCGTGACCGAGCTGCGGCCGGGAACCTACGTCTTCAACGACATCCAGCAGCTGCGGCTCGGCGTCGCCACCCTGGCGACCTGTGCCGCGCGAGTGCTCGTGACCGTCGTCGCGAGGCCGACCGCCGAGCGCTTCCTCGTCGACGGCGGCACCAAGTCGTTCAGCTCCGACGGCGGCGACGGACCGCCGTTCCCCGGGCGAGGTCTCGTGATCGGCCGGCCGGACCTGGTCCTGGACTTCATGACGGAGGAACACGGCGTCGGGCACATCGAGGGCGGCGGCGACGTCTCGATCGGCGAGCGGCTCCCGGTGGTGCCGTTGCACGTGTGCAGCTGCGTGAACCTGTTCGACGGGGCCGTCGGCATCCGCGGCGACCGGGTCGATCGCGAGATCGCGATCGAGGCGCGAGGGTGCGTGCGCTGATGCGGGGGTTGGCGGGCAAGGGCGTGCTGGTGACCGGGGGCTCGAGTGGGATCGGTCTCGCGACGGCGCGCCGATTCCTGGATGAAGGCGCGCGGGTGTTCGTGACGGGGCTGGACGAGGGGGAGGTCGCCACGGCGACGGCAGGGCTCCGGGACCTCGGCGCGATCGGCGGCACCGCGGGGGACGTGAGCCGAGAGGCGCACGTCGACGCGATCGTCGAGCAGGCGACGGGGTTCCTCGAGCGGATCGACGTGTTGATCAACAATGCCGGGATCGCCCGGAAGACGCCGTTCCTCGAGACCGAGCCGCAGGTGTGGGACCGCATCATCGCCGTGAACCTTCGAGGGATGTTCCTCGTCGCCCGCGCCGTCGCGCGGGCGATGGTCTCTCACGGGGGCGGCGGAGTGATCGCCAACATGGCCTCGACGAACGCCCTCGGTGGCGAAGCGGACTTCACGACGTACAACGTCTCCAAGGGCGGCGTCCTGCAGCTGACGAGATCGATGGCGGTCGAGCTCGGAGTGCACGGCATCAGGGTCAACTGCCTGTGCCCGGGGTTCGTCGACACGCCGCTCAACCGCGAGCTCGCGAGCGAGCAGGAGTTCCAGGCGTACGAGCGCGACCACATCCCGCTCGGTCGCCGTGGCACCTCCGACGAGATCGCGGCCGCGTATGCGTTCCTCGCCTCGGACGACGCCTCGTTCGTGCACGGCGCTGCACTCGTCGTCGACGGCGGTCAGACGGCGGTCATGTGATGGGAGAGCGGAAGGGTGCGTGCGCATGACGACCCCACTCGACCGGCTCCGGCAGGTGCCTACCGGCCGGGGAGCGGCCGCGTTGACGTGGCTGGGGCAGGCCGGGTTCGCGATCTCGGCGAACGGACGGACCGCGCTCGTCGACCCCTTCCTCTCGGCGCACGCGGATCGCCGGTACGAGGCGAGCATGGCGCCGTCGTCCGCCAGCGGGGTCGACCTCGTCCTGTGCACGCACGAACATCTCGATCACTTCGACGTCGAGACCGCGCCGGTCATCGCGGCCGCGTCGCCGGGCGCCGTCTTCGTGGTGCCCGCGCCGATCTTGGACCAGGTCACCGAGGCCGGCATCGCCGGCGACCGGGTGCTGGGGGTCCAGCCGGGGGAGCGCCATGAGGTCGCGGGGTTCACGGTCGACGCCGTCCCCGCATGCCACGGCGTCACGATGGACGACGCGTACGGCTTCGGCGAGGAGCTCTCGGGGGGCGCGATCAGGTTCCTCGGCTACGTGGTCGATGCCGGCGGCGTTCGTCTCTACCACGCCGGCGACACGATCCACTACGAGGGGATGGAGGCCACGGTACGAGCGCTCGATCCGGACGTCGCACTCCTGCCGGTCAACGGGCGCCACGCGGAGCGCGAGGCGCGGGGGATCGTGGGCAACCTGAACGAGCGGGAGGCGCCCTGGCTCGCGGCCGAGATCGGCGCCGACATGCTCATCCCCATGCATCACGACATGTTCCACGGGAACCTCGGGTCGGCCGCTCAGGTGGTCGACGCAGCGGAGCAGGAAGGGCGCCGGGTGACCGTGCTCGTGCCCTCCCGTGACGAGCCGTTCGTGGTCGCGACGCGCAGGCAGGGGCCGTGAGAGCGCTCGTCTATCTCGGTCCGCGGCGGATGGAGCTGCAGGACGTCCCCGAGCCGTCCCCCGCGCCGGGCGAGGTGCGGGTGCGGGTGCGGGCGAGCGCTATCTGCGGCTCCGACCTGCACGGGTTCCGAGAGGCGAGCCCACGGCGCGTGCCGCCGCTCGTGATGGGCCACGAGGTCGTGGGCGGCATCGACGCTGTGGGCGACGACGTGGACCCGAGCGTGCTCGGCTCTCGGGTGGTCGCGATGCCGCTCGTGTCCTGTGGCGCATGCCCGCGCTGCCTCGAGGGCCGGCCGAACCTGTGTCCGCAGCGGCGCCTGATGGGCATGAGCTTCCCGGGCGCCTTCGCCGAAGCCTTCACGATCCCGGTGACCCACGTCATGGCGATGCCCGAAGATCTCGCCGACGAGCCCGGTGCCCTCATCGAGCCCCTGGCCAACGCGGTCCATACGGTGCAGCGTTCCGTTCGCCCGGGCGACGACGTCCTCGTGATCGGGGCCGGCGCGATCGGTCTGTTCGCCGCGCGCACGGCCCTCCTGGACGGCGCCCGGCGAGCCTTCGTCGTCGACAAGCTCGCCGACCGGCTCGCGCTCGCCGCGGCGCTGGGGGCAGAGCCGCTGGCGGCCGAGGGAGCGTCGGACGCGCTCGCCGAGGCGACATCGGGGGCAGGGGTCGATGTCGTGATCGATGCGGTCGGCCTGCCCTCGACCTGGGAGCTCGCGCTCACGGCTGTGCGATTCGGCGGCAGGATCGAAGCGGTCGGCCTCGGCGCGCCGGAGGGACCGCTCGCGTACCAGACGCTGATCGCGAAGGGCGCGACCGTCGTCGGCTCGTACGCCTGCCTGCCGGCCGACTTCGCGCGCGCTCGACGGCTCCTCGCGTTCGGCGATGTCGACGTGAGCTCGTGGATCACGCAGTTCTCACTGTCCGAGGGTCAGGCGGCGTTCGAGGCCCTGGCCGACGGCGCCGCCCATACCAAAGTGGTGCTCGTGCCGTGAGGTCGAGGTGGCTCGGGACGGAACGTAACGATCCGGGCGAGGGAGCGAGGAGAGAACATGACGGGCGGACCTCGGATCGTGATCGTCGGGGCGGGTGGATGGGTCTTCCCGCTCGAGCTCACGCGCGACCTCCTGTCCTTCCCGGCGCTCGGCGGATCGACGCTCGTGCTCTACGACATCGACGTGCCGACCGCCCAACGCACCGCCGAGGCGGCGCGAGCCCTGATCGACATCGGCGGCTCGGCGGCGCGGGTCGAGGTGGCGGGCGACCTGGGGATCGCCGTCGATGGGGCCGACGTCGTGATCACGGTGTTCCAGGTGGGTGGCCTCGACGCGTACGCACGTGACATCGAGATCCCCCGCGAGTACGGCATCGATCAGACGGTGGGCGACACGCTCGGACCGGGTGGCGTGTTCCGAGGGCTGCGCACCGTCGGTGCCTTGCGCGAGGTGGCCGAGACGATGTTGGAGATCTGTCCTGACGCGTGGCTGCTCAACTATGCGAACCCGATGTCGGTGAACTGTTGGGCGACGGGGCTGGCGGGCGTGAAGATCGTAGGCCTGTGCCACAGCGTGCAGGGCACGTCGCAGCAGCTCGCGGACGAGCTCGGCGTTCCGTACGAGGACGTCACGTTCGAGTGCGCGGGGGTGAACCACACGGCCTGGTTCACGACCTTCCGGCGGGGAGACGAGGATCTGATCCCCCGGATCCGTCAGGTGATGCAGGCGCGGCACCTCGACGGCACCGAGCCGTTGCTGCCCCGCTCCGACGATCCGTACGAAAGCATCGAGCGCGTTCGCACCGAGCTGATGCTCCTCACGGGCTACTTCCACACCGAGTCGAGCCATCACGCGAGCGAGTACTGGGCCTGGTTCCGCAAGACGCCCGAATTGGTGGCCCACTACCTCGACCGCCGGTGGGACTACCTGACGGTCTGCCGCTCATCCGACGCCGCCGGACACGACGACGAGCTCGTTGAGCAGACGCGACGGGAGGGGATCCACCACGGCGGTGAGTTCGCGGCGCCGATCGTGGACAGCCTCGTGACCGGCGCGGCGCGGGTCGTGTACGGGAACGTCCGCAACGGCGGCTCGATCGAGAACCTGCCTGCTGAGGCGTGCGTCGAGGTGGCCTGCGCCGTGGACGGCAACGGTGTGCGGCCGATGCGGTACGGGTCGTTGCCCTCGGCGTGTGCCGCCCTGAACCAGACGCAGATCGCCGTGCAGGGGCTGACGGTCCAGGCCGCCTTGACCGGCGATCGAGATCTCGTGCACGCCGCGGTCGCCCTCGATCCGCTCACGAGCGCGGTGCAGACCCTGCCGAACATCCACGAGATGACCGACCGCATGTTGGAGGCCGAGGCCCAGTGGCTGCCGCGGTTCGGGCCGGGGGCGAGGGCCCGATGAACGCCGGCCCGGAACGGGCGATCGATACCGCGCTCGCTCAGACCATGGTGACGATCACGCCCGCGTCGCGCATCGGCTCGATCGTCGACGGAGCGGCTGCGACGTCGGTGATCAGCTCGTCGACGGAGCCGAGCGGACAGATGCGGGCGAAGGTGGCGACCCCGAGCTTGGAGCTGTCGGCCACGGCCACCACCGTCCGGGCGCGCTCGAGCAACACGCGGTTGGTGTGGGCCTCGACCTCGTGGTGCGTGGTGAGCCCGTCGCCGAGCGCGACCCCGTCGGCACCCACGATCGCGATGTCGAGGCGCATCTCCTCGAGCGCCCGCTCGGCCACCGGCCCGACGAGCTCGTACGACTCGGGCCGCGCGGTGCCCCCGGTCACCACGAGCTTCAGGTCGGACCGGAGCGCGAGCTCTCCGGCGATGTTGAGCGCGTTCGTGACGACGGTGAGGCCGGTCCGGTCGAGCATCGCGCGGGCGACCTCGGTGGTGGTCGTGCCGCCAGTGAGTCCGACGACCGCGCCGTCGACGACGCGTCGCGCCGCCTCTCGCGCGATGCGGATCTTCTCGGGGTGGCGGCGCGCCGCCTTGTACCGCAACGGCAACTCGTACATCACGTCGTTCGCGACCGCGCCGCCGTGGGTGCGAGCGAGCATGCGCTGTTCCTCCAACAGCTGGAGGTCCCGGCGTGCGGTCGCCTCGGACACGCCGAGCCGTTCGGCGAGGACCGCGACGTCGACGGCGCCGTCGGCGGCCAGGATCGCCAGGATCTCGCTCAGCCGTTCTGAACGCCGCATCGCGCGAATATACGCGTCGGCACTTGCTGCGCGCCAGATGCTCGACTGGATTGACCTGCTGCGTGAACATGCTCTACATTGCCCCGGAATGAGCGATATCGAGCATGAGGTCGCTTCGCAACCCGACCGATGGGGCCGGGCGGCCGCACTGGCGGACGAGGTCGCATCCGTGCTCCCCGCGCGTGGCGAGCGGGTCGCGGCGGTCGGGTGCGGAACCTCGCTCTACATCGCCCGCGCGTTCGCCTCGCTCCGTGAGCAGCGTGGGCACGGCGAGACCGACGCATTCCCGGCATCGGAGTTCCCGGCCGGCCGTTCCTACGATCGCGTGCTCGCGATCACCCGGAGCGGCACGACGTCGGAAGTGGTGCGGCTGCTCGAGGGGCTGACCGAGGAGCGCACGATCGTGATCACGGGTGTGCCGGCATCCCCGGCGGTCACGTTCGCGTCCGAGGCCGTGACGATGGAGTTCGCCGACGAGCGTTCCGTCGTGCAGACGCGGTTCGCGACGGCGACGCTCGCCTTGCTCCGCGCCCACCTCGGCGACGACCTGATGCCGGTGATCGCCGAGGGGGAGCGGGCGCTCGCCGAGCCGGTCGCGGCCGAGGATCTCGCCCACGAGCACTTCGTCTTCCTGGGGCACGGGTGGAGCGTCGGCCTCGCCGAGGAAGCCGCGCTCAAGCTGCGGGAGGCCACGCGCTCGTACACCGAGGCGTATCCCGCGATGGAGTACCGACACGGCCCGATCAGCATCGCCGGCCACCGGACGCTGGTGTGGATCCTCGGCTCGCCCGACCCGTCGATCGCCGACGACGTCCGCGCGGTGGGCGCGTCGGTGCGGGCGGCGACCTTGGATCCGATGGCGGAGCTGGTCCGTGTGCACCGCCTGACCCTCGCCCTCGCCGAACGGCGAGGTCTCGACCCCGACCATCCGCAGCACCTGACCCGTTCGGTGGTGCTGTCCGCGAAAGGAGCGAACACATGAAGCGTCGGTTCACGCGATGGCTGATGGCCGGGGTAGCGCTGACGCTGCTCGCGGCAGCGTGCACGTTCGGCGCCGAGGACACGGGTGGCGGCGGGGCAACCGCCGCGCCCGATGAGCCCGTGACCCTGAAGGTGTGGTCGCTGCAGAGCCCGTCGTACAAGCGGGCCTTCAAGGATCTCGAAGCAGGCTTCGAAGAGGCCAATCCCAACGTGGACGTGAAGGTCGAGTTCTTCGACTACGACACCTACATCCAGACGCTCCAGACCTCGTTGCCGTCAGGGAGCGGCGCCGACGTGGTCCAGCTGTTCGGCACGTGGGTGTGCAGCTACGCCGACACGCTCACGCCGGTTCCCACCGACCTGATGTCGCTCGAGGACGCTCGAGCGGCCTTCTACGAGGCGCCGATCGACGGCTTCACGTGCGACGAGGCGCTGTACGGGTTCCCGCAGGAGTTCAACATCGAGTACGGGGCGACGCTCGTGAACACGGAGATCGCGGCGGCTGCCGGCGTCGACCCGACCGCGGGCTGGGCGACGTGGGACGAGTTCAGAGCCGATGCCAAGGCGATGACCGAGACGAAGGACGGCACGATCACCCGAGCCGGTTACCACTTCACCGCCGGCGACGGCCTCCCGTTCACGTTCTACTCGTTGATCCTGCAGGCGGGCGGCCAGTTCCTGGCCGACGACGGTCAGTCGTTCACGATCGACACGCCGGAGGCCCGGGAGGCGATCGCGCTGATGCAGTCGATCGTCGACGACGGCATCACCGATCCCACGTTGTTCAACGACACGGAGAACTGGGTCGGCGACTGCTACTTCGAGGAACTGTGCGCGATGGGACTGGTCGGTCCATGGGTGATCACCGACTACGAGACCGACTTCCCGGAGGTCGCGGCGGCGACGGAGTACGTCCCTCTGCCGACGCTCGCCGACACCCCCGACTTCGTGGCCGACTCGGGTTGGGGCCTCACGGTCTCGGCGGACAGCCAAGCCACGAACGTCGCCTGGGACTTCGTCGAGTACGCCACGCTCGACCCGGAGATCGCCGCTCAGTGGAACATCGCCACCGGCACCTTGCCAGGGCTGCGAGCCAACGGCGAGGGCGCCGCGCAGCAAGAGCTGATCGACGCCTTCCCACACTTCGCGCCGTGGTTCGAGCTGCTCCCGTACGGTCACTTCCTAGGAAACATCCCCGACCGTGATCTGCTCTGGTACGAGATCACGGGCCCGCACCTGCTGAAGGTGCTCCAGGGCAGCGAGAGCGTCGACGACGCGCTCGCGGCGATGGAATCCGAAGCGAACGGCATGTTCCGCTAGCGAGGTTCCTCATGGCGAGTGCGACGATCGAGCGACCACGAGGCCGGCGCCGGTTGCTCGGCGGGCGTGAAGGTGCCCAGCGTCGGTTCGTGGCGGTGGTCCTCTCGCCAGCGCTCGTGTACATCGGGATCTTCCTGCTGCTCCCGATCGCGTGGGCGATCGTGCTCGCGTTCTTCGACTTCAGTCCGCGGCGCACCGGCAGTCCGTTCCTCGGGCTCGGGCTCGACAACCCGTACGTGGGCCTCGAGCACTTCAAGCGCATGTTCGACTTCTCGGACGCAGCGCCGCTCGAGGTGCAGCAGTTCCACACCGCGCTCAAGGTCACGCTGGTGTTCGCGTTCCTCGTGCTCCCCCTGAACCTCGCGATCACCCTGCCGCTCGCGGCCATGATCGAGTCGGTGCGCGACCGATGGAAGGTGCTCTATCGCACCGTGTTCTTCCTGCCCGTGCTCACGTCGGCCGTCGGCGTGGCGATCATCTGGGGGTTCGTGCTGCACCCCCAGCGCGGCCTGTTGAACGGGACGATCACGCGCCTCACGGGCAGGTTCACGTCGATCGCGTGGACGACCGACCCCGATCTCGTGTTCGGCGGAATCCCGGTCGCGCTGATCGCGATCATCGTCGCCTACCTCTGGCAGGACATCGGCTACAACCTCGTGATCTTCATCGCCGCGCTGCAGTCGATCCCCGACTCGGTCAAGGACGCCGCGAGGGTCGACGGCGCGAGCGCGGCGCAGACGTTCCGCTACATCACGCTCCCGCTGCTGAAGCCGACGATCCTGCTCGCGTCGGTGCTGACGATGATCTCGTCGTTCCAGGTCTTCGACCTGTTCCAGGTGATGACGAACGGCGGCCCTGACGACCAGACCCGTGCCCTCTCGCTCGACGTCTACGAGAGCGCGTTCCGATACCAACGCATGGGCTGGGCCGCCGCGGTCTCCGTGGTGCTCTTCCTGCTGGTGCTCACGATCTCGCTCGTGCAGTCTCGGTTCCTCAAGCCGAACTGGGAGTACTGAGTGGCGACGACGATCGAGCGACCGAAGGCGGGCGGGAGGGCCGGTGCGGCGACACGGGCGCCGAAGCTGCCCGGTCAGCGCCGTCAGGGGCTCAGCCGCGTCGCCCTCTACGCCCTGCTCTCGATCTTCGGGGCGATCGCGGCCATCCCGTTCGTCTGGATGATCCTCGGATCGTTCAAGACCGGTGCAGAGCTGCGGCAGACTCCGCCGACGTTCTGGCCGCACGATCCGACCCTCGGGAACTACGACACGATCCTGAGCGACCCAGATCTGCCGCTCGCGCTCTTCTACCGCAACTCCCTGTTCGTGGCGGTCACGGTGGTGATCGCCACGTTGTTCACGAGCTCCCTGCTCGGCTACGTCTTCGCGAAGTACGAGTTCCGCGGCCGCCAGCCGCTCTTCTGGTTCGTGCTTGCGACGATGATGATCCCGGCGCAGGTCACGATGATCCCCGGCTACCTGATCCTGGTGCAGCTCGGTCTGCTGAACAACCTGTGGGGGCTGGTGCTGCCGTCGTTCGTCGACGCCTTCGGCATCTTCCTGATGCGCCAGTTCATGTTCTCGATCCCCGACGACGAGATCTGGTCGGCACGCGTCGACGGCGCGTCGGAGTGGCGCATCTACCGTTCGGTGGTGCTGCCCCAGCTCAAGCCCGCGCTCGCGACGCTCGGCATGCTGACGTTCATGTTCCACTGGAACGCTTACCTATGGCCCCTGATCGTGCTCACCGAGCAGGACAAGCGAACGCTGCCGATCATCCTCACCTGGTACTCGACCCAGCACACGGCTCAGCTCAACCTCGTGATGGCCGCCTCGGTGCTGATGGTGATCCCGGTGTTGATCATCTTCGCGCTATCGCAGCGCTGGATCGTGCGCGGTCTGACCTTGACGGGCACGAAATGACGACGGTCACCCTGATCGGGGCCGGCAGCGCCGAGTTCGCTGCCGAGCTCGTGACCGATTTCCTCTGTGTCGACGCGCTGCCCGAAGGGGAGTTCCGGCTGGTCGACATCGATCCGGTGCGGCTCGACCTCGCGTGCCGGTTCGCCGAGCACCTGATCGAGCGGACCGGCAAGCGGTGGACCGTGCGAGCCGACGTCGACCGGGCAGCGGTGCTGCCCGGCAGCGACGTCGTGATCAACACGATCGAGGTCGCCGGCATGCGCAACGTGCGTCACGACTACGACATCCCGATGCGCTACGGGGTCGACCAGTGCATCGGCGACACGATCGGGCCGGGGGGCCTGTTCAAGGCGTTCCGCACGATCCCGGCGTGGCTCGAGATCCTGCGCGACATCGAGCGTCTCTGTCCCGGGACGCTGGTGCTGAACCACACGAACCCGATGTCGATGATGGTGCTCGCCGCGTCCCGCGCGTCGTCGATCCCCGTGTACGGCATGTGCCACTCGGTGCACTACACGGTCGAGCAGCTCGCCGAGTACCTCGAGGTCGATCTCGCACGCCTGACGTTCCGTGCCGCCGGTGTGAACCACCTCGCATGGATCACCGAGCTCTGGCTCGACGGCGACGACGCGTACCCGATGCTGCGCGAGCGCGGGCGCGTGTCCGAGATCTGGGAGCAGGATCCGGTCCGGTTCGAGCTGATGTTCCACCTCGGCCGGTTCCCGACCGAGTCGAGCGGGCACGTGAGCGAGTACCTGCCGTACTTCCGTTCGCGGCCCGAGACGCTCGCCCGATATGCGCGCCCGGGGTACCGGGGCGAGTCCGGCTTCTACGCGAACAGCTGGCCGACGTGGCGAACGGAGAGCGACGAGCGGCTGGCGCGCGTCCTGGCGGGCGCCGAGGAGTACCCGATGGAGCGGGGCGGCGAGTATCCATCGCGGATCGTCGAGGCGATGACGACAGGCGAGACGGCGAGCGTGTACGTGAACATCCCGAACGACGGCTTCATCGACGATCTCCCCCAGGGCGGGGTGATCGAGGTCGAGGCGACCGTCGATGCCTCCGGCATCCACCCGCAACCCTTCGGCGCGTTGCCGCCGCAGCTCGCATCGCTCGACCGTCGCCACCTGGAGATCCACGATCTCGCGGTGACCGCGTTGCTCGAACGGGACCGTGAGCTCGCTGTGCAGGCGCTGATGCTCGACCCGTTGACGTCGGCGGTGTGTCCGCCGGCCAGCATCCGGGCCATGTTCGACGAGATGGTGGAGGCTGAACGTGCCGACGTCCCGGCCTTCCTCGCGTGATGGTGGCGTGGTCGTGAGCGTCTGGGCGATCGTCGCCGTGGCCGTCGCGCTGCTCGGCCTCGGGGCGGTGACGGTGTGGGCGCTCGTCACCCGCGTCGACGGCTCGCCGGCCGCGGCCGGCCGGGCCCTCTACGTCGCGATCGACGGCGACGACGCGAACCCCGGCACCGAAGCCGAGCCGTTCGGATCGATCCAGCGGGCGGTGGATCTCGCGGGACCGGGGACGACGATCTTCGTCCGGGGCGGCACCTACCGGGAACGGGTGGACATCACGGTGTCGGGTTCGGAGGAGGCCGGCCGGATCGTGCTGAGGAATCAACCGGGCGAGACGCCGATCCTCGACGGGAGCGGTCTGACCGTACCGGCCGGCTTCAGCGGGATGATCTCGATCGAGTCGCGCCACCACGTGACGCTGCAGGGCCTCGACGTGCGCGGCTATCGCTCCTCCGAACCAGGACACGTGCCGGTCGGAGTCTGGGTGGACGGCAGGTCGAGCGACATCAGCGTCCTCGACATGCGCATCCACGCCCTCGGCACCGACGTGCAACGTCGCACGGGCGCCGACGCGCACGGCATCGCCGTCTACGGGACGGACGCCTCGAGCCCGATCGCTGACGTCGTGCTCGACGGCAACGAGGTCTTCGACCTGAACCTCGGCTCGAGCGAGTCGGTCGTCGTGAACGGGAACGTGCAGGGCTTCGAGATCACGGGGAACGAGGTGCACGACAACGACAACATCGGGATCGATGTGATCGGGTTCGAGGGCAAGGTCGACGACCCGTCGGTCGACCAGGCCCGGAACGGGCTCGTCGCCGGGAACCTGGTGTACAACATCGACTCGTTCGGCAACCCCGCGTACGGAGAGGGCCGCAGCGCCGACGGCATCTACGTCGACGGCGGCCGCGACGTGATCGTCGAGCGCAACGTCATCCACGACGTGAACATCGGGATCGAGCTCGCGAGCGAGCATGCGGGCAGATCGACCAGCGACATCACCGTCCGGAACAACGTGGTCCACGACGCCGGCGTGATCAGCCTCGCGATCGGGGGATACGACCGACGCCGCGGATCGACCGAGGACAGCGTGATCGTGAACAACACGTTCGTGGGGAGCGATGGCGTGGAGCTCCTGGTCCAGTTCGACACCCGCAACAACGTGATCCAGAACAACATCGTCGCGGCCGAGTCGGGGAACTTCCTCGAGAACTCCTACGCCGAGAACGTCGGCAATCTCGTGGACAACAACCTCTACTACTCGGTCTCGGGCGTGGGGAGCTGGGAGTGGAAGGGCCGGACGTACCCGAGCTTCGAGGCGTACCAACGGGGCACCGACAACGACACCGCGTCGATCGTGGCCGCCCCGCTCTTCGTCGACGCCGAGGCCCACGACTATCGACTTGCTGAGGACTCCCCGGCGGTGGACAGCGGCGCCTACCTGCCGCGGGCCGGCCATCTCGACCTGGCCGGGTCACCGCGTCTCGACGACGGCCGGCCCGACCTCGGGGCGTTCGAGCGGCCGATGCCGCCGCCGTCACCGACCCCCACGATGGCGACCCCGACCTACGTGAGCGACATGACGTGGCGCTCGGCATCCAACGGATGGGGTCCGGCGGAGCGCGATCTGAGCAATGGCGAGAAGGCGGAGGGCGACGGCACCGCGTTGACGATCGACGGCGCGATCTTCGCGAAGGGCATCGGCGTGCACGCGCCGTCGCGCATCGTCATCCAGATCGACGGCACGTGCAGCGTGTTCGCGGCCGACGTCGGGCTCGACGACGAGACCGGCACCCAGGGGTCGGTCAGCTTCGAGGTGTGGGGCGACGGAGCGCGACTAGGCGACAGCGGTCTCGTGGACGGAGGGCAGCCGAGCCGGCCCCTCGTCGCCGACATCGCCGGCGTGCGGACCCTGGAGCTGCGCGTCCGGCCCGTGGACGGCGTCGACTTCGATCATGCCGACTGGGCCGATGCGAGGATCGACTGTGCGTGAGCTCCGTCGGATCCGAGGTGCCGCTCGGCTCGCGGCAGCGGCCGCGTTCGCGGGCGCCATGCTCGCGGGGTGTGGCGGCGCTGAGGAACCTCCTGCGTGCGAGAACCCGGTCGCGGGGTCCGACGTCACGATGGCCGACTTCTCCTACGAGCCGACCTGCGTCGAAGCTGCCGCCGGCGACGCGCTCGAGATCGTGAACGAGGGCCACGAGCCCCACACCTTCACGGTCGAGGCCGACGCGGGCGCCGAGGTCGACGTGCCGGCCGGGGAGCGGGCGATGTTGAGCGTTCCCGATCTTGCGGCCGGGACCTACCGGGTCATCTGCACCTATCACCCACAGATGGAGGCGGCGCTCCGCGTCAGCGGGTAGGGCCGCCGGGAAGGATCGTCATGGCCGACATCGCGATCGAGGGCGCCACCAAGGTCTACCCCGACGGCACCGAGGCCGTGTCCGACCTCGACCTCGATATCCGCGACGGTGAGTTCGTGGTGCTCGTGGGCCCGTCCGGCTGCGGCAAGACGACGGGCCTTCGCATGGTCGCCGGGCTCGAGGAGATCTCCAGCGGCACGGTGCGCATCGGCGACCGTGTCGTGAACGACCTCCCGCCGAAGGACCGCGACGTCGCGATGGTGTTCCAGAACTACGCGCTCTACCCGCACATGTCGGTGTACGAGAACATGGCGTTCGCGCTGAAGCTCAGGAAGCTGAGCAAGGGTGAGATCGCCCGGCGCGTGAGCGATGCGGCCGAGATCCTGGGGCTTACGGAGTACCTGCAGCGCAAGCCGAAGGCACTCTCGGGCGGTCAGCGTCAGCGGGTCGCGATGGGCAGGGCGATCGTCCGGGAGCCGCAGGCGTTCCTGATGGACGAGCCCCTGTCGAACCTCGACGCGAAGCTCCGCGTGCAGATGCGCGCCGAGATCGCGAAGATCCAGGGCGACCTCGGGGTCACCACGATCTACGTCACGCACGACCAGACCGAGGCGATGACGATGGGCGACCGGGTCGCGGTCTTGAAGCAGGGGCGCCTGCAGCAGGTCGACGCCCCGCAGGTCCTCTACGATCGGCCCGGGAACCTGTTCGTGGCCGGGTTCATCGGCTCGCCGGCGATGAACCTCGTGGAGGCGGCGCTCGATCGAGAGGGCGATCGCCTGAAGCTGACGTTCGGTTCCACCGTGCTCGAGCTCGACCGGAACGTCCTCGATCGCCGGCCGGGGCTTCGGCGGTACGAGGGCGGGCGGGTGGTCGCCGGCATCCGGCCGGAGGATCTCGAAGACGCCGCGCTGGCGCCCGGAGCGCCCGCGGGCCGCCGCATGACCGCCGCGGTCGACCTGCTGGAGGCGCTCGGTTCGGAGGTGCTCGCGCACTTCACCGTCGATGCGCCGCCTGTCGTCACCGACGACATCAAGGAGCTCGTGAGGGACCAGGGAGGTGCCGCCCAGCTCGTCGCTCGTGCCGAGGAAGGCACCTCGAGCTTCGTGGCGCGACTCGACCCCCGGACCACCGCGCGCCGGGGAGAGTTGCTCGAGATGGTCGTGAACGTCGAGCGCATGCACTTCTTCGACCCCGACGGCCGCGGCGTCCACGGCGACTGAGAGCGCTCGCAGCTGGCACGATGCCGGCATGCGCAGGACGAGCGCGTCGCTCGGCACCATCGCGTTCTTCCTGCTCGCCCCGGGGATCGTGGCCGGCGTGATCCCCTGGTGGTTGACGGGCTGGCACGTGGGGCAGGACTGGCCGGCTCCGCTCCGCTTGGTCGGACTGGTGCTCGTGGCAGCGAGCGTGATCGTCCTGGCGGAGGCATTCGTTCGGTTCGTCCGGGAAGGTCGCGGCACGCCCGCGCCCATCGCGCCGACGGAGCGCTTGGTCGTCGGCGGCTTCTACCGCTACGTCCGCAACCCGATGTACGTCGCGGTACTGGCGACGATCGTTGGCGAGGCTCTCGCGCTGGGCAGCCCCGTCCTGCTGGTGTACGGGCTCGTCGTGTGGGTGGCATTCGCAACGTTCATCCGCGCCTACGAGGAGCCGCACCTCGCCGCGCGTTTCGGTGAGGGCTACCTCGCGTATCGGACCGCCGTGCCGGCATGGCTCCCCAGGCTCCATCCGTGGCGTCCGCCCGAGGACGATGCCCAGGGGCGGTCGTCGTGAACGACCGGTCGCGAGCGCGGCCGCGCGATGGTCGGGGCGAGGAGCCGTACGATGGACGGCGTGTCCCAGGCAGCCGAGATCGTGCCTCGCCCGCCCGCCGAGCCGGTCGCGTCCGCGGCGGAGGCCTCACGCATCGTCGCCCGGGCCACCGCGGTCGACGCGGTGGAACTCGAGGGTCGCGCGGCCGCGCTTGCCACCCGGTCGATCAAGCGCGACTCGAAGGTCTGGGGCCTCGAGCTCGCGATCCGCTGCATGGACCTGACCACCCTCGAGGGCACCGACACCACCGGCAAGATCGTGGCGATGTGCGCCAAGGCCGTCCGCCCCGATCCAGTCAGGCCCGACGTGCCGAGCGTCGCCGCCGTCTGCCTGTACCCCCAGCTCGTGCCGATCGCGGTGGAGCAGCTCCGGGGCACCGGGGTCGCGGTCGCGAGCGTGGCGGGCGGTTTCCCGTCGGGGCTCGGCCCGCTCGACGCGCGGCTGCAGGAGATCAGCGCCGCGGCGGAGGCCGGCGCCGACGAGATCGACATCGTCCTGAACCGATCGCTCTTCCTCGCCGGGCGCTACGCCGAGGCGTTCGAGGAGCTCGTGGCTGCCCGTGAGGCCGCCGGTTCGACGTACCTCAAGGTGATCCTCGAGACGGGAGAGCTGGGCTCCTACGACCGGGTGCGCCAGGCGTCGATGCTCGCCATGGCCGCCGGGGCCGACTTCATCAAGACCTCCACCGGGAAGATCGCCGTGAACGCGACCTTGCCGGTGGCTCTGTGCATGCTCGAGGCCGTGCGAGACTTCCACGACCAGACCGGTCGCACCGTCGGACTGAAGGTAGCCGGGGGCGTGCGCCGCGCGAAGCAAGCGCTGCAGCACCTGGTGCTCGTGCACGAGACGATGGGCCCGGAGCACATGCGTCCCGAGCTGTTCCGCATCGGGGCGTCGAGCCTGCTGAACGACGTGCTGATGCAGCTCGAGAAGGAACGCACCGGCCACTATTCCGGGCCGGACTACTTCACGATCGACTGACGACGAGGGACTGACGACCACCTGATGACCAACGGAGGGCTGACCCAGTGAGCGACGCGATCGAGCGACCGGAGGGCGGGACCCGGCCGGCGACCGGGGCGCCGCCGTGGGAGTACGCGACCGCGCCGGAGTCGACCGAGATCGTGCGCCTCGAGGACCGCTACGGGCTGTTCATCGGCGGGGAGTTCGTCGAGCCGAAGAGCGGCCGGTGGTTCCCGACGATCAGCCCGTCGACCGAGGAGACGCTCGCCGACGTGGCCGTGGCCGACGCCGCCGACGTGGCCCGTGCGGTCGACGCCGCCCGCGACGCGGCCCCCGCCTGGCGGGGTCTCGCCCCGGCCGAGCGCGCGAAGTTCGTGTTCCGCATCGCCCGGCAGCTGCAGGAGCGGGCCCGCGAGTTCGCGGTGCTCGAGTCGATGAATGGCGGCAAGCCGATCAAGGAGTCGCGCGACGTCGACATCCCGCTCGCCGCCGCGCACTTCTTCTACTACGCGGGCTGGGCCGACAAGCTCGAGTACGCCTTCCCGGGACGGGGCATGCCGAAGCCGGTGGGGGTCGCGGGCCAGATCATCCCGTGGAACTTCCCGCTGCTCATGGCCGCCTGGAAGCTCGCCCCGGCGCTCGCCGCGGGCAACACCACGGTGCTGAAGCCGGCCGAGACGACGCCGCTCACCGCGCTCCTGCTCGCGGAGGTGATGCAGGAGGCTGAGCTTCCTCCCGGCGTCGTGAACATCGTCACCGGAGCGGGAGAGACGGGCGCCGCGCTCGTCGATGCCTCGGTCGACAAGATCGCGTTCACCGGCTCCACCGAGGTCGGCAAGATCATCCGGCGCTCGACGGCCGGCACGGGCAAGCGCCTCACGCTCGAGCTCGGCGGCAAGGCCGCGAACATCGTGTTCGAGGACGCGCCGCTCGACCAGGCCGTGGA
>JBOGVO010000285.1:0-5481 GCA_050692855.1 Actinomycetota bacterium | reverse complement strand
GCCGTAGGTCCTCACCCGCCCCGAGCGACGCGGTGGAGCTGGAGCGCACCCGAGACGCCCTTCAGCTCGACGGGCCCGATCGAAGTGAACGTCACCGGCGCTCCCCTGGCGGCGTCGACGACCTCCTGGCTCACGAGCACCTCACCCGGCCGCGCGTACTCCGCGATGCGCGCCGCGACGTTCACGGTCCGCCCGAAGTAGTCGCCGCCCTGGAAGACGACCGGCCCCGCGTGCAGGCCGACGTGGGCAGGCGGGAGGCCGTGACCGGCGACCCCGTCCACCATCTCGAGCGCGGCCACCACGCCCTGGCCCGGGTCGCGGAAGTGGAACATCACGCCGTCGCCGAGCCACTTCACCGGCTGCCCGCCGTGCTCCGAGGACGATCGTCGGACGAACGTCGACAGCGTCGCCGCGACGCCGGCCGCGGCTTCGTCGCCCCGCTCCTCGGTCAGCCGCGTGTATCCGGTGATGTCGAGGAAGCACATCGCCGGGGGACGGCGCAGGCGGTCGATCAACCCGGCTCGCTCCAACGAAGCCTCGACGTACTCGACGGCGTTCTCGCTCCAGGCGTGTTCCTGCTGCCCGCGGTAGAGGGCCACGATCGCCTGCTCGGCGAGGGGAGCCATGCGGGCGCCGAGGTCGGCCTGGGCGCCCAGCATCTGGCCTTCCTGCATGCCTTCCTCGACGAGCGGCGTCGTGACCTCGGTCTTCCACCACTCCGCCTCGGTCTCGGCGATGCGCCGCAGGCTGTCGCCGCTGGCGCGGAGCCACCCCTCGATGACGTCCGAGCGGAACCCTGCGGCGAGCTGCAGCTCGATCGCCGGCACGACCGCGAGCTCGTGCTCGCGGACCTGGTCGTCGGGCGCGGGCTCGGCGAAGCCCGCGGCCTCGCGGACGACCGCCAGGAGCTCGAACGGCACTCCGGTCCGCTCGCCCAGCTGCCTGAACGTGGTCTCGCTGTGTCCGGCGAACCGATCGAACGCGGGCGAACCGAGGAACTCGAACGAGAGCGCTCCGTCACGCACGGCCTCGGCCATGTCGTCCAGGGACACGCCGGAGCGCTCCAAGCCGCGGATCCACCGCGCCCTGCGGACATCGGCCTCCGAGAACATGTCGCCGGGCCCGGCACGGAGCAGCCCGACCTCGATCAGCCGGTCGACGTCGTCGAGGTTCATGCCCGCCCTGGGGGCGAAGTCCCTGCGCGAGTGCGAAGACGGCCGACCCACGAGTCCCAGACTACGGACGGCGTCGAGGTTGCGCGATCGGGCGAACCGTCCGATGCTCCTCGTGCGCCCGCTGGGAGGAGGTGGCGACCATGCGCCTCAGCAGGCTCGCCGGGTGGCGAGGCATAGCCCTAGGCATCGTGTTGGCGGTGCTGGGCGTCTGGGCGGTGAGCTACACGTGCAACACCGAGACCGCGGCGTGCAAAGGCGCCGAGCCGTGGCCCGGTGCGTCGGGCTTCCTCTACGGCGCGGGCTGGGTGGTCGGCGTCGTCGGCATCGCGCTGATCGTCATCGCGGCGATCGCCTGGATCGTGCGGGCCGCCCGCGAGCGGTCGCACGCTCATGCATCGCCGCAGTGAGCGATCGGTAAGCGGCCCGATCGCCCCGGCGGGTTCCCCGCACCCCCAGTCCGCGCCGCTCGGTCACGGGCCGCCGGACCCGTCGCGCAGGCTTCGCGCCCACGCGACCACGTCCTCGGCCGTCCGATAGTTGAGCACGCGCTCCCTCGGCACGCCCGCGAGCGCGGCGATCGCCATGCCGAAGGGCAGGAACTCGAGCTCTTCCGCGGCGTGCGCGTCGCCGCCGATCGAGAACCAGCGGACGCCCGAGGCCACCGCGATCCGGGCGAGCTCGACGTTCAGGTCCCGACGCGCAGGTGTGGCGTCGATCTCCACGGCCTTGCCCAGGCGAGCCGCCTCGTCGAAGACCTGCGGCCAATCGGCGTTCAGCCCGACCCTCCGTCCGTACATGCGGGCCTTCGGGTGGGCGAGCACGTGGACCGTCGGGTTCCGCAGGGCCGCCAGGTATCGCTCGGTCGAGTCCTCGGTGACCCGAAGCTTCGTGTGAAAGGCGCCGAGCACGAGGTCGAGGGTCGCAAGCGCCGCCGGGTCCATGTCGCCCGAGCCGTCGTCGAACACGTCCATCTCGATCGAGCGCAGCACCGTGAACTGGTCACCGGCGCGCTCGTACCCCTGGTTCAGCTCGTCCACGAGGCGGTTGTGGTCGGCGAGCCGCGATTCGTCCATACCGTTGGCGATCCGCAGGCTCTTCGAGTGGTCGGTGCTTGCGATAAACGTGCGGCCGACGGTCCGAGCCGCTTCGGCCATCTCCGCCAGTGGAAGCGCGCCGTCGCTGTCGGTGCTGTGCACCTGCAGGTCGCCGTGCGGGGTGCGCTCCCAGTCGGGCGCGACGTTGAGCGCTCGTCGGACCTCCGCGTAGGTGAGGAAACCCGCTCGCGTCGGATCGGGCTCGGGCACCGGAGGCGGATCGTCCAGCCAATTCTGGAGCTGCCCCGCGACCCACGGCCCCACCGCCCGAAGCTCCGTGAGGGAACGGCCGGCTCGCGCGAGCTCGGCGGCTTCCTCGGGCCAGAAGCGCGCGGCCCGCGCCGCACGCTCGAGCGCCCGGCGGCGATGATCGGTCTCGTCCGACGCGGCTTGCAGGAGCAGTTCCCCGAGCGCGGCGTTCGTCAGCATGCCCTCGTTCACGATTCCAGCATGAATGCCTCGCGGTTCGAGTGGTCGGCACGGCAAGATAGCCATGACGGAACGCGGGAGGGACGGCCATGGGTCTTCCGGTGCATCGGATCAGCCCCGAGGAACGGAGAGCAGGGCCGGCGACGTCCGGCATGATCAGGGAGGAGGCCGTCTCCACCGGGCGATCGTGGGCCGGGCTTGTCACGACCGAGGCCGGCATGGTCTCAGGCTGGCATCACCACGCCGGCTACGAGACGACCATCTACGTGCTGTCCGGCGCCCTCCGCATGGAGTTCGGTCCTGGCGGTGCCGTGGCGCTCGACGCCGGCCCTGGAGACTTCGTGTTCGTCCCGCCGAACGCGGTGCATCGCGAGAGCAACTCGTCGGGCGACGCTTCCAGGATCGTGGTCTGGCGATCGGGTTCGGGAGAAGCCGTCGTCAACGTGGCAGGCGCCGAGCCGGCCACTTCCTGACCGACGAGGCCTTCACAGGTCCACCGCCGCGGGTGGAGGATGGAGCGGAGCAGGCTGGAGCCTGATGTCCACAGAGGGAGGTCGAGATGCTCGATCAGTTCCCGGCGCACACGACGATCGCCGTCGCCGATCTCGAACGCGCCAAGACGTGGTACGCGGACAAGCTCGATCTGAAGCCGACCGAGGAAGACCCGGGAGGCGCCTGGTACGAGTGCGGCGGCACGACGTTCACGCTCTTCCCGACGCCGTTCGCCGGCACCGCGAAGAACACCGTCATGGAGTGGACCGTCGACGACGTGGACAAGGTCGTGACGGAGCTGAAGGGCCGCGGCGTCGCCTTCGACACCTTCGAGATGGAAGGCATCGAGTGGGAAGGCGAGGTCGCCTCGATGGGTGAGCACAAGGCCGCCTGGTTCAAGGACGGGGACGGCAACATCCTCGCGATCACGTCGTAGGCTCTCCCCAACCCCGACTGGCATGCGGAGCTACGCTGGGCGATACTCCGCTCGTGACCCTGGCCGAGCGCGACGACGAGTTACGGGCGAGCGTCTTTGCATACCTTGAGGCTCTGACCCGGTCGAAGGACGTCGTGAGCCAGGAAGAGCTGATGGAGTTCGGGTTCGAGGGCCAACGAGTCTCACTCCTTCAGCACATGCGAGGAATCCGAGTCGTCTCGGGGCTAGCCGCGGCGCTGACGATCCGGACGACATTCCGAAGCGACCCCAAGGACCTGCCGTACGCTGATGAGGAAGGGGCCGACGGCTACTACCGATACAAGTGGCGGGGGACAGACCCGGACGCACACGACAACGTGGCTCTGCGAAGGGCAATGACTGGGGGCAAGCCACTGGCATGGTTCGTCGGAGTCGCCCCAGGCACATTCGTTCCGATCTTCCCCGTCTGGCTCGTTGGCGAGGAGCCAGACCAACATAGTTTCGTCCTCGCGTTCGACGCACTCATCCGGGATGAGTTCCAGCCCCTAAGGTTGGACCACCCGGTCGACTTGGCCGCCCGACGCCAATACGCGATGGCGACAGTTCGGCAACGTCTGCACCAACCCGTGTTCCGCCGACGAGTCCTGACCGCCTACGGGTCGGCCTGTGCCCTCTGCAATCTCCGGCACGAGAACCTCCTCGATGCAGCCCACATCAAGGAAGACTCAGAGGGCGGGCAGCCGATCGTGCCCAACGGCGTCGCGATGTGCGCGATCCACCACCGAGCCTTCGACGGCGACGTCATCGGGATTCGCCCTGACTGTGTCATCGAGGTCAGGCGCGACATCCTCGATGAGTCAGACGGACCGACTCTGAGGTTCGCTCTTCAGGGTGTCCACAGAACGGACCTCACCGTGCCGAGGCAGAAGGCTGCCCGGCCGAGCGCCGACCTTCTTGAGGAGCGGTACGAGCGATTCCTCCGCGCAAGTTGAGCTTGATCAACCAACCCGAACCGTTGATCATCCAGCGATGGCGATCTACCCCAAGTGGCGTCACTATCCGCTGTGGCGACAACCATCCCCATGGGTGCAGGAGGTAGTCGAAGCGTTCGCCTCCCTGGAGGCCGAGATCAGCTCGATCTCCACTCACCTGACAAGCAATCAAGCCCTCGCTCGAGTGCGGTTACGGTTCAGCGAACTAGGCTTCTTGATTGAAGGCGCCGGCATGATCCGTCGGCCAGTCCTCTTCGGCGACGAGGGAGTGCCTGCCAAGTCCTTCAACGTCGATGGGTTTCGCGAGAGGGACGGGCTCGCGCTAGAGGTCGAGAGTGGCGGCGCGATGTACAACAACCGCGTCATTCTGGATCTCGTCAAGATGTGCCTGGCGGTCGATGCGAGGGGAGGGATCGTAGCCCTGCCGATTCGATACGAGACTGAAAGGAAGAGGTGGACGGACCCGTACGTGGGGGGCGTGAAGCTCCTCGATGCGGTCTTTGCGAACCCTGATCGGTTTCGTGTTCCGCTGGAGGGCTTCCTCCTCCTCGGGTACTAGGATGGCGCGCCCGGCCCCGAACGGCGAGCTACTTCAGCGCTCAATGTGCACCCAGGGGCCGGGGATGGTCTTGCCGCTGCGGTTCTCGGGGTCGTCGGCGGCGATGCCGGTCCACTCGACCGTCTTCAGACACACGGCGCAGACCATGCCCTCAGTCTCGTCGAGTCGCGTGGGCTCAACCGCATGCCTGGGGTCGATCGGCTTCGGGTCCAGGTAGTACTCGGAGTGGACGATGTCGTACTCGGGGAACATGCAGTGCTGAACGACCTCGTCGGCGGCCTCGTTGGCTTCCTCGGGGGAGCCTGCGCTGACGTACAGCGTCCAC
>JBOGVO010000284.1:0-3700 GCA_050692855.1 Actinomycetota bacterium | reverse complement strand
GTGCACCGCTCCCGGCGAGGGCGGATCGGCGGCGACCGCGAGCAGCGCGTTCACGACGAAGTCGACGGGGATGTTGTCGATGATGCCCTCGGGGATGCCCGGGAACTCCGGGATCTGCCCGAGCCCGTATGCGCGGATGATCGGGTCGGCCATCTTGAACCCGTCGATCCACCCCGGGAACGGATGCGTGTACGCCGACTCGATGATCGACGGACGAACGATGCTGAGCGGAAGGTTCGCCTCGGCCGCCAGCTCCTCGACCGCGCGCTCGCCCATCGCCTTCGTGAACGTGTAGACGTCGGGCCAGCCGAGCGAGCGGGCCCGCGCGCGGCCGTACTCGACGAGCCGTTTCGTGACCCACCTCTGCCGGCGTTCCTCGGCGTCCTCGGCCACGGTCGTGGGGCCGGCACGAGAGTGCTCGTCGCGCGCGAGATCCATGAAGGCGTTCAGCATCTCGGGCTTGCGGCTCGCGGCTTCCACGTCGCTGCGGGCCGCGAGCGCCAACTCGAGCTCGAGCCGGTAGTCCACGCGATGCTCGAGCGGCCCCTCGGGGATCACCCCCTTGCGCACCCCGGCCACGTAGGCGGTGGAGACGTGCACGAGCGCGGGGGTCGAGCCTCCCGCGATCACGCCGCCGTAGAGGTTCATCGCGCCCTGAACGTTCGTCATGAACCCCTCGTCGATCGGAGGGTCGAAGCTCACCGTCGCGGCCGAGTGCATCGTGACGTCGATGCCCGAGGGGAGGTCGGGCCGTCCGTGCCCGAAGTCTCCGTCGATCACGTCGACGCGCTCGTCGAGCATCGCGCGGAGACCGTCCTCGCCGACCCGCTCACGCAACCCGTCGAACGCCGGCTTGCGGAACAGGTACTCGACGCGCTCCCGGCTCGTGGCGCCGGTCTGGCTGCGGACGAGCAGCAGGACCCGGGTCTCGGGGAAGTCGGCCAGGAGTCGTTCGAACACGACCTGCGCAAGGAAGCCGGTGACGCCGGTCAGCAGGATGGTCTTGCCCGAGAGGGCATCGACGATCGAGGGAGGCCCGGGCTGGCGAGCGTCGCTCTCTACCATGCGGCAGATTATGCCTCTCTACCGACCGGTAGACAACCCGCCGCGAGGGCGCCGACGACCACGCGATGAGGACGCACGGATCATCCGCGGCCGGGCGGTCACTAGACTCCGCGGGTATGCAGGTGTCCGACTTCCAAGCGACGATGCGAGCCCTCTACGCCGAGCGGGACGTCGAGCGCGGCCGCGACGCGACCTTCCGTTGGCTCACCGAGGAGATCGGCGAGCTCGCGCGGGCGCTCCGCACCGGCGACAGGTCGAACCTCGAGCACGAGTTCGGCGACGTGTTCGCCTGGCTCGCGTCGCTCGCGAACCTCGAGGACGTCGACCTGGAGATGGCGCTGGCGCGCTACTCGGCGGGCTGCCCGCGATGCGGCAGATCGCCGTGCGGATGCCCGTTCCCGTGAGCGGACCACAGGTCCGAGCCCCTTCCTTCTTCTCTTGGAGCGTCTCTTGGGGCCGTCGGTGAGCTCGGTGGACGTGCGCATGGCGAGACCCGGCGACTGGCCGGCCGTGGCCGCGCTGCTCGTCGAGCTCGGACGCGGCGTCGCGACGGGCACCGCCCGCGATCCGACGCATCGACAGTCGTTCGCGGCCCACCTGCGCCAGCTGGGCAACGTCACGCTCGTCGCGGAACGTGAGAGCGAGGTCGTGGGGGTCATCGACATGGAGTACCACCAACGCCTCGGGGACCACCGCCCTCAGGCCCGCGTGAACGACGTGGTGGTCGCAGAAGCTGCGCGGGGCGTCGGGGTCGGAACGGCGCTCCTGCGGCGAGCCGAATCGCTCGCGCGGAAGCGAGGATGCTTCCGCATGGCGCTCGTAACCGCCTCGTGGCGGGAAGCCTCGATCGCCTTCTACCGGCGGGAGGGGTGGCACGACTACGGCGATTGGTTCGTGAAGCCGCTCGCCGACGACGTCACGCCCGGGGGGCAGCCGGCCGACGACAACTGATCCGCGCCCGCCCTTCGGGGCCGGGAGCAGGGTCCACGATGGTCAGCTCGCGAACAGGTGCTCCGCGATCTGCACCGCGTTCAGCGCCGCTCCCTTGCGGAGGTTGTCGGCGCAGCTGAACAGCACGAGGGCGTCGTCGCGGCCGGGCACCTGGCGGATGCGACCTACCAGGGCGACGTCGAGCCTCGCGGCCTCGAGCGGCGATGGATAGCCACCGGCCGACGGATCGTCGCGCAGTTCGACGCCGGGCGCCGCCTCGATCGCGCGCCTGGCCTCGGCCACGTCGATGGGACGGGAGAACTCGGCGAGCACCGAGACGCCGTGGCCCACGATCACCGGCACGCGTACGCTGGTGGCCACGACAGGGAGGTCGGGCAGCCCGAGGATCTTGCGAGGTTCGGCCATCATCTTGGCCTCTTCTCCGGTGAACCCGTCGGCTTCGAACTCGCCGATCTTCGCCACCACGTTGTAGGCGATCGGCTTGCCGAAGACCTCGCCCCTGGGCAACGCGTCGTACTCGGGACGCGCGAGGTCCTCCTCATCACCCCTGAGCTTCTCGACCTGGTCGAGCAGCTCGCTCACGCCTCGGTGCCCGGCGCCGCTCACCGACTGATAGGAGCTCAGCACGAGCGAGTCGAGGCCGGCCGCGCGGTGCAACGGCGCCACGGCCAGGACCGTGGTGATCGTCGTGCAGTTCGGCACCGCGACGATGCGTGGGGAACCCTCGAGGGCCCCGAGGTTCACCTCCGGCACCACCAGCGGCACGCTCGGGTCCATCCGGAACGCGCTCGAGTTGTCGATGCAGGTCGTGCCCGCTGCCGCGGCCCCTGGGATGAACCCGCGTGAGACCACCGCGCCGGCTGAGACGAGGGCTACCTCGCACCCCCGCAGGGCCTCGACGGAGAGCTCGCCCACGGCATGGTCCTCACCCCGGAACGGCACGGCCCTTCCAGCGGAACGGGCGCTCGCGAGCGGCACGAACTCGTCGACGGGGAAGTCACGCTCCTCGAGGGTCCGAGTCATCTCCCGGCCGACGGCCCCGGTGGCACCGACGACGGCAACCTTCATGGTCGGTCCACGTTACCAGTGGCCCTCCGGCCGTTCGACGACCGCTCCGGTCATGTGAAGCGCCACGAGGCCAGCATCTCGTCGAGCTGATGGGCGCTCGCCTCGAACCCGGGTTCGTCGTCGGCGAGCTGCACCCGCCATGCGGTGCCTTCGCGCACGAAGAGCACCTCTCGCCCGAGCGTGGTGCCGTCGCCGTCCTCCATCGTGACGTCGAACGTGACGCCCATCGCTCCCCCGACCTCCGCCTGCGCGCTCTCACCGAGCGTGGCGCCGGCGTCCTCGTCGAACCCGCGGACGAACTGTTCGAAGCGCGCGAGGTCTTGGCCCTTCGACAGGCGCACCGCTGTCACCGTGATCGTCGCAGGCCCGTCGGGCAGGATGAACCGGTCGAGAGCCGGGCCCTCGTCCCCTGCGGCCTCGGCCGTCCACCCGCCCGGCGCCCGAACGCAGTAGCCGAACCGAGGGGACTCGAACGCTCCGGCCTCGCAGGCCGCGCCACCTCGTGCCCACGAGATCAGCGTCCACGCTCCGAACCCGACGAGCGCCGTGAGCAGGAACGCGAGCACGACGGGCGCCCTCGAGCGGCGTTCGCCCGTCGCGCCTGCCTCCGCCGGCT
>JBOGVO010000283.1:0-11412 GCA_050692855.1 Actinomycetota bacterium | reverse complement strand
ACGCGGAGACCAGCGAGACCTACACCGTGAGCTACACGAGCGCGCTCGTCGCGCTCGCCCTCATCGCCCAGGAGCTCGGCGCCGACTCACTCTCCGACGAGACGCTCGCGTTCCTGCCGAACGCGGTCCAGGCGGCCATCGACGACCCCGGTGTCGATGCCGTCCCGCGGCCCGAACGGCTCCTGGTGCTCGCGGGCGTTGGCTCCGCGTCGATCACCGCTCGTGAAGGCGCGCTGAAGGTTCGAGAGGCCGCCCGCGTGCTGGCCGAGGGGTACGACGTCGAGTACCTGCTGCACGGCTCCGCAGTGCCGCTGGATCGCCGCGACCATCTGGTGACGCTCGCTCCCCCGGACGAGCCGCTCGTGCCCGGACTGGCAGGCGCCGCCGCTGCCGAGGGCATCGGGCACACGACGATCGTGGAGCGATCGACCGCCTCGCCGCTGCTCGCCCAGATCCCCCTCACGGTGCGCCTGCAGATGCTGGCGCTTCGGCTGGCGCGGGAAGGGGGCCAGGACCCCGACACCGTGATCACCGGCGCGTGGGCGGACGAGGCCCTCTGGCGCACGGGCGCGCCGCAGGCCTGAGCCCGGCGCTCATCCGGTGCGCCGCTCTCGCCTGACGAACGCGCGCACCGCCGCGAGCTCCCTGAGCCCCACACGTGCGTGCACGATCGTGCCGGTGTCGTCCAAGCTCGTGTCGACCACCTCGGCATCGCGGTAGAGCAGCGCCGTCACGTCCTCCCTGCCGTACGGCACGAGCAGCTCGACCTCGACGGGAGGCTTCGGGAGCGTGGCCTCGAGGGTCTCGAGGAGGCCGTCGATGCCTTCGCCCGAGAGCGCCGACACCGGCACGGACCCGGGGTGGCGACGGGCGAGCCGGGCCCGCTCGGATCCCGTGAGCCGGTCGATCTTGTTCATCACGAGGATCTCGGGGATCGCTCCGGCGCCGATCTCGTCCAACACGCGCCGGACCGCATCGATCTGTTCCCGCAGGTCCGGCGAGGACGCATCGGCCACGTGCACCACGAGCTCGGCGAGCGTGACCTCCTCGAGCGTGGATCGGAAGGCTTCGACGAGATCGTGCGGGAGCTTGCTCACGAAGCCGACCGTGTCGCTGATCGTGCAGCGCCGCCCCCCCGGCAACCTGAGCCGCCGCACGGTCGGATCGAGGGTTGCGAAGAGCTGGTCGGCCACCACCACGTCGGCACCGGTGAGACGGTTCATCAGGGTCGACTTGCCGGCGTTCGTGTACCCGGCGATGGCCGCCTGCGGGATGGCGCTCCCTTGACGGCGCGAACGCTTCGTCTCGCGCGTACGCGCGAGCGACGTCAGCTCGCGCCGGAGCTTCGTGATGCGACGCCGGATGTGCTGGCGGTCGACCTCCATCTTCGTCTCGCCCCCGCCGAACCGAGTGCCGATGCCGCCGCCCGCGCGACTCATCGCTTCGCCCCATCCCCGTAGGCGGGGCACGAGGTAGTTGAGCTGCGCGAGCTCCACCTGGGCCTTGCCCTCGCGGCTGCGGGCGTGGAGCGCGAAGATGTCGAGGATCAGCGCCGTGCGATCGATCACCTTGACGCCGAGCCTCTCCTCGAGGGAACGGAGCTGTCCCGGCGAGAGCTCCTGGTCGAGGATCACTGAGTCGGCGCCGCTGCGATGGACCCGCTCGTGCACCTCCTCGAGCTTTCCCCGCCCGATGAAGGTCGCAGGATCGGGCTCGTGCCGGCTCTGCACGATGCGCGCGACCGACTCCGCGCCGGCGGAGTCTGCGAGGGCCGAGAGCTCGTCGAGGTCGGCCTCCTCGATGCCCGGGCCCACGCCCACGAGCACCGCCTTCTCGCGGACAGGAGGACGCCAGGTGGCCGAGAGCGGTGACTCCAGCACCTGCCGCTCGACGGGGCGCCGGCTGCGTCGTCCGGAAGCCGGTCCGTCGCTCATGGGTCCGAGCTCACCCCATCGAGGACCCGAAGTCGCGGAGCATCTCGTTCAGCCGGACCTTGTCGTCGGTGTCGGCCGTGCGATGTCCGATGATCAGCCCACAGGGAAGACCGAACCGCCCCGCCGGGAACTCGCGCGCGCGATTGCCCGGGATCACCACCGCACCCGCCGGCACACGCCCGCGATGCTCCGCGGGCTCCTGCCCGGTGACGTCGATCACCGGCGTGTTGCCGGTCAGGACGACCCCGGCACCCAGCACGGCGTCAGCGCCGACGCGCACGCCCTCGACGACGATGCACCGCGAGCCGATGAACGCTCCGTCCTCGATCACGACGGGAGCGGCCTGCACGGGCTCGAGCACTCCGCCGATGCCGACGCCTCCGGCCAGGTGCACGTCGGCCCCGATCTGGGCACACGAGCCCACGGTGGCCCACGTGTCCACCATCGTCGACGGACCCACCCACGCCCCGATGTTCACGTAGCTCGGCATCAGCACCACGCCCCGGGAGAGGTAGGCGCCGTAGCGGGCGGTCGCGGGGGGGACGACGCGGACCCCGAGCTCATCGTAGCCGTGCTTCAGGGGGAGCTTGTCGTGGTACTCGAACGGTCCGGAGCCGGTGATCTCCATGCCGCGGATCCGGAAGTACAGCAGCACGGCCTGCTTCGCCCACGCGTGCACGATCCAGTCGCCGCCGTGCGGTTCGGCCACCCGCACCTCGCCCCGATCGAGCATCGCGATCGCCCGTTCCACGGCGTCGCTGTCGAGCGGGGCGCCGGGGTCCTCGGCGAGCGCGTCCCACGAGGCCCGCACTCGCTGTGAGAGCGCTTCCGCTTCGCTCACGCACGCACCTCGGCCAGCACGCCGTCGAGCAGCTCCACCGCCCGCTCACATTCCGCCAGCGTCGGCACCAGGGCCACGCGGACGTAGCCCTCCCCTTCCGGGCCGAAGAACGATCCGGGAGCGACGACCACGCCCGTTCGATCGAGCAGCTCGATCGCCCACTCGAGCGAGGGCGCGTCACCCGGCACCGCGACCCACAGGTAGAACGTGGCCGGGCCGCCCGTTCGATGCACCCCGTGCCTCGCGAAGAGATCGAGGAACAGCTCGCGCTTGGCCGCGTACCTGGCCCGGGTGTCCTCGACATGCGTCTCGTCGTTCCAGGCGGCGACCGACGCACGTTGGACGAATTCCTGGGGCGTGACGCCCACGCTCGGCCGCACCCTCGTGAGCGCCTCGATCAGGTCGGGGTCACCGGCGGCGAAGCCGCTCCGGTACCCAGTCATCGACGAGCGCTTGCTGAGCGTGTTCAGCGTGAGCACGTTCCTGAGGTCCCCCGTCTGCAGGGCCGAGGGGGGCGGAGCACCCTCGAACCACAGCTCGCTGTAGGCCTCGTCGCTTGCCAGCAGCACGTCGTGGCAGGCGCATCGATCCGCCGCGCGACGGAGGAGATCCAGCGGGGCAACCGCCCCGGTCGGGTTGTTCGGATAGTTCAGCCAGAGGATCGCTGCGCGGTCCCACGTGTCCTCATCGATCGCGTCGAGGTCGGGCAGGAACCCGGCGATCTCGGTGAGAGCGATCCGCAGCACGTCGGCTCCGGCGAACCGTGCCCCCCGCTCCGCGATGGTATACCCGGGAGCGGTGACAAGCACGAGGTCCTTGCCCGCGGCCGGGTCCACGACCGCTTGGGCGAGGGAGAAGATCAGCTCCTTCGATCCGAGGAGCGGCAGCACCTGCAGGTCCGGATCGAGGTCGACACCGTAGCGACGCCCGGCCCATCCCGCGATCGCGTTCCGAAGCTCGGGCAGGCCCGCGGCTCGAGGGTAGGACGAGATCGGCTCGACGGCCTCGCGCATGGCCTCGCGGATGAACGGGGCCGTGACCTCGCGCGGGTCGCCGACTCCGAAGTCGATGAGCGTTCGCCCCTGGTCGCGGGCCGCGCGCGTGCGCCGGTCGAGCGATTCGAAGGGGTACGGTTCGATCCCCCGGATGCTCGGGGATAGGTGTGTCACGAGGCTGCATTCTCCTTCCCGTCGGTCGCTCCGGGATCGTGGAGTCCCAGGAACGTCCGCATCACGTCACGACACCTCATCAACGCGTCGACCTCGACACGTTCGTCGTCCCGGTGAGCGTACTGCGGGTCACCTGGACCGAAGTTGATCGCGTCGACCCCGCCGAGCGCGAACTCGGCGACCGGGGTCCAGGCCTGCTTCGCGCGCACCGCCAGGTCGCCCGCGATGCGGAATCGATCGACGTGGGCGTTGTCGAGGTTCACAGGCCCCGGCGGCGCGTTCCCGTCGATCACCACCTCGGCGCCCGACGAGGCCAACAGCTCGCGCAGGCGCTCCTCGGCTTCGCGAGGCGTGTGCCCGGGCGCATATCGGTAGTTCACCCGGGCGCGGACGCGATCGGGGATGACGTTGGCGGCCACCCCGCCTTCGATCGTCGTCACGTTGAGCACCTCTCGATACGTCAGACCGTCGATCGTCACGTCACGGTCGGGCAGGTCGGCGAGCGGGGCCAGCGCCGCGATCGCTCCGTGGATCGCATTCTCGCCGAGCCACGGGCGCGCGCTGTGCGCCGCGCGGCCCACGACCGTGACCGTCGCGTTCAGGTTGCCCAGGCACCCGATCTCGATGGCGTTACCCGTCGGTTCCATCACGATGGCGAGGTCGACGGTCGCGACCTCTGGACAACGGTCGAACAAGGGCATGAGCGCGCTCTCGGTCCAGGGCAGCTCCTCGCGTCCGAACAAGCAGAGACCGACGTCGAGGTCGGCCCGCGGATGGGCTGCGAGCTCGTGCGCGAGCTCGATCATCACCGCGAGGGCGCCCTTCATGTCGGCGGCGCCCCGCCCGACGACCACGTCACCATCGCTCGAACCCGGGAGGTTCCCGGCGGCGGGCACGGTATCGACATGCCCGGCGAGCACGACGAACGGCGCGCCGGGCCTCCGTTCCCCTGGCACGGCGAAGAGCACGGCGTCCCGATCGTCGAGCACCTCCAGGCGGTGAGGCAATCGTGCGCGGATCGCCTCGAGCACCGCCCCTTCGTCCCGGCTCACCGACGGCACGTCGACGAGCTCGAGCGTGCGGGCGGCGAGGCGCCCCCGCACCTCGTCGAGCGTGGACACCTCGGAGCTCACGAGATGCTCAGCGCCTCGAGATCGATCGAACCTTCGAACACGCGAGCCGCGTCACCCGTGAGCAGCACCTCGCCGTCGTCACGACGCGTCACCTCCAAGCTACCGCCGGGGAAGCGCACCACGCTCCGACGGGGCGCGAGCCCCGCCTCGTTCGCCGCGACCGCCACCGCGCACGCTCCGCTGCCGCAGGCCATCGTCTCGCCGACGCCCCGCTCCCAGACACGCGCATCGATCTCGCCGTCGGGACGCACGAACGCGAACTCCACGTTCGTGTGCTCGGGGAAGAGCTCGTGACGTTCGATCGCGGGCCCGACGTGCCCCACGTGGACGTTCGCCGGATCCTGCTCGAGGAAGAGGACGAGATGGGGGTTGCCGATCGACACCGCCGAGGCGGTGAGCGTCAGTCCCTCCGCGACGTCGAAGGGTCGCGCGAGGAACGTCTCCCACGCCGGTCCCCGCATCGGCACGGCGCTCCTGGTGAAGTTGGGGATCCCCATCGACACCGTCACTCGCCGCACGGCTCCGTCTTCCTCGGGGTGCAGGATCAATCGCTTCGTGCCCGCCCGGGTGAGCACGTCGACCTCATCCCCGGCCACGAGATGGCGGTCGTGCAACAGCACCCCGACGCACCTGATGCCGTTGCCGCACATCTCCGCCAGCGACCCGTCGGCGTTCGTGTAATCCATGAGGAACGACCCGCCCTGGCCGTCGGCGCGGACCACCCTGATGACGCCGTCGGCCCCCACGCCCGTTCGCCTGTCGCAGACCGAGGACACCTCCTGCGGGGTCAACGGCCGGGCGTCGTCGAGGTCGAGGACCATCACGAAGTCGTTCCCGGTCCCCTGGTACTTCTCGAACGCGACCGGGGTGGGCGCGGGCTCCCTCGAGGGTTCCTTCGACGGTTCCCTCATGACTCCCCCAGGTAGGCGAGCGCGTCCTCGACGACCTCGGCGGCCCCGCCCTCGCCGGCATCGAACCACCGCACGCGCGGATCGCGCCCGAACCATGCCATCTGCCGCCTCGCGAGGTTCCTCGTGCGTCGCACCGTGCCCTCCCAGGCCTCCTCGAGGGAGAGCCTACCCTCGAGGTGCCGCGCGAGCTCCGAGTACCCGATCGCCTGGCTCGAGGTGAGCCATGCACCGAAGCCGCGGTCGAGGAGGCCCCGGACCTCCTCGAGCCACCCGGCGGCGAACATCGCCGAGATCCGCTCCGCGATGCGTCGCCCGAGCACGTCACGCTCGATGCGGATCCCGGCCGCGCGCACCCGTGACGGGTCGTGTCGCTCCCACGATGCGGCGAACGTGCTGAACGGCCGGCCCGTGATCGCGGGCACCTCCAGCGCCCGCACCACCCGCCGAACGTTCCCGGGTTCGATCCTGTCCGCGGCCATCGGGTCGAGATCCTGGAGGCGTCGGTACAAGGGGCCGATCCCGGCCGTCCGCGCCTCATCTTCGAGCTCGGCCCGCACCTGGGGGTCCTCACCCGGGAACACCAGATCGTCCACGACGGCCCGGTAGTGCAGGCCCGAGCCGCCCACGAGCAGCGGTCGCGCGCCGCGCGCGTGGATGCCCTCGATCGCCCCGCGAGCGAGCGACTGGAACCTCGCCACCGTGAACCGCTCGCTCGGATCGGCGAGGTCGAGCAGGTGATGGGGTGCCCGGGCTCGCTGTTCCGGCGTCGGCTTCGCGGTGCCGACGTCCATGCCCCGGTACACGAGCATCGAGTCGACCGAGCAGATCTCCGCTCCCAGGGCTTCGGCGAGCTCGATGCCGGCCTCCGTCTTCCCGGACGCGGTGGGCCCGACGAGCGCCAGCGGCGGAGCCGTGGGGACCACGCGGGTTCAGACGCCGACGGGCGTCTGCGCGGTCGCGACCTCGCCCATCAGGTGGTGCGCCGCCGCGGCGGTGACCGTCACCGGCAGGAAGGTGCCGGGCTCCAGCGGCTCCGCCAGGTGCACGATCCGGTTCGTCCGCGTGCGGGACTGCGTGGAGCGCCCCTTGCGGTCGGCCCCCTCGACGAGCACTTCGACGGTCGAGCCAACGAGGCGTCGGCCGTTCCTCGTCGAGATCGCTTCCTGCACCGCGACGAGTCGCTCGAACCGTTCCTGCACGACCGGCTTGGGCACCTGGTCCTCGTAGCTGGCCGCCTTCGTGCCCGGACGAGGCGAATACTGGAACATGAAGGCGCTGTCGAACCCGGCCCGCTCGACCGCATGGAGGGTCCGGGAGAAGTCGTCCTCGGTCTCGCCGGGGAACCCGACGATGATGTCGGTCGAGACCGCGATGCCGGGGATCGCGGCGCGGATGCGCTCGAGCCAGCCGAGGTAGCGGTCGCGACGGTAGGACCGTCGCATCCGCCGCAGCACGTCGTCCGAGCCCGACTGCATCGGGAAGTGGATGTGCTCACAGACCGCCGGGGTCCCGGCCATCGCCTCGATCACGTCGGTGGTGAAGTCGTGGGGATGCGGGCTCGTGAAGCGGACCCGGCGGATGCCGTCGACCGCTCCCACGCGTCGGAGCAGCTCGCCGAAGAGCGGACGGCGCGACGACCCGGGGACCGAGACGTCGCGCCCGTACGTGTTCACGTTCTGCCCCAGCAGGGTGACCTCCACGACCCCTCGGTCGGCGAGCGCCTGCACCTCGGCGAGGATGTCGCCGATCGAGCGCGAGCGCTGTGGCCCGCGCACGAGCGGCACGATGCAGAAGGTGCAGGCGTTGTCGCACCCGGGCGAGATCGAGACCCACGCCCTGAACGCGTCGTCACGGGCAGCCGGCAACGCGCTCGGGAACGTCTCCGTGTATTCGCGGACGTCCATCAGCGGGCCCTCGACCTCCGCGCGTTTCAGCAGCTCGAGCAGGTGCGGGAGTGCGTGCGTGCCGACGACCACGTCGACCCACGGCGCCCGGCGTTGGATCTCACCCCGATCCTTCTGGGCGAGGCAGCCGCTCACCACGATCCGAAGCTGTGGGTTCGCGGCCTTCACAGGCTTGAGGTGTCCCAGGTTGCCGTAGAGCTTGTTGTCGGCGTTCTCGCGGATCGCGCACGTGTTCAGCACGATCACACCCGCCTCGGCGACCTCGGCCGTGGGCGTCATGCCGTCGGCGGTGAGCAGCCCCGCGATCCGTTCCGAGTCGTGCTCGTTCATCTGGCACCCGAAGGTGCGGATCAGGTACCTCGGTTCCACCGTCCGAGGGTATCGGAAGGCGCAGCTCAAGACCTCGAACGACGGGCCGATGCACCCTGAGGAAGCACGTCTGGCGATGCGAGAGCGATCACGGAGTGACGGGACCATGGGTAGGAAACGAGACAAGCGACCGAGCAGCCCAGAAGAAGTGCAGGATCGACTCCGCGTCGCGAACGAGCTCGCGGGGGCCCTCGCCGAGCGCATCGTCGACCTCGAGGGCGAGATGCGCATCCCCTGGCGACCGACGGACCCGGTCGACGACGCATCGTGGTCGCCGGAGACCCGCAGGCTCCACGAACGCAACGAGACCCTGCGCCTGCAGCTCGACGTCGCTCGGGCCCATGAGGACGAGCTCACGACCGAGCTGGTGACCCTGCGCGGCTTCGTCGGGGACATCACCGACCGCTCGCGGGAGCTGGACGATGTGCTGGAGGAGCTGCGCGAGGAGGTCGTCGCCGCGGATTCACGGCACGAGGAGCTGGAATCGGTACGCGGCGAGCTCGAAGGCGAGGCGAACCGCCTCGCCGGGCAGGTCTCCGAGCTCACGGCGATCGTCGATCAGAGCCAGACGGAGCTCCGAGAGGAGCTCGCTCGCCGCACGTCGCTCGATGACAGGGTCGCCGAGCTCGTGGCGGACCTCGAGAGCGCATCGGCGCGGCTCGACGTCACGGCCTCCGAGCGGCAGGCCGCCGTCGAGGAAGCCGCTCGGCTCGAAGCGCTGAGCGCCGACCATCTGCAGCAGATCGTCGAGCTCGGATCGGCCAGGCTGCAGCTCGGAGAACAGGTCGAGCAGCTGAGCGCGGAGCTCACGGGGTCGACCACCCGCGGGACCGAGCTCGAAAGCTCGCTCGCGGTGACCACGGCGCACGCCGCCGAGATCGAGCTGGCGCTCGCCACCTCGACCGCCGCGGTCGACGAGATCCGGCGCGAGCTCGGAGAGCGCGTGGCGAGCCTCGAAGCCGAGGCGATCGAGGGCCGGGCCGCACTCGAGCGTGTCGGGGCCCTCGAGGCCTCGCTTCTGGAAGCGGAGTCCAGGGCTGAGGCGGTCGAGGGCGAGGTCGCCCAGGCTCAGTCGAGAGCCGCGGATGTCACGGCCCGGATCGCACATGCCGAGGACATCGCCGCGACAGCAGAGGCCGGCGCGAGACACGCCGAGGACCGGGCGGCGCAGGCCGAGGGCCGCATCGCCGACGCCGAGGCCCGATCCACCGCCGGAGAGACCAGGATCGCTGAGCTGGCGCGCGAGCTCGACGCGGCGACCGCCCGAGCCAGGGAGCAGGAGGCACCGTCGGGTCGGGTGCAGGAGCTCGAGGCGCTGATCGCAGCACAGAAGCTGGAGATCGAGGAGATCGGCCGAGAGCTCGAGGACCGAGCTGCCCACATCCGGACGCTCGAGGCCGAGGCGGAGTCGACCGGCCCGGACGCTGAGATCACCGAGGAGCTCCAGACGCGGGTCGAGGCACTCGAGACGAGCCTCTCGGAGACCCGCGCCGCCCTGGAGGGCTCGGGCTCCGAACTCGAGGAGGCGAGGGACGCGGTGGTCGTGAAGGAAGCCGAGCTGGCGTCCGCGATGGAGCAGCTGGCGGAGGCGCGCTCGGCGGCGATCGCCCCGCTCACGACGGACACCGGCGATGCGACCCGCTCCTCCGAGGCTCCTCGGGGCGATCTCGACGCCGAGCTCGCCGAGCTCGGTCAACGGCTCGAACAATCCGAATCCCGCGCCAGGCGTGCCTACGCGGCCGCGGAGGCCGCGGAGGCCGCACTCGCGATCGAGAAGGAGCGCTTCGAACGGTTCGACGGGCGCGTCGATCCCTCGGGCGAGCTCTCCGACCTTCGCTCTCGGGTCGCCCAGCTGCTGCAGCGTGTGACCAAGGCCGAAGACGGTCGCCGGAAGGCGGAGACCGACCTCGCCGCGATCAGGGCCGGCATCGCACCCAAGGCCCCGGGCGAGGTGCTCGACAGCGAGCTCGGGCTCGATGACGAGCCCGACGACGACGATCTCGCCCGGGAGGCATCGTCGGACGAGACCGGATCGGCGAGCGACGCCGACCAAGCGGGGGGTCTGCGGGCTCGGCTGGCCGGAGCCGCCGCGAGCCCAAAGAGCGATCGGACATACGACGCCGACGAGTGGCGCTAGCGCTAGCGGCGGCTCCGTTCACTTCGCGTACTCGACCGCCCTCGTCTCGCGGACGACCGTGATGCGGATCTGACCCGGGTACTGGAGCTCCTCCTCGACCTGCTTCGCGATGTCGCGGGCGATCACCTGTGCCTGCATGTCATCGACGTCCTCGGGCTCCACCATGACCCGCACCTCGCGGCCCGCCTGCATCGCGAAGGTCTTCACGACGCCCGGATGGCTCGTGCAGATCTCCTCCAGACGCTCCAACCGCTTGACGTAGGTCTCGAGCGACTCGCGACGCGCGCCCGGACGCCCTCCACTGATGCCATCGGCGATCTGGGCGAGCACGGCCTCGATCGTGTGCTGCTCGACCTCGCCGTGGTGGGACTCGATGCAATGGACGACCTCGGGCCCTTCGCCCATGCGACGGTCGATCTCCGCGCCGATGATCGCGTGCGAGCCCTCGACCTCGTGGGTGACCGCCTTCCCGATGTCGTGCAGGAACGCGCCTCGCTTGACGACCGTCGGATCGACGCCGATCTCCGCCGCGAGGCCGGCGGCGATGTGAGCGGATTCCACGAGGTGCCGCAGCACGTTCTGGCCGTAGCTGGTGCGGAACTGCAGGCGTCCGAGCAGCTTCACCATCTCAGGATGGATGTCGGTGATACCCACCTCGGCGACGGCGTCTTCACCGGCGCGGCGGATCTGCTCGTCCAGCTCCCGCTGCGATCGCTCGTGCACCTCTTCGATCCGAGCGGGGTGGATGCGCCCGTCCTCGACGAGCTTGGACAGCGTGAGGCGTGCGGCCTCGCGGCGCACCGGATCGAAGCACGACAGCACGACGGCCTCGGGCGTGTCGTCGATGATCAGGTTCACCCCGGTGAGGGCCGCGACCGCCCGGATGTTCCGGCCCTCCCGGCCGATGATCCGGCCCTTCAGGTCGTCGGACGGGAGCGTGTACACGGCCACGGTGGACTCGGCGGTCTGCTGCGAGGCCACCCGCTGGATGGCGATGGTCACGATCTTTCGGGC
>JBOGVO010000282.1:0-19100 GCA_050692855.1 Actinomycetota bacterium | reverse complement strand
GTTGAAGCCCATCGACCGGTCGTTCCAGCCGAACGCGGCGAACGCCGAGCCCGAGTGCGAGATCATCGTGATCGGCCCTGGAAGCAGCTGATCGTCGGTGAGGAACCCGGTCACACGCAGGCGCGTGTCCAGGTTCAGGAAGCCCATGCCGTTGCCCCCGCACAATGGGACATCCGCCTCGCGCGCGATCGCGGCCACCCGCTCGGTCAGCGGCGGCAGACCGGGCGCCGGGGGGGCTTCCTCGTGCAGCGAGGAGAACGTCACGAGCGATCGAGCCCCGGCCTCGACGGCGTCGCGGGCGGCCTGCTCGATCCGCTCATTCGCCACGCCGAGGATCGCGAGGTCCACCCCGTCTCCCGGCGCCTCGGCGACCGACGGATAACACGGAAGCCCGAGCACCTCGTCGTAGCCGGGGTTCACCGGGAGGATCGCGCCGTCGAACCCCCCTCGCCGGAGCTCCACGACCATCTGTCGGCCGAGCGAACCTTCCTTGACCGAAGCGCCGACGACCGCGACGGACCGAGCCTCGAGCATCGGCTCGAGGCTCGGCCTCGCCATGGTCACGTCATCGGGAACGGCATCCACCCCTGCTCCGGCCTACCGCTTCGCGAGGGCCTTGTCCTTCACGGCCGCCTTGTATGCCTGCCACCCGGGGATGCCGTTGACGCCGCCGCCGCCGTGCGTGGCGCACGATCCGTGGTACAGCCCCTTGATCGGCGTGCGGAAGTCCGCGTACCCGGGCGCCGGCCGCATGTGGAACAGCTGATCGACGCTCAGCTCGCCGTGGAAGATGTTCCCGCCGATCAGGCCGAGGTCCTGTTCCATGTCGTAGGGGCCGATCACCTGGTACTCGATGATCGAGCTCTTGAAGTTCGGAGCGAGCTGGTCGTAGCCGTCGAAGATCCGTTGCGCGTAGGCATCGAGCTCCTCGCGGTGCGGCTCGTTCACCCAGTCATCGGGCACCCACTGCGTGAACATCGAGAACACGTGCACGCCCTCGGGCGCGAGCTTCTTGTCCAGCGTGGTCGGGATCGTGCCGTCGACGAACGGCGCGGTCGCCGGCTTCCGGTCGATGTGCGCGTCCTGGAACGCGCGCTCGGCGTACTGAGGCGACAGGCAGAGCTCGACCGAGCCGGTGTGGTGGTCCTGCTGGTTCGTGCCGGGCATCGACGTGAAGTCCGGCAGCTCGCTGATCGCGACGTTGATCTTCACCGTGCCCGAGCGCGTCTTCCAGCGCTCGATGTCCCACACGAAGTCGGCGGGCAGCTCGTTGCGATCGAGCAAGTCGAGGAAGCCGATCTTCGGGTGCACGCAGCTCACCACGACCGGCGCACGCAGCTCCTCGCCGTTCTCGAGTGCGACGCCGACCGCGCGGCCGCCGCGCGTCAGGATCTTCTTCACCCTTGCCTCGGTGCGCACCTCGCAGCCGAACGACTCGGCGCTGCGGCGGATCGAGTCGCTCACCGCGCCCATGCCGCCCTGCTGGAACCCCCAGCTGCCGAGGTGACCGTCGCCCACGTCTCCGATCGAGTGGTGCAGCATCACGTAGGCGGTGCCGGGCTCGTCCGGGCCGGCCCACGTGCCGATCACGCCGTTGACCGTGAGCATCGCCTTGATCGCGTCGGACTCGAACCAGTCGTCGAGTAGGTCGCTCACGCTCATCGTGAACAGACGCGTCACGTCGGCCACGCCTCGCTGTCCGAGTTTGCGCATGTTCCAGGCGGTCTGCGCCTGCGGGAGCAGGTCGCCGAGCTTCATCGACCCGAGGTGCGGAGGCACGCTCAGCAGCAGCGGGCCGAGCACGTCGCTCACGCCCTTCATCCACGCCTCCCACTTCGGAAGGGTGTCGGCGTCCTCCTTCGAGAACTGCGCGATGGAGTCGTAGCTCTTCTTCGCGTCGTCGGCGTAGACGGTGATCGCGCGCCCGTCGGGGAAGGCCTGGAAGTAGGGCCCGAACGGGGTCACGTCGTAGCCGTGGCGCTTGAGGTTCAGCTCGCGGATGATCGTCGGCGGCATCAACGACATCACGTAGCTGTAGGTCGTGACGTTGATGTCGGGGTGATCGGCGAACGGGGCGCTCGTGTCGGCGGCGCCCCCGGTCTTGGCGCGACCCTCGAGCACCACCGTGCGAGCGCCGTGGCGGGCGAAGTACGCCCCGCTCGTGAGTCCGTTGTGACCGCCGCCGATGACGATCGCGTCGTAGGTGTTCGAAGCCATGGTCGTGCGTCCTTCCCCTTGGTGGTGCCTGACCCTCGGAACCCCGGGCAGTATGGCCTGAGTTTGAATCACCAGTCAACTCGAAGTTCATGGCCGACCGGTTTGGACTCCGCAGGTCATGCCGGTACAGTTGCCTGAACGCTCATACAAGGAACGGGGCGATCGAAGCCCGCGCTGCGTGGCGTTCAGGACGGAGGCATCGTTGGCTCGTGTACGGCAGAAGAACGGCAAGGACCGCCACCAGGAGATCCTGGAGGCCGCCGCCCGCGTGATCACCGACCGAGGCTTGGCCGAGACGCGCATCCAGGACATCGCCACGCGCTGCGGCGTCTCCCCGGGCCTGATCCTCTACTACTTCGAGTCGAAGGACCGCCTGCTGGTCGAGGCGCTGACCTATGCCAACGACAAGTACTACCTCGCGCAGGCCCGCGACCTCCGCCGGCTCGATTCGGCTCGCGACCAGCTCTGGCGTCTGATCGACCTGTCGGTGCCGGGGTTGCTGCCCGACTTCGAGCGCCTCGAGGAATGGGCCTTGTGGATCGAGATCTGGGTGCGCGCCCTCCGCGATCCGGCGCTCGCCAAGGAGCGCGAGGTGCTCGACCGACGCTGGCGTCAGTCGATCGCCGACATCGTGCGCCAGGGGCGCGCGAGCGGCGAGTTCGACGACGGTGAGGACGCCGACGAGATCGGCATGAAGCTCGGCGCGCTGATCGACGGCCTCGCGATCCAGGTGCTGATGAACGACACACAGGTCAACCCGGAGCACATGCAGCGGATGTGTCGGGAGGTCGCGGCGAACCTGATCGGCTTCGAGCTGGAGCCGGCGGCGAGCGCCTAGCCCTGCGGCCCGCCATCGCCGACGCGGTCGGCGATCAGGCAGATCAGCTCGAACGCGATACGCGTGGCGTTCTGTGCCGTCATCGAGTTCGGAGAGTCGAGCGAAGGCATCAGCTCCACGACGTCGGCGCCGATCAGGTTCATGCCTCGCATGCCCTGCAGCACCCGGATCGCCTCCTTCATCGTGAGGCCTTCCTCGCCCGGCTCGGGGTTCGAGACCGCCGGGGCGATCGTCGTGTCGAGCGCGTCGAGGTCGAACGAGACGTAGACGGGGAGGTCGCCGACACGCTCGCGGATCAGCTCGACCGTACCGTCGATGCCGAGCTCGTCGTCGAACTCGTCCTTCGTCACGATGCGGTAGCCGAGCTCGCGGCTCGTCTTGCCGGGATCCATCCAGACGTCGTGGCCGCGGATGCCGATCTGCACGCTGTGGCTCGCGTCGACATGGCGCTCGTGCACCGTCCTCGACGCCCAGTGCCCCGCGCTGTCGTACGCGCCGTACCAGTTCGGGAAGTCGTCGTAGGTATCGTAGTGCGCGTCGAAGTGCACGATCGCGGCCGGCCGCCCGTGTCGCGAATCGGGGCCGGCGATGGCACGAAGGATCGCGAGCGAGATCGAGTGGTCGCCGCCGATCGAGACCGGGCACGCGCCGGCCCGGTCGATCGCCTCGTAGAACGCCTGGATCTCCCGCACCGCGCGGTCGTTCACGAGCGACTCGTAGATCGGCACGTCGCCGAGGTCGTGGACGCGGCATGCGCTCCACGGATCCAGCTGCCACTTCAGATGGAACCGCCGGTAGGCCATCGAGACGTCGCGCACCGAACGCGGACCGAGATGCTGGTCGCGCCAGGTCGTGCCGTTCCCGGAGCTGTGCGGCACGCCGACGAGCGCGATGTCGCACTCGGCGGGGTCGGGGACGTGCGGGCATCGGAACAGCGTCGGCACCCCCCACCAATGTAGGAAGTCGAGGTCCTGGCGGCCGAACTCGTACTCGGGCCGGTCCATCCGCTCCCCTCCTCGACGACTCGACGCGAGTCTACGGTCGGTAGTCTTCGCACATGACCGCCCGCCAGTTGATCCTCGACGTCGACACGGGGGTCGACGACGCGATGGCCCTCCTCTACGCGGCCGCTTCGCCCGAGGTCGAACTGATCGCGGCGACCAGCGTGATGGGGAACGTCACGCTCGAGAACGCGACCGAGAACACCCTCGCCGTGCTCGAGCTGGTCGGGCTCGAACACGTCGAGGTCGCGCGGGGAGCGTCTCGACCACTCGTACGCAACCACGAGCCGTTTCCGGTCGTGCACGGCGAGCGCGGGCTGGGGCGAGCCGAACTGCCGGCGGCCTCGCGGAAGCCATCCTCGCGCTCGGGCGCCCAACTGCTCGTGGACGTCGCCCGTGAACGACCCGGCGAGGTGCTGCTCGTGGCGACCGGACCCCTCACCAATGTGGCGCTCGCGCTCGCCGAGGAGCCGCGGCTTCCGGAGCTGCTCGGCGGCTTCGCGATCATGGGCGGCGCGTTCGCGCGCGGCGGGAACGCGACGCCGGCCGCCGAGGCGAACATCTGGGTCGACCCGGACGCGGCGCAGGCGGTGTTCCGCGGGTTCTCGGGAAGCGAGCCTTCGAAGCTGCCGCTCTGCACCGGGCTCGACGTGACCGACCGGGTGCAGCTCTCGCGCGAGGCGCTCGACGCCATCACCGCGCCGATGCCCGACTCGCGAGTGTCGAGGTTCATGCAGGACGCCGTGCCGTTCTACATCGAGTTCTACGAGCGGTACGGGGTGCCCGGCGGCGCCGCGATGCACGACCCGCTGGCGCTGGCGTTCGCGATCGACGAGGCCCTCGGCACGTTCGAGACCACGAGGGTCGAGGTCGAGACCGAAGGCCTCTGGACGCGTGGCATGACCGTGGCCGACCTGCGCGGCGTGCGACACAGCCCATGGCCGGTCGGCTGGGAGCCCGAGGAGAACGCCCGTGTCGCCCTCGACGTCGACGTCGACGGCTTCCTCACGCGGTTCTCCGAGCGGCTGCGGTCGCTGGTCGAGGCGCCGGCGTGAACACGACGCGCGGCGACACGCTCGCCGTGATCGGCGCGATCAACGTCGACCTCGTCGTGCGCGGGGCGCGGCTTCCGTCTGCGGGCGAGACGGTCGTCGGCGGCGAGTTCTCCCAGCACCAAGGCGGCAAGGGCGGGAACCAGGCCGTCGCCGCGGCCCGGGCGTTCGGCGGTCATGGGCGCGTGGCGATGCTCGGCGCGGTCGGTCCCGACGCGTTCGGAGAACCTGCCCGCGAGCTGCTCGTGATCGAGGGCGTCGACGTCACGCACGTCGCGATCGACCGCTCGGCCGCCACCGGGGTCGCCCTGATCACGGTCGACGGGCGGGGCGAGAACCAGATCGCGGTCGCACCCGGCGCGAACGCGGGTCTGACGCCCTCGTCCGTGACCAGCGCCCTCGAGGAACTCGGCGCGTCGGTCGGCGCCGTGCTCGCGAGCCTCGAGGTGCCGATGCAGGCCGTCGAGGCCGCGGCGCGATGGGGGCATCAGCGAGGCGTGCCCGTAGTCGTGAACCCCGCGCCCGCCCGGGTCGAGGCGCACGACCTGTTGCCGTTCACGAGCGTGGTCACCCCCAACGCCGGGGAGCTCGCGATCCTCGCCGCCCAGGCCGAGGAACCTCGCGGCGGTGCCAGACGCCTGGCGGCGGGGTACGGCGGCCTCACGGTCGTGGTGACACTCGGCGACCAGGGCGCGATCGCCTACGGTCCCGGCGGCGAGACGAAGGCCGGGGCGCCGAAGGTCCGTTCGGTCGACACGACCGGGGCGGGTGACACGCTGAACGGCGTGCTCGCCGCCGGCCTGCTCGAGGGTCTCTCGCTCGTCGACGCTCTCCGCAGGGCCGTCATCGCCGCCGGCCTCTCCGTCACGGTGGCCGGCGCCCGCGAAGGCATGCCGACCCGTGACGCGATCGACGCCGTCGCCTGACCCGCCCGCACGCACCGAACCAGGCTACGCTTGGCGTTCCTCGTCCGGCACGATCTCCGGGCGGACCTGATGCGGCTGCGGCGGAACCGTTCTATGCTGCGCGGGCCCCACACCGAGCCATCGACCGAAGGGACGTGTCATGGAAGACGAGATGCTGAACGCCGCTGATGCATCGCTCGAGGATTCCATCGAGGAAGCCTCGGCCGCCGAGGCGCTGCACGCCGACGCGGTGGAGAAGGCCGAGGCCGCCGAGGTGTTGGAGGGTGCCGCTCAAGAGCTCGCGGCCGAGGCCGTCGTCGAGGAAGCCGCAGCCGAGGAGCTCGCCGAGGCGGCGGTCGAGGACGCGGCCGCGGCCGAGGTGCTCGCCGAGGCCACAGACGACGAAGACGCCTGAGCCTAGGCGGTCGATCGCCCCGTCGACGGCGCGGTTCAGGGGAAGACGATCGTCCGCCCCGCACCGAGCGCGAGCGCGAGCGCCCGGTCGTAGCAGAGCGCGCCGAGCGCGACGTCGTCCATCGCGATGCCCATGTTGAGGAAGACCCGACGCCCGCCCTGTGGGACGGCGAGCGCCCGCACCACGACCTGCCCAGCTCGCCGTCGGGATCGCGGAACCCGTTCCAGTGCTGCGTCGCCACCGACGCGTACTGTCCGGGCTCGTCCACGACATAGAGCGACGCGTCGTTGGCGGCCTGAGCCCCGAGCGCGTCGTCGTAGTCGACGGGCAGCAGCAGGGAATCGGGGGTGGTGTTCGCCGCCGTGAGCCTCGGCTCCAGCGGTACCGTGACCACGGTCACGACGAGATCCGCTCCCTCGAGTGCGTGCTCGGCGCTCGTCGCCTCGACCCGGTCTCGACCGCCCGCGAGCGCGAGCAACGCCTCGGCAGCCGCCGGCACGGCGTCGTAGACCCGCACCTGCTCGATGCTCGAGCGTTGCTCGAGCAGCAGCTCCAGGTGACGGCGTCCCTGCACGCCGGCGCCGACGATCGCGAGTCGGCGGGGCTCGTCGGACACCTGGCGCATCACGACCCCCGAGACGCCGGCGGTGCGCATCTCGGTGAGCCAACCACCGTCGATCAGCGCGAGCGGGCGACCGGTGTCGGCGTCGGTCAGCACGAACACGCCGTAGATGTACGGGAGCCCCTTCGCGCGGTTCTGCTCGAAGCCGGCCACCCACTTCACGCCGACCCGATCGCTGCCGCCGAGGTACGCGGGCATCGCGTTGATGAAGGCGTCGTCGCGCGGGCGAACCGCCGGCTTCGGCGGGTTCTGCACCAGCCCCGCCGCCTTCTGACGGAACGCGTCCTCGAGCACGTCGACGACGTCGGACCAGGTCAGGCCGAGCCCCGCGAGTTCCTCTCGCCCGAGCACCAGCATCTCGTCGGCAGCCATCGCCGCGAGTCTACGGATGCGTCCCGGCCGGCCCTCGACCCCGAACCGAGCGAGATCTTCCGGATGTGAGCGAGCGCGCTCGGCGACCGGGGTGCTGAGCACACCGTCTGGCACGCCCCGACCAGCCTCGGCGCACGCCGAGCTTGCTCATCCCGCCAACACCGCTTCGAGGAGGTCGGCCAGCGCGACGCCGCACGACCCATCGGGGTCCTTCTCGGGGTTGAAGCACCCAGGGACACGCCCAGCAAGCCCTCGGCGCGGCCGATCGGCCTGAGCGCCTCACCGAGCTCGTCCCACGTCATGCCCCCGGGGTCGAGGTAGTCGGTCGCGGGGAAGATGGCCATGTCGAGCACGTCGACCCGGAGGTCGACGTCTCGCCCGTCCATAGATCCTAGTGACCGTCGACGTACACGAGCCCGATCCGATCGCCATCGGCGGCACCAGCGATCGCGCCGGGCGCGTTCGCGCAGCAGCCGCCGGCCAGGAACACCCGCTCACCGGCGACCGTGCGTTCCCGCACGGCATCGCGGACCACCCGCGCGTTCGCGATCACCTCGTCGCTCCCGACGATGCCGGTGTTCGGATCCCGCTCGTTGCCCCGCACGCGGACCGGCAGGTCGCCGGCATCGGCGGCACCGAGCCGTGCGGGAAGGTCGATCTCCCGCAGCCGGTCGGGAGCGCCTTCGGCGCCGCCGCCCCGGAGAACCGAGTCGGCCGGCGCACCGAGGAAGGCCCACCCGCTCACGCCGGCACGACCTCCGAGAGCAGGTCCACGACCTTGTGCGCGCCGCTGCCGTCGCCGTCGAGGTCCGGGTTGTAGCAGGCGAGCGTGATGCCCAGGCACCTCGGATCGTGCACGAGTGGGCGCAACAGCGACGCGAGCTCGCTCCAATGCAGGCCGTCGGGCTGCGGAGCATCGACGGCGAGTTCGCCGGGATCGAGCACGTCGACGTCGGTGAAGACCCAGAACCGGCGATCGCCGGGCGGCACCGCGGCGTAGACCGTGGCCTCGATTCCTCCCTCCCGCACGCCGTCGGTGTCGATCGCCGTCATGCCTGGAAGGTCTTCCGGCGTGATGGAGCCGAGGTCACGCGCTTCCTCGAGGTCGCGGAACCCGACGAGCGCGACGTCGGTGGGCTCGAGCGTGGGGGCTCCGACGACATCGCCCCACGCCTGTGGCCCGCGGCCGAGCAGCACCGCCAGCGGCATGTCGGCCGCCTCGCCGCCGACCGAGTTCACCCCGTCGTAGAGGTCCATGTGACCGTCGACGAACACCAGCCCGGCGTCGGGGTAGCGATCGCGCATCCCCGCCGTGGCGCCGACCTGCAGCGTGCAGCATCCGCCGAGCACGACGAGCGTCCCGTCCTCGTCGAGCGCCTCGGCGGTAGCGGCCCGCACCGTCCGCGTCAGGTCGAGCACGGAGTCCGATCCGACGATGCCGGTGATGGGGTCTCGCTCCGCGGGCCCGAGGGACACGTCGAGGTCTCCGAGATCGCGGGCGCCGAGCGCATCCACGACACCGGCTTCCCGCAGCACGCCCGGCGTGCGAACGGTGCCGACGGGCTCGCCGACGCAATCGATCGGCACGCCGAACAGCGCGACACGACTCATGAGCGGCCCCGCTCGCCGCGCGGGTCGTAGAACGGCTCGGTCTGCAGGACCGCGGGCACAACCTCTCCGCGGATCTCCACGCCCCACCCGTCACCCGCCGGCTCGCCGTGGATCCAGGCCAGGCCGGCCGAGCCGCCCAGCGTCGGAGCGATCGCCGCGCTCGACACGTGTCCGAGACGCTGGTCGCCCCGGACGACCGACTCGCCGTGCCAGAGCGCCGCATCCGGCCCCTGCACCGAGACCAGGCGTCGCTGCCTCGGCCCCTCCCGCACCGTCTCGAGCGCTTCCCGTCCGACGAAGTCCATGGGCTTCGTTCGCGACACGGCGAAGCCGAGCCCCGCCGCGAACGGATCGTCGAGAGGGCCGATGTCGTGCCCCCACGAGCGGAACCCTCGCTCGAGGCGCGCCGCCTCGAAGGCGAACGCCCCGGCGTGCCGCAGCCCGAGCGCGACACCGGCCTCCACGACGTGCTCGTACAGATCGGCCACGAACTCGGTCGGCACGCTCAGCTCCCAGCCGAGCTCTCCCGTGAACGACACGCGGAACGCCCACGCGCGAGCCCTCGCGACGTCGATCTCGCATGCATCGAGGAACGGCCACGCATCGTTCGACAGGTCCTCGTCGGTGAGACGCGAGAGGAGCTCGCGGGACGATGGCCCCGCGAGGTGCAGGGTCGCCCACCCGCTCGTGACGTCGGTGACGATGGCGCCCGTGGGCAGCCCCGATCGCAGCAGCGCCTCGGTCCGGCGCTGCGCAGCCGTCGGGGCGAGCACGAGGAACCTGTCCTCGGCCAACCGCGTCACGGTCGGGTCCATCTCGATGCCGCCCCGTTCGTTGCAGAGCAGGGTGTAGACGATCCGTCCGGCCGGCACGTCGAGGTCCGACGTCGCCAGGCGCTGCAGCCCCTCGAGCGCAGTCGGGCCCTGCACCAGGAGCTTCGAGTAGGTCGAGAGGTCGTACAACGCCACCCCCTCGCGCGTCGCGCGCACCTCCTCGCGCACGGCCGGGAACCACGAGGGCGTGTCGAACGAGTGCTCGACGTTCGGATCCACGACCCCCGGCTCGAACCAGTTCGCTCGCTCCCACCCGGCGGCCTGGCCGAACGAAGCGCCGGCGTCACGGAACGCCCGGTACAGCGGCACCCGGCGAACCCCTCGCCCGGTGCGAGGCTCCTTCCCGGGCCAATGCATCTCGTACAGCCCTCCGAGCGATTCCGCCGTGCGCTCGTGCAGCCACGCGCGCTGGTTCGCCCATCTCGCGGTGCGGGCGATGTCGACCTCGGAGAGGTCCATCGTGGGGTGGCCGGTCACGATCCACTGCGCCGCAGCCATCCCGGCGCCCGGGCCGAAGATGATGCCCTGCGAATTGAAGCCCGCAGCCACGAAGAGGCCGGGCACCTCGGGCACGAACCCGAGCTGGAAGTTCGAGTCGGGCGTGAAGCTCTCGGGCGCCCGCAGGTAGTGCGAGAAGCCGATCGTCTCGATCTCGGGGACGCGCTCGCGCGCACCGGCGAGCACCGGTGCGAGATGGTCCCAGTCGGGGCCGAACTCCGCGAATCCATCGGTCGGGATCTCGCCCGGGCGCCTCGGCTTCCCGTCGGGCTCGAACGCGCCGATCAGGTATCGGCCGCGGTAGTGCCGGATGTACAGGTAGGCGTCGAGGTCGCGAAGGAACGGCGCCTCTTCGCGCGCGCCCTGCGCTTCCTCGGTCATCACCCAGACGTGCTCGGCGGGGTACAGCGAGACACTGGCACCGGCGAGCCTCGCGAGCTCGCTCGTCCAGAGCCCCGCGGCGAGCACCACCGTCTCGGCCTCGATCACCCCGCGGGAGGTGTCGAGCCCCACGACCCGGCCACCGGCCGCGTCGAAGCGGAACCCGGTCACCTCGGTCTCCGGCACGTATCGAGCCCCGCGGTCCGCACCGCCCTTCACGAAAGCCAACGCCGCGTCGCCCGGGTTCACGGTGCCATCGGCCGGGAAGAGGACGGCGCCGACCAGGTCGTCGACGACCGCGGCCGGCCAATGGTCCTTCACGGCCGCGGCCTCGACCACCTCGACATCGATGCCCACGTCGCGGGCCATCGAGACGCCGTACATGATCTCCTGCATGCGCGCCTCGGTTCGAGCGACCGTGAGAGCGCCCACCCGTCGCATGCCCGTCTCGACACCGGTCTCCGCAGGCAGCCGTTCGTAGGTCCTGGCGTTGATGCTCGAGAGCGCCGTGAGCGCGTGCGTGCCGCGCACCTGCGAGACCAGCCCCGCGGCGTGCCACGTCGTGCCGTTCGTGAGTCGGCCTCGCTCGAGCACGACCACGTCGGTCTCACCCTCACGCGTGAGGTGGTAGGCGATCGAGGAGCCGATGATGCCGCCGCCCACGATCACCACCCGGGCACGCTTGGGAAGCTCCGAGGCACTCACGACGGCCGAAGGATCGAGGTCGCGGTTGGCCAGATGCTCCGGGATCGTCATGCGCGGAAGGATACGCCGCGCCGCTTGAGGCGCGGTCCGGAGCGACCGATGGAACAGACATGCGAACCGAGCTGCTCCTCGCGGCATGGCTGGCGCTCTGGGCGCTGATCTCCGTCGTCGCGCTTGTCCGGGTCGTCTTCCGGCGCGTGCGACTGCGCCTGCGGTACGGCGGAGCCGCCGTGCGGCACGACATCACGGGCGCCCTCAGGAAGGTGGCGCCCTACGCGCTACTGTTCGGGGCGACGACCTGCCTGTTGCTGCTGTTCGCACAGATCCGCCTCGATCGGCGCGCGACCACCGCGACGGTCGTGCTCGCGATCGACGTCTCGGACTCGATGCTCGCGACCGACGTGCAGCCCGATCGCCTCAGCGCGGCGAAGAGCGCGGCCACGTCGTTCCTCGATCGGGTGCCTCCCGGGTTCCGGGTCGGGGTCGTGACGTTCGCGGACTCCGCCCGTACCGTCGCCGAACCCGGGGACGGCCGCGCGACGACCGCCGATGCGATCGACGAGCTCACCTCCAGTCGGGGCACCGTGATCGGCGACGGGTTGTCCGAGGCGCTGGACGTGATCGGATCAGAGCGGCTCGGCGACGAAGGACTCCCGGCAGCCGTCGTCTTGCTCTCCGACGGCGCGGACACGGGCAGCGTGGTTCCCCCCAGCGAGGCCACGGAACGGGCGCGGGCCATGGCGGTGCCGGTGTTCACGGTCGCGATCGCCGGGAACGAGGACGAGGAGGGCGGCGACACCCGGCTCCTCCAGTCGATCGCGAGCGGCTCCGACGGCGCGCTCTCGACGGCGGCCTCTGCGGGAGAGCTGAGCGAGGTGTACGACACTCTGGGCGCCCGGTTGTCGTCGGAGCTCACGGTGGGCAGTTCGGCGATGCCGTTGCTCGCGGCCTCCGTGGTGCTGACCGCGCTCGCGGTGGCGTCCTTCCTCGGGGTCGGACGCCGGCACTAGCCCTGCGGCCCTACCCGAGCGTCGGCCGACCCATCGCGCGGCGCCATTCCTCGTTGAACCAGTACAGGAACCGGTCCTGCCGCGGATAGACCCCGCGAGTGAACGCCCTGGAGCTGACGCCGGTCTGCGCGCGCTCGCACACCTCCCAGTCCTGCTTCGAGATCGTGTCCCAGAACTCGACCGTCGCCTCGGGCTTGAACAGCTCGGGGTCGGCGATCGTCTCGGGGCGGAACATGAACTCGCTCACGACCGTCGTGTGGTTCGGGCCCTTCGGGTAGCCGATGTAGTACATCGCGCTGTCGGGGTGCAGGTTCAACATCAGGTTCGGGAACTGGTAGGTGCCGTAGTACATCTCGTAGTCCTCGGGCTCGAGTCCCGGGAACCTCGGCAGGCGACTCTCGCCCGTCCGTGTGAACGACGTCGCGCCCTCGACCATGCGGTTGCCGTCGTCGGGGATCTCCTCGTCCCAGACCTCACCGAAGCGGAAGAGCGGGATCACCTGCACGAGCTCGGGATGGATCTGCGGGCAATGCAGGCACTCGTTGTAGTTCTCGACCACGATCTTCCAGTTGGCCTTCACCTCGTACACGAGCCGCATGCCGATCCGGAGCTCATCCATCTTGAAGCGCTCGAAGGCGGTGATCGTCTCGGCTCCGTCGGTGAGCGATTCGAGCAGCGATCGCTTCGGGCCGCCGGTCGTCATGTTCACGAACATGAACCCAGCGTGGTGTTCGATCGCGATGTCGTAGAGCGGGTGGTCCGATCGATCGAAATGCTCGTCTTCCTTGACGTTCGGCGATCCGATCAACTCCCCGTTCAGGTCGTACGCCCACGCGTGGTACGGACACACGAACGCCTTGCGAACACTCTGGGTGCCGTCGACGTCGTCGAGGAACTTCGTGCCGCGATGCGCGCACACGTTGTAGAAGGCGCGCAGCGCGCCGGCGTCGTTGCGCACGACGAAGATCGACTCGCCGGCGACATCACGCACGACGTAGTCGCCGGGGTTCGCCACCTCCTCGGTGCGCCCGACGCAGATCCACTCGCCGAACCAGATCCGCTCTCGCTCTTCTTCCCAGACCTCGGCGCCGGCGTAATCGGCGCTGCCGAGGGTGGCGCGCGGCTCCCACTCGACCTCGTCGTTGCGGATCTTGATCTCATGTTCGGTCTTGGCCATGGTCGATGCTTCCTCTCGGGCGTCGCGATATCGACAGGATATCCTGGACGAGCCGGGCATCGAGAGGCAGATACGTGCTGCTCGCTGCGAGAAACGCAGTAATGGGCCCTCCCGTCTGCGAGAATCGCATCCGATGGCCGCTCCACGCTTCGACGATCTCGACCTCCGCATCATCGACGCCCTCGCGGAGGACGGACGACGGCCGTTCACGTCGGTTGCCGAGGAGCTCGGCGTGGCCGAGGCCACGATCCGCTCGAGGGTCGCGCGCCTGCAACGGATCGACGCGATCCGGTTCGTGACCGACGTCAAGCCGCACGAGCTGGGTCTGATGTTCGCGTACCTGGGCGTCCGTCTCGGCGGGCGAGACGTTCGGAAGGCGATCGACGGGCTGTGCGCGATCCCCGAAGCCGTGTACGTGATCGAATGCACCGGACACTACGACGTGCTCGTGGAGGTCGTCGCGCAGGACGGCGACGACCTGCTGCGCGTGATGCATCAGGAGGTGCGTGCAGTGCCCGGCGTGATCGAGGTCGACTCGTTCGTCGGCTTGCGCATCGCGAAGGGGACGTTCCGCTACACCGACCTCGGCCGCGCGGGCGAGTCGACGCGCCGATGACCGACGTCCTCCAGATCCGGGCTGCGGGTCCCGAGCGGATCGATGCGCTCGCCGAGGTGTTCAGCCGGGCGTTCGCCGACGACCCCATGATCCGGTGGCCGCTTCCCGACGCGCCCGATCTCCCGGATCGCACCCGGGAGGTGTTCGCGTCGATCTACCTCGACATCGCCGATCAAGACGTGATCTGGGAAGCCGGCGACGCCGACGGCTTCGCGGTCTGGATCCCCGCCGGAGCGGCCGACGACATGTTCGAGAGCGACGCAGCGGTCCGAGCGCAGCTCGCTCCGCTCACCGACGACGACGGCGAGCGGTACGAGCTGCTGTGGACCTGGATCGAGGAGCGCGTGCCCGAGGACGTCTGGTACCTCGACGCCCTGGGTGTCGAGCCGGGGAAGCAGGGAGCGGGTATCGGGAGCGCGCTGATCCGACACGGCCTCGCGGCGGCGGCTCTCGCGAGCGTCGACGCGTTCCTCGAGACGGGTCAGGAGCGCAACGTCGCGTACTACGAGCGATTCGGGTTCCGGATCGTCGACCACGGCTCCCCGACGCCCGACGGGCCTCACATCTGGTTCATGCGGACGGGCGCGTAGCCACGCGGGAACCCCGGTTGGAGTTCTATCCGGTCGTAACGATCACGACGATGACCGTGGCGACGATCGCAGCCGTCCCCAGCACGGTTCCCAGGACGGTCATTCAGGATCCCGAACGGTCACGCTGGGCCCGCGGCGAACCTCGCGATCTCGGCTTCGTGCTCGGCGTAGTGCTCGAACGTCTCGTCGGCGAACCACGTCGCCGCCGCGTCGTCGACCTCGGACAAGGCTTCGAGCGCGCTGCGGGCGCTCATGCGACAGGCCTCGGCCGCCGCGACCGCCTGCTCCCACGTCAGCGACTTCGACTCGGTTGCCCACCCGTCGTTCATCGCCTGCCATTCGGCCTCGGGCTGCGGTTCGTCGACGAACGTGCCTGCGGCCATCGCCTCGAGCCGCCCGCTCGTGAGCTCGGCATACTTCCCGCAGTGGTAGACGAGGTCGACGACCGACCAGTCGGGCACGACGCCCGCGACCGTCACCAACTCTGCAGGTACGCGCTCGGCGGTGCCGAGCAGCACCGCCCACCCATCGGACTCGCGGCGAAGCAGCTCCTCGCGCCCGGCCGTCATCGGGTTCTCGGGAACCCGAGGTCGACGTTCGACGTGCCCGGGTCTGGCCAGCGTTCTGTCACGACCTTGGCCTTCGAGTAGAAGTCGATGCCCTCCGGTCCGTACATGTGGCTGTCACCGAAGAGCGAGTCCTTCCAACCGCCGAACGAGTAGTAGCTCACGGGCACCGGGATGGGCACGTTCACGCCGACCATGCCGACCTGGGCGTCGAACTGGAACGCGCGAGCGGCCCCGCCGTCTCGGGTGAAGATCGCGGTGCCGTTGCCGTAGGGGTTGTCGTTCACGAGGGTCAGGGCCTCGTCGTAGGTGTCGACGCGCATCACCTCGAGCACCGGCCCGAAGATCTCGTCCCGGTAGGCGTGCATCTCGGTCGTGACGTCGTCGATGAGCGACACGCCGAGGAAGAACCCGTCGGATCCACGGTAGAGACCGTGCTCACGGCCGTCCTCCACGATCGTCGCACCCTGTTCCTTCGCGGAGTCGAGGTAGCCGGCGACCTTGTCGCGGTGCTCCCGCGTGACGAGGGGGCCCATCTCCGATTCCGGCTCGAGCCCGCTGCCGATCTTCACGAGCGGCAGGCGTTCCTTGATCGCGTCGACCAGACGATCACCGGCGTCGCCGACCGCGACCGCCACGCTGATCGCCATGCAGCGCTCGCCCGCCGAGCCGTACGCGGCGCTGACCGCGGCATCGGCCGCCATGTCGATGTCGGCATCCGGCAGCACCACCATGTGGTTCTTCGCACCGCCGAGGGCCTGCACACGCTTCCCGTTCGCCGTGCCCGTCGTGTAGATGTACCGCGCGATCGGGGTGGAGCCGACGAAGGACACGGCCTTCACGTCGGGGTGCTCGAGCAGCCTGTCGACCACGACCTTGTCGCCCTGCACGACGTTGAAGACCCCGTCGGGCATGCCCGCTTCCTTCAGGAGCTCGGCGACCAGGAGCGACGCGCCCGGGTCTTTCTCGCTGGGCTTCAGCACGAACGTGTTCCCGCAGGCGATGGCGTTGGCGAACATCCACATGGGCACCATGGCCGGGAAGTTGAACGGCGTGATGCCCGCGACCACGCCGAGAGGCTGACGGATCGAGAAGACATCGACGCTCGTCGAGGCCTGCTCGGTGAATCCGCCCTTCAGCAGGTGCGGTACGCCGGTCGCGAACTCGATGTTCTCGAGGCCTCGGGCCACCTCGCCCATCGCGTCGGAGAGCACCTTGCCGTGCTGTTCGGTGATCACCCGCGCGATGTCGGCCCGATGCTCGTGGATCACCTCGCGGATCCGGAACATCAGGTCGGCGCGCTTGGAGAGCGACGTGCGCCGCCAGGAGACGAACGCCTCGCGCGCGGTCTCGATCGCCTGATCGACCTCGTCCACGGTCGCGAAATCGACCTCGTGGGTCTGCTCGCCGGTCGCGGGGTTGTAGACGGGTCCGCTGCGCCCGCTCTCGCCGGTGACGAGCTTGCCGCCGATCCAGTGGCTCAGGCGTTCCATGGGTACCAACTCCCTCTGCTCGCGTTCCGCGTGTGTCGATGGTATCGAAGCGTGCTCGACTGGGAGTACTCGGGCGTGTCACCGAACCGATGAGTCGACCCCTCGATCAACTCGGACAGCTGATCCTTCTCTGTCCTCGACCATGGGCGAGGGAGACGAGGTCGTGCTGACGTGGACACACGACGACGCCGCGGTCCTCAGCGCATGGCGCGCTCACCAGATGGTCCGCACCGGGTAGCGAGCGATCGCTTCGTCGCCCGTGACGATGTCGAGTTCCTCGACGATCGCCTGCGCCACGAGCATGCGGTCGAACGGGTCGCCGTGGATCGTCGGAAGCTCCGGCAGCGCATCGACGTGACGCTGGTGGATCGGCAGGATCTCGTAGTCGAAGTCCTCGATCAGGCCTCGGAAGTAGTCCGCGGGTGGCTCGGGGAGTCGCAACCTCCCCGCCATCGTCTTCACCATCAGCTCCCAGGTCGTGGCGACGCTCACGACGATCCGTGTCCGCACATCGCCGATCAGATCGCGCACGGCGGGCGGTAGGCGATCGTCATCGAGCGTCGCCCACAGCACCGTGTGGGAGTCGGCCAGGACCTTCACTCGACCGGGAATCCCGGGAAGATCTTCCACGGAAGGGGATCGTCGAAGTCTTCGGACATCCAGATCCTGCCCTTGTCCCGACCCAGGGGACGCTGCTTCGGGCGACCTTGTTCGAGCGGCACCAGCTTGGCCACGGGCTTCCCCGCTCTGGCGATCACGATCTCGTGACCGCGCTCGACACGCTCGAGCAGGCGCGACAGGTGCGTCTTCGCCTCGTGCACATTGACCGTGTCGAGGTGCGCGATCTCCTCGGCCGTCGCCATGGGGTCAGGGTAGTCTGACTAATCTAGCTAAGTCAAGTCAGCCGACGAGCGCCTGCGTGCCCCGCTTCTGCAACTGGTCGGCGATGATGTTGCGCTGCACCTCGCTCGTGCCTTCCCAGATGCGGTCGACACGCAGCTCACGCCAGAACCGCTCGGCGACATTCTCGCGCATGTACCCGCGGCCGCCGAAGATCTGCACGGCTCGATCGGCCGCGCGCCCGGCCATCTCGCTCGCGTAGAGCTTGGCCATCGAGCACTGGCCGTGCTGGATCTTCACGTCGACGTCCGCGTCGATGTTCTCGGCCAGCCGATACGTCATGAGCCTCGCGGCCCACAGCTCCGTGAGCGAGTCGGCCAACATGTGTGAGATCGCCTGGTTCTCGATGATGGGCCGGCCGAACTGCACGCGGCCCTGCGCGAACGCGGTGGCCTCGTCGATCAGGCGCTCGGCGGCGCCGCAACAGCGCGCCGCGATCATCAGGCGCTCATAGCGGAACCACTCGTAGGTGAACGACATGCCGTCGCCTTCCTCGCCGACGAGGTTCTCCGCCGGCACACGCACGTCGTCGAACGCGACCACCGCGTGCGTGTCCGGATAGGTGTGGGTGTACGCGGGGTCACGCACGTGTCGCACGCCGGGCGTCTGCTTGTTGACGAAGAACATCGCGTGCGCGCCCTCGTTCGGTCCCCCGGCGATCTTCGCCTGGAAGAAGCAGTAGCTCGCACCGTTGTACGACGTGACGTGCATCTTCTCGCCGCTCAGCACGTACTCGTCGCCCTCACGGCGGGCGGTTGCTTCGATCGCGTCGACATCGCTGCCCGCCCCTGCCTCGGTGATCGCGTAGCACTCGTGCTGCTCGCCCCTGATCGTCGGCAGGATCCACGTCTGCATCTGATGGTCGCTGACGACGGCGGGCGCCCACGCAGGTGGGGTGTGCACGCACCAGCCGAGCGCGTTCGTGACCCGGCCGATCTGCTCGGAGACGAGGACCTGCTGCAACGTCGTCATGCCGGTGCCGCCCAGCTCCTTCGGCATGTTCATCGCTGAGAGGCCGAGCTCGATCGCTTTCTCGATGTGCTTGCGGCGCTCGTCGTCCGGGATCCGGCCGCGGTTAGCCTCCGCGTGTTCCTCCCAGGGGATCAGATCCTCGTCAACGAATCGGCGGGCGCGCTCCTGGATCTCACGATCTTCTGCTGACAGCGGATACGTGGTCATGGCGCGGAGTGTAGGCGAGGGCTCGAGGCGTTCGTGAATCGTGCACGACGGCGGCGTGGGGGTCGGTCACGGCGACTCGGCAGGGACCTCCCTGTTCGATCGCTGGTCCAACCACGGAG
>JBOGVO010000281.1:0-6926 GCA_050692855.1 Actinomycetota bacterium | reverse complement strand
GTACACGAGCGCGGCGATGTAGATCGCGGCCGATGAGCCGCCGAGCCGGATCGCCGCGAACGCGATGAGCGCGGCGAGGATCGCGCCCACCGCGGCGAGCCGGCCGAGCCGGGCGTTGGCCTGCATCAGGCCGTCACCACGACCCGCGTACGCGATCGTGAGCCCATTCTTCGTGATGCCGTGCACCTTCGAGAGCACGAGCAGCGCCAGAGCGGCCGGGAAGAGCACCAGCGTGTCGAACCGCGGGGCCGCGTAGATCGCGATCGCCGCGCGTCCGGCCGCCGATGCGAACGAGATCAACCGGCGCGGTCCAGCGTGGTCGAGCACCGGCACGAGCAACGGGCCGGCGAGCGCGAGCGGCAGCATCGTGAGACCGAGGTAGGCGGCCACGCGGAGCTTCGCCTCGCCCACCGGCAGGGAGAAGAACACCGAGTCGGCCAGCGCGATGGCGAGCATCGCGTCGCCCGCGACGCTCGTGAAGTGGTTGAGTGCGTAGCTGTCGATCGGGTCGCTCGATCGCCACATGCGCACGAACGGATGCACGGCCCCTCGGATCAGGCTGGAGATGCCGAACAGGGCCAGCTGCCACACGGGGATGCGCTTGGGACGTCCCGACGGGGCGCGCACCGGCGCCCCGTCTCAACCCTGGAGGCGCTCGCGCAGCAGCTCCTGCGCGAGCTTCGGGTTCGCGGAGCCCTTCGTGGCCTTCATCACCTGGCCCACCAGGAACCCGACCACACCGTCGTTGCCCGATCGGAACTTCTCGACGGCATCGGCGTTCTCGGCCACCACCTCGTCGACGATCGCGCCGAGCTCACCGGTGTCGGACACCTGCCGGAGCCCTCGGCGCTCGATGATCGCCTCGAGGTCGTCGCCGGTCTCGACGACGTCCTCGAGGGCCAGCTTCGCGCCGGGCCCGCCGATCGTGCCGTCGGCGATCGAGGCCACCAGGTCGGCGAGATGCCGCGGCGTCACCCTGGCACCCGCGTCGGCGCCGTGCTTGTTTGCCAGACCGGCGAGATCCTGGGTGATCCAGTGAGCGGCTGCATCGGGATCGGTCCCGAGGGCGACGGTCTCCTCGAACAGCGCGGAATGCGTTCGGTCGGCCACGAGCACGCGGGCGACGTCGGGCTTCAGCCCGAGCTCTCGCTCGTACCGCCCACGGCGGGCGCGTGGCAGCTCCGGCAGCGCGGCACGGAGCTCCTCGACCAACGCGGCCCCAGGCTCGATCGCCGGGATGTCGGGCTCGGGGAAGTACCGGTAGTCGAACGCTTCCTCCTTGGAGCGCATGCTGGCGGTGGCCCCGGCGTCCTCGTTCCAGTGGCGAGTCTCCTGCACGATCGGCTCACCGGCCTCGAGCGTCTTGGTCTGTCGCGAGATCTCGAAGGCGAGCGCGCGCTCGAGCGAGCGGACCGAGTACATGTTCTTGATCTCGACCTTGGTGCCGCGCGTCGCGGCGCCGACGGGCCGCATCGAGACGTTGGCGTCGCATCGCAGCGAGCCTTCCTCCATGCGGACGTCGCTCACGTCGAGCGACTCGAGCGTGGCGCGCAGCTCGCGCAGGTAGGCGCCGGCCTCCTCGGGCGAGCGGATGTCGGGCTCGCTCACGCACTCCACGAGCGGCACGCCGGCGCGGTTGAAGTCCACGAGCGCCGCGTCGGCGTCGTGGATGCGTCCGCTCGGGCTGCCGTGCGTGGTCTTGCCGGTGTCCTCCTCCATGTGCACGCGAGTGATGCCCACGCGGCTCGTCGTGCCGTCGGGCAGCTCGACGTCGAGGTGCCCGCCCACGCAGATCGGCAGGTCGTACTGGCTGATCTGGAAGTTCTTCGGCATGTCCGGATAGAAGTAGTTCTTCCGGTGGAAGAGCGAGTGCGGCGCGATGTCGCTGCCGAGCGCGAGCCCGATCGTGACGATGCGCCGGATCGCCTCGCGGTTGGGCACCGGCAGGGAACCCGGATGACCGAGGCACACCGGGCAGACGTTCGTATTGGGCGGCGCTCCGAACTCGTTGCGGCATCCGCAGAACATCTTCGTCTCGGTGCTGAGCTCCACGTGGCACTCGAGCCCGATCACGGCTTCATACCCGGTCATCCGGCTCAGCCTACCGGCCTGCCCAACCACACGCCGTTCCGATCGAGGCCCGGCTCCGATCAGTGCCTCGGCCGACGCGGAACGCCCGGTCAACGCTCCCAGACGGCCGGATCGTGCGCGAAGTGCACCCGGATCGGGTCGAGCGAGCGGAGGCGCTCCACGGAGCTCGCGTAGCCCGGGTCGCGCGCGGCCGAGGCGCCGGACGACGACGGCTCCGTCGCACCCCCCCATTCGGCCCGCGACTGCAGCGCTTGGCCCGCGAGCACGACCGTCCCATCCGCGCCGTCCACCACGAGCGACTGATGTCCCGGCGAGTGCCCAGGCGTGGGGATCAACCGCATCCCGGGCGCGACCTCGACCTCGCCGTCCAGGACCTCGTAGGTCAGACCCGGCGCGTCGATCCACTCCGGGACGGTGTAGTCGGGCTCGTGCACCTTGGCCCATTCGGCTCGCTGCACGAAGATCGGCACGCCCTTCGGGATCCGGACGTTCTGGCCGCTGTGATCGAAGTGCAGGTGGCAATTCGCCACCCCGGTGACGTCGGCGAGCGAGATCTCGTGTTCGGCGAGGGCGTCCTCGATCGCCGTCACCCGCGGCGAGAAGGTCGACTCGATCTCGATGTTGCCGAAGCCGACCCCGTTGTCGAACAGGAAGACCCCCTCCCGATGGACGACCGCGTGCGCGTAGGACGGCCACCACTCCCGCCGGAGCTCCTCCCGCTCGTCGGGCGGCAGTCGAAGCTCGGAGACCAGGAACGGGATCACGCGGAAGTTCGGCACGCCCACAATCTAGCCTCCGCGTGAAGTAGGCCCGGGCATGGGCTAGGCCAACCAGATCACGGGATCCCCGTGGTAGCCGCTCCTGGCGAGGAGACACTCGTCGCCACCGGGCCACATCGTCAGTGTCAGCTTCGCCATGTCTCCTCCCGGTTCCAGCCGGAGCCACGCCAGGGGTCGGTCGCTCCTCGCCCTTCTTCCTGCCGCCTCGATCGCCGTTGTGACTCGTTCCTGGCTCCTTCTCCCGAGGTACTGCCACACGATCGTATGGAAGACGACCGTCGTGACGTCTCGACGAAGCCGGTCGAGCTGCGCCTCGAGCCAATCGGCCGCATCTGCGAGATCGACCGTTACTGGGACTCGCCGTGCGATCGCGATGGCTGCGGCGAGCCGCTCCGATCGCTCGACCTGGTCGGCCCAGACGAACGACTTGAGTCGGAGCTCACCCTCCCTCGTCGCGGGGTCGATCGGGGTTGTGTCACACCCCCCGCGTTCGGTGATCTCGCATACTCCGCGAAGGGGTACCTCTCCCCTGAAGGCCGCCTCGAGGCGAACAGGTGAGCGAGGAGGGCCCCAGGCCCGCCGTCTGCCCGCGACGTAACGGAAGTGGTCCCACCGAAGGTTCAAGCCGGCGCTCGCCCCGAGTTCGAGGAGCCGGAGGGGATGCTTCCTCTGCTGGGCGATGCGCAGGAACCCACCTACGAGGGCGGCGGCTCGCGCTACTTCATTCGTCTGGACCGGGTCGCCGATGGCGTCACGAAGCTCGCCTTCGTGCTCGGCAAGCGTTGCGGAGAAGTCCGTCCACAAGCGCTTCGTCCTCGGATCTCCTCCGACGGACGGGTAATGAACAGCCAGGCGGTCACCGCGCCCGTCCAGAACGATCCGATGGACTGCCCCCATGAACCTGAGACCGAGCGCCGACGAGAACGGATCGCGCTGTCGGCGGCGGAGGACCTGCCATACGATGCCGCCGGCCTCGGCATCGGCGGCCGCTCGGGACAGCAATCGCGCGTATAGGGGCGATCCCAGGTCGCGACATTGCTCCGCTTGCCAGGCAAGCTGTCGGGAGACCCTCAGACGTGCGCTGGAAGAAGCGGTCACCCGCACCACCCTAGTGGGGTACACAGCGCGCGAGACGTCGCAGGGCATCGGGCGTCACCGATCGTCCTCGCGATCGCCTCGATCACGCCCTCGGCAGCGCCGTCGACCGGCCCGATCGCCCGGAGCGACGCGTGCACCATGACGACGTCCCCGGAACGAACCCCCAGCGATGGAGATCGTCGACCAGCGACCCTACGCTCATCAATGCCCGGAGCGGTCGGAGTCCAGGACGTCGTCCCTTCCATCCAGCTCGGCGAGCTCGCGTAGGTCGTCGTCGTCTAGCTCGAAGTCGAACACGTCGATGTTCTCGCTCATCCGGGACGGCTTCGACGTCTTCGGGATGGGGATCAGCCCGAGCTGCACGTGCCATCGGAGGACGATCTGCGCTGGCGATCTCCCGTGGCGCCGTGAGAGCTGAACGATCGCCGGCTCGGCTAGGAGGTCGTTCCCTGCTCCGAGCGGAGACCAGCTCTCGGTCACGATGCCGTGCGCAGCACCGTATCGGCGTTCGTCGGGTCGGCTATGTCTCGGGTCGAGCTGGATCTGGTTGACGTGGGGCGCCACGCCGGTCTCGTCGAGCAACCGATCGAGATGTGCCGGCTTGAAGTTGGAGACGCCGATCGAGCGCAGCTTCCCTTCCTCGAGGAGACCGATCAGCCCTCGCCACGCTTCGACGTAGCGGTCCTGCTGGGGGTTGGGCCAGTGGATCAGCAGGAGGTCGATGCGCTCGAGGCCGAGCCGCTCCGCGCTGTTCGAGAAGGCTTGGCGAGCCTCATCCGCACCGTGCCACCTCTTGTTGAACTTCGTGGTGACGAAGATCTCGTCGCGGTCGACGCCGCTCGATCCGATGCCTTTTCCCACGCCGGCTTCGTTCCGGTAGTCCTCGGCCGTGTCGATCAGGTGGTAGCCGGCACGGAGGGCGGCCTCGACCGCCTGCTCCGCCTCCGTGTCCCCCATCGGCGAGGTGCCGAACCCGAGAGCCGGCATGGCGACGCCGTTGGCAAGCAACACGGTGGGAGCCGTCATCTGTTCCCTCGAAGCATCGCTCAGGATGGTACCGCCGTGCAGCCGGCGGATCCGTGGACGAGTTTGCGGATGGGATCCCGGATGGCTGACTAGGGGGGGAACCACCGTTCGAGGAACGCGCGAGCGGTGGGGACCGTGAGCTCGCTCGCGGCGCACGACCCCCCGTGTCCGAGGCCCGGCAGCCGCAAGCTCTGACCGTTGGGGATCATCGCGGCTATGGTCGCGGCGTCGTCGTCCACGTCATCCAGCTCCCGCCGATCAGCAGAGCCGGGACGGGGAACGACCTGAGGGTCTCCTCCGGGATCCCGTCGGCCCACTGCTCGGGCGACCCCGCGGCGGCGAGCATCGCCTCGGGATCGGCTCGGAGCGTGACGGCCTTCGCCCAGGGTGGGAACTCGCGTTCGTACGCCGCTCCGTCATCGATCTTGAATCGATCGACCAGTGCGCCCATCCCGCCACGCCGTATCGCCTCGTTGTACGGATCGACCTCCGTCGGTTCGGGCCTGGGTCGCGGATCCCACTCCCCCGTGATCACGATGGCGGGGACGCGCTGTGGGGCGACGGCCGCGGTCATCCATGCGATCCATCCGCCGTAGGAGTGGCCCCAGATCGCGAAGCGATCCATGCCCTGGGCGTCGGCGACCGCCAGCACGTCGGTGATCAGGACATCGGACGTGTAGGCGGCGGGTTCGTGTGGCTCGTCGCTCTCACCGTGGCCGCGGATGTCCATGCACACGAGACGATGGTCGCTCTTGAGCTCGTCGACGTACCCCGGCTCAGTCCACCACGAGCGATCGCACCACAGGCCGTGCAGGAGCACGAGCGGCCGTCCCTGCCGACCACGTCATAGCTGATGTTGACGCCGCTGTGCCGGACCTCAGGCAATCGGTCCTCCTATCGCCGTCGCGAGCAGCCTAGGCGGGAGCTTCACTCCGCTCAAGCGAAGGAGGTTTCGCGGAGCCGCCCGAGCGTTGGCGAAGGCACTGTAGGGTCGCTGTGCATGAGTCCTGCGGGGTGGCTACCGATCGTCGCCGAGCTTTGCGCGCTTGACCCGCCTGTCTGGGTGTTCGGGGGCATCGCTGAAGAGGCGTTGCTCGAAGGATCGGTCACACGAGAGCATGGTGACATCGATCTCTTGGTCGATCGGAACGCCCTCTCCAGACACATCGAGAGGTTCGAGGCGATCGGATATCCCTCTCCCCAGGTCTACTTCGAGGTCGTGTCCGGTCAGCCACTGGTTCTCGGGGCCGAGCGCGACGGGATGCCACTGGAGATCGGCATCTTCGACGAGATGGAATCCGGGCGCCGCCTCGTTCGTGCTTCCGACCGAGACAGGACTCACGCGGTTCGTCCTGCCCGACGATACGCTCAAATACCCCGTCACGGAGGTCGACGGCACTTCCGTTCGCACCGTCTCACCCCTCGCCCTGCATCACCTCCGTGAGGCCTTCATCCTCACAGGAGTGTTTGGCCCTCCCAGAGACAAGGATGAGGCGATGCAGGCCAGCCTCAGGGACAAGCTCCTATCGGAAGCAACCGAGAACGAGCTTCGCCTTCGCACTGTCCCCGCTTGACGCAGGCGATCCACGCCTGGGTGCGCCAGTGTTCACGAATGTTGCCTGAGGCGCCTCAGATTCAACGGGGAATCCGACGGCAGCACTGGGGTCCAGCCCGCGACGTGCAGCCAACGACCCTCACTCTGCGCCTTCGCGTAGACCACGTATTCGCGGTCTTGTACTGGAGCGCCGCGACGGCTTGCCGGACCCTCGCCCGACGCGAGCGTCGTTTCCGCCCACTGGATCACCTCGCGAACGTCCTCAGCACCAGCAAGTTCGAACGTCATCTCCTCCCACCCCATGGGTGCCCCTGGGAGGGGCACTGGGTAGGGCTCCAACCCACGCGCGGGCTGGTCGATGTTGGGCAGCCTTGCGA
>JBOGVO010000280.1:0-11521 GCA_050692855.1 Actinomycetota bacterium | reverse complement strand
CCCTCAGCCCGTCGAGCGAGAGCTCGCCCTCGGTCGGGAACAGGGAGGCCTCGGCCATCGCTCGCAGTCCTGCGAGCGGGTCCGATGCGTCGCTCACGCCGGGTCGTCCTCGAGCTGCGTGTTGCCCAGCCAGCTGTCGTACAGGCCGGAGTAGACCCCGCCCAACGCCACCAGCTCGTCGTGGGTGCCCCGTTCCACGATCTCGCCGTGGTCGAAGACCAGCACTCGATCGGCGTGCTCGGCGGTCGAGAGCCGGTGCGCGATCGTCACGGTCGTCCGGCCCGCGCTCAGCCTCCTGAGCGCCTCGGTGATGCGCGCCTCGGTCGCCGGATCGACCGCGCTCGTGGCTTCGTCGAGGATCAAGAGCCCCGGGTCGGCGATCTGGGCGCGCACGAGTGCGATCAGCTGCCGCTCGCCGACCGAGAGCTGCTCGCCGCGCTCGCCGGCACGCGTGTCCAGGCCGTCCTGCAGCGAACGGACCCAGTCACCGAGCCCGAGCTCCTCGAAGGCCGCGTCGACCTCGCGGTCGGTCGCGCCCTCCCGCCCGGCTTTCACGTTCTCGCGCACGGTCCAGTCGAACAGGAACCCGTCCTGGGGCACCATGCGGATCGCGACGCGCCGCGACCCCGGATCGATCTTGCGCACGTCGACGCCCCCGACCTCGATCGCTCCGACGATGGGGTCGGCGAGGCGCGTGAGCAGCTTCGCGAACGTGGTCTTCCCGCTTCCCGTCTCGCCCACGATCGCGATGTGCGACCCTGCCTGGATCGAGACGTCGATATCTCGGAGCACCGGCGGCCCGCCGCGGTATCCGAACGTCATGCCGTCCACGGCGACGTCGAGGGCGCCGTGCGAGGGCAGCCGAACGCCGTCCGTGGGCTCCACGATCTCGATCGGCAGGTCGAGCACGGCCAGGATCTTCCGCCACCCGGCGATCGCCGTCTGGGTCTCCGCGTAGATCTCGGGCAGATCCTCGAACACGCTGAGGAACACGTCGCCGAGGAACAGGAACGCCGTCACGGTGCCGAACGTGAGGCCCCACTCGGGACCGAAGACGGCACCGACCGCGACGACCGTCGACAGGGTCAGCGCGTAGAAGACGCTCGACATCGGCCACAGGGTGGCGGCGCGCAGGTGTGCCTTCACCTCGGCGTCGTAGCGGCGGCCGATCGCGCCGGTCACCCGTGCGTGGATCGTGTCGTCGATGCCGTAGGCGCGCACGACCGCGGCTCCCATCACGCTCTCGGAGACCTCCGAGAGCATCTCGCCGACCCGGGTGCGGGCCGCGTCGAACGCGGCCGACAGCCGCGACTGCATCGACCCCATGACCACGACGAGCGGCACCATCAGCAGCACGACGACGATCGAGAGCTGCCACGAGTAGTAGAGCATCAGCGCCAGCGCGCCGAAGGCCTGCACGAACGAGATCAACCAGGCGATGCCGCCGTACTCCGTGAACTGCTGCAGCGAATCGGCGTCGGCGGTCACGCGGGCCACGAAGACACCGCGCTTCTCCTCGCTCTGCTCCGCGATCGAGAGGCGGTGGATGTGCGCGAACGTGCGCACGCGCAGGTTCATCAGGGCTTCCTCGGAGGCGCGAACGAGACGTCGCCCGGCCGCGCGCGCGGCGAGGAAGGCCACGATCACCAGCAGGAACGCGAGCCCGCAGATGCCGTAGACGAACGCGGGCTTGAACTCCGGTGTGAAGCCATTGTCGATCACCTGCTGCACGAGCACCGGCGTCACGAGCGAGACCGCCGTGATGCCGAGCGAGATGACCAGCGTGAAGCCGAGCCCCGTGCGAAGCTCGGGGCTCTCCCGCAGGCCTCGCCGCAGCACGCCGAACGAGCCCTTCAGCTCCTCGGGCACGGGCAGCTCGTCGTCCAGGCCGCGCAGGCGCAGCAGTTCGTCGGCCATCAGCGTTCGCCTCGTTCGTAGGCCCGGATGATCGCTCCGTACCCGGGCTGGGTCTCGAGCAGCTCCTCGTGCGTCCCGGTCGCCTCGACCCGCCCGCCGCGCAGGAAGATCACCCGGTCGGCGAGGCGGATCGTGGACAGCCGGTAGGCCACCACCACGAGCGTCGTCGAGAGCTCGCGGCGCAGGGCCCCCAGGATCTCGGCCTCGATCGACGGATCGACTGCGCTCGTCGCGTCGTCGAGGATCAAGAGCCTCGGCTTGCGAACCAGGGCGCGAGCGAGCGCGACGCGCTGACGCTCGCCGCCCGAGAGCGTGAGCCCACGCTCGCCGACGATCGTGTCGTATCCGCGCGGCAGCGCGCGGATGAATCGATCGCACGCTGCGATCACCGCGGCCTGCTCGACGTCCTCATCGGTCGCGCCGGAGTCGAGCGCGATGTTCGAACGCACGCTCTCAGCGAAGAGGAAGCTGTCTTGGAACACGACCGCGACCGCCGAACGCAGCGACGCGGTGTCGACCCCGCGCAGGTCGACCCCGCCGATCTCCACGAGTCCCTCGTCGGGGTCGACGAGGCGCACCATCAACTGGGTCAGCGTGCTCTTGCCGACACCGGTCGGGCCCACGATCGCGACCGACTCGCCGGGCGCCACTTCGAACGACACGCCCTCGAGCACCGGAGACTGCTGCTCGTACAGCAGGTGCAGCTCGTGCACGTGCAGGCCGAGCGGTCCGTCGGGAAGCGGGGTGCCCTCGCGCGCCGGCGTCACGGTGACCGGCTCGCGGAAGACCTCCTGGAGTCGGTCGTAGCCCACGACGGCCCTCGGCAGCTCGGCGAGGATCCAACCGATGAACCGCATCGGCCACGACAAGAGCTGGAACAGGGCCACGAACCCGATCAGGTCGCCGAGCGTGATCGCTCCGCTCGCCACGCGCCACGATCCCACGGCGAGCAACAGCGCGATGGCCATCGTCGGCAGCGCGTCGAGCGCCGCCTCGAAGGTGGCGCGGATCACGCCGGCGCGAACCCGCTCGTCGCGGAGGGCGTTCGCCTTCTCGAACAACCGGCCGGTCTCCGCCTCCTCGCGGCCGAGCGTCTTCACGACCAGGGCACCGTCGATCGACTCGTGCGCCACCGCGCTGACCTCGCCGATGCGTTCCTGCGCCAGGCGCACCGGTTCCTCCATGCGCCTGGCGAAGATGCGGTTCATCCCGGCGAGCGAAGGGAACACGATCAGTCCCACCATGGCCAGATAGGGGTCGCTCTCGATGAGCGCTGCCAGCGCGAGCAGCGCCAGCACGATCACGCCGACCGCGAACGGCACCGGCCAGAACACGTCGACCGCCGCCTTCACGTCGGCTTCCATGTGCGCCAGCAGCTCGCCGGTCGGCGTCTCGCGGTGATAGCGCAGTGAGAGCGCCCGGTAGCGCTCGGCGACGCGGGTGCGCAGCGTCGCCATCACGCGCTCGCCTGCCACACCGGAGTAGTACCGGCGCAGCATGATGCCGAGCGCCCGCCCGACGCCGCCGATCATGAGCGCTCCGACGGCGAGCAAGACGTCGCGGGATTCGACCTCGCCCTCGAATGCCGGGCGCAACACGTCGTCGGTCGCCCGCGCCAGCGACTCGGTCAGCCACAGCGAGGCGAACGCGAACATGACGGCGCCGACCAGCGAGGCCGCGAACGGCTTCGGGTGCATGCGCACGTACGAGGCGACCAACCGCATGCCGCGGCGGAAGATCGCCCGGTCGACGGTGGGCGTCGATGTGGTTGTCGCTACCTGCATGGGGAACCCTCTCGAGGGCTGAGGCGAACGCACGGCACGAACGCCCGCTCACGCATGCTACGAGCCGCGTGAGCCGGCGCCCGTGGAGCGAGGTCCGGGGGGCCCTTCGGTCAGGCTGTCGGATCGAGCGTCTCGACGTCGTGGAATCGTCCGAAGCCACGATCGGTCGTGCACAGCGTGGCGCCGTGCTCGATGGCGAGGGCGGCCAGATGGGCGTCTGTGACCGTCGGGCCGCGGGCTCGTCCCTTCCCGGAGACAGCGGCGAGGACCTGCCAGTGACGTGCCGTCGGCTCAACGAGCTGCGCGTTGGGACGCGCCAACCAGGTCGAGACGATCTCGATCGCGCTCTCGGTGTCGAGCGGAGCGTCGAAGACCCGAGGATCGGTGCCGATCCGGATGAAGGCGAGGATCGTCACGAGCGGGAAGCCGACGACCTCGCTCCCCGACAGCGTCCGCTCCAGCCAGCCTCGGGAGGCGTCGTGCCTCGGGCTCGATGCATCGAACGCGTACAGGAGGATGTTCGCGTCGAGAAGGATCAATGGCGCTCCGGCCCGTCGAGTCTGTCGACGAGTGCCTGGATGTCGTCGAGATCGATGCCCGACCGCAGGCCCATGGCGCGAGCCGGCACCTGATAGGGCTCGACCGGTCCGCGATCGCGGTGACTCAAGCCCGCTCGAAGCGTGTCGTTGACGACCTCCTTGATGGAGCGCCCTTCGCGGCGTGACAGGTCACGCAGCCGTTCGGCGACGTCGTCCTCGAGCGTCAGCGTCGTGCGGTGTGTCATGAGCATCATGATGCTAGATACGATACATCATGATGTCAACCGCGAGAGCGTGTTGCAGCCTCGCGCTCGTCCCGCGATGATGCGCCCCATGAACGGCCATCGCCCGTGGTACGACTCCTACCCGCCCGGCATGCCGCATTCCCTCGAGCCATATCCGAGGGAGTCGGTGTTCGCGCTGCTCCGGAACGCGGCGGCGGGCTTCCCGGACCGGCCGGCCCTCGCGTTCTTCCGGGCGCGCATGAGCTACGAGAAGCTGCTCGCCGAGGTCGAACGGTTCTCGGCGGTGCTCGTGGGGCTCGGGGTGCACGCCGGCGATCGCGTCGGCATGATCCTGCCCAACTGCCCCGAGTACGTGATCGCTTGGTACGCGTGCCAGCGGATCGGGGCCATCGCGGTCGGCAACAACCCCCTCTACACCGAGCGAGAGCTCGAGCATCAGATCAAGGACTCGGGCGCGAAGGTCATGATCGTGCTCGACCAGATCTACCATCGGTTCGGTCAGATCCGCGACGCCGTCGGGGTGCAGGAGGTCGTCGCGATCAAGCTCAACCACTACATGCCGGCGCCGATCAAGTGGCTCGCGCCCTTGAAGTTCAGGAGCGACGCGCGCAAGCACGGAACCCCGCAGCCGTTCATCCCGCCCGACCACCGCGTGCGGTGGTGGGCCGAGGTGATGAAGCAGGCCGGGCCGGTGCCGTCCGAGGCGTCGGTCGCAGACCCGGCCTCCGAAGCCGCGGCCCTCGTGTACACCGGGGGCACGACCGGCTTGTCGAAGGGCGCGACGCTCTCGCATCACAACTTGGTCGCGAACGCGATGCAGGCCTCGGCCTGGCTCGACGTGGTCCGCCAAGGGGAGGACGGCATCGTGGCGGCGCTGCCCTTCTTCCACTCGTTCGGCACGCTCGTGATGAACTTCTCGATGACGAAGGCCGCGAAGCTCGTGCTGCTTCCGCGGTTCGAGATCGACATGGCGCTGAAGGCGATGTCGAAGGAGAAGCCGACGTTGTTCCCCGGCGTGCCGCGCATGTACATCGCGCTGAACCAGGATCCACGCACGCCCAAGCACGACCTGGCGTCGTTGAAGGCGTGCATCTCGGGGGCCGCCCCGCTGCCGATGGCGGTCGCGAAGCGGTTCGAGGAGATCACCGGTGGCGCGAAGGTGGTCGAGGGCTATGGACTGAGCGAGTGCTCGCCGGTCACGCATGCGAACCCCCTGGTGGGCGAGCGCAAGGAAGGCTCGATCGGTCTGCCGCTTCCCGACACCGACGTGAAGCTCACGGACCTGGACGAGCCCGACCGCGTGGTGCCCCAGGGCGAACGCGGGGAGATGTGCATCAAGGGCCCACAGGTGATGCTCGGCTACTGGAACCGTCCCGACGAGAGCGGGTTGGTGATCCGCAACGGTTGGCTGCACACGGGTGACGTCGCGATCATGGACGAGCAGGGCTACTTCCAGATCGTCGACCGCATCAAGGACATGATCCTGGTGTCGGGGTTCAACGTGTACCCGACCGAGGTGGAAGCCGTGCTGTTCCACCACCCGAAGATCCTGAAGTGCGCGGTGGTCGGCGTGCCCGACGACACCACCGGCGAGCGCGTGAAGGCGTTCATCGTGCTGAAGCCCGGCGAGATCGCGACCGCCGAGGAGATCGCGTCGTGGTGCCGAGATCCCGACCAGGGTCTCACCGGCTACCGGGTGCCGAAGGAGATCGAGTTCCGCGACGAGCTTCCCGAGACGCTGATCGGCAAGGTCTTGCGCCGCGTGCTGCAGGAGGAGGAGCGGAAGAAGCGGGAAGCCGCGAGCACGTGACTGCCGGCATCGACTGGCGGATCGACGACGACACAGCGATCCGTTCCCTGGTCCCCGCCGACGCTGTCGAGTTGTTCGCGCTCGTCGAGGCGAACCGGGCTCGTCTGGAGCGATGGATGGACTGGGCGCCGGGAACGAAGACCTCCGAGCACGTTCGACGGTTCATCGAGAGCTCTCGTGCCTCCGAGCACGATATCGAGGCAAATGGCCTCATCGTGGACGGCGCCGTCGTCGGTGCGGCCGGCATGAGCGTGGACCCAACGCACGACCTCGGCGACATCGGATACTGGATCGACGAGAGGTTCGAGGGTCGTGGCATGATCACCGGAGCCGCGCGGCTGTTCCTCGATCATGGCTTCCGACGGCTGGGCCTGCACCGCATCTCGATCCATGCGGCGGTCGAGAATCGCCGGAGTCGCGCGGTTCCCGAGCGCCTCGGCTTTACGATGGAAGGCGTGCTGCGTGGCGCGGGCAAGACCGTCGCGGGCTACCTCGACATGGTCGTGTACTCGATGCTCGACGAGGAATGGCGCGACCATGGAGCGCCGTCCTCTCGCTCGGCGTGACGAGAATGGCGGACGCCGTGGAGGGAGCGGCCGAGGCCGCTCCCTCCGATCCGACTCTTCCGCCTTCTAGCCGCCCGGTTGCTGCTCGCCGTTCACGAGCAGCGTGTACGGCGCGTACTGCCCGATCGACTCGGTGGAGTCGTGGTAGGTGACGATCGCCGCCACGAGCTGCGCCTGGGTGCCGATCGCCTGGCGCAGCTTCCCGCCCATCAGCGATCCGCCGAAGTCCGAATCGAGCGGCACCTCGGCGATCCAGGCCCGCTTGCCGTCGCGGTGGGCGATCAGCCGCACCGTGTAGCCCTCGACGTCGACCGGGTTGAACTCGGTGGGTGAGCTCCACCCGTCGAGCGTCGAGCCGTCCGACAGCGGCGTCCCGTCGAGCGCCACGTCGTCGACCCAGATGCCATCGAGGAAGAAGCTCCCGTCGGTGACGAGACGGAACGCGACCACGACGGTCTGACCGGCGAACGCCGACAGGTCGCACGACACGCTCTCGAACGCGCCGTTCTCGCCGTTGAAGGCCGGTCCCAGCGGCCCGCCCCCCGGCACCTGGCCCGAGCACTCGATCGACTCGTACGTCTCGCCCTCGTCGGTCGAGACCTGCACGTAGGCGTAGTCGAACCCGTCCTCGAGGCTCCAGTTCGCGTCGAACGTCAACGCCGGCGATGCGGTCGGCACCGTGACCTCCTGCACGATCGAGCGATCGAGGTTGTCACCGGTGCCGGAGAACAGCGCCGGGTCGCCCGCTTGACCGGGCGGTTCGGGATCGACGACCCATTCGATCGGGACCGTCGGGAGCTCCGACACGCCGGTGAACTCGATGCTGTCGATGTCGTCGGCCGCGAGGTACTGGGCCGACCCGTCTCGGAGTCTGACGTAGTCCGACCCGTTCGGCGGGGCACCCGGCGAGCTGTAGGTCTGATCGGTGTCCCAGTTGATCGTGGCGTCGAGCGTGGGCACCTGGAAGTCCGCGGGCGTGCCACCGTTCAGCTTCGCCCCGTCGTCCAGGATGCCGTCGAGGGCCACCGTCGCGGCCCACTCGTCGATCAACTCCTCGATCGTCTGGTCGCTGCCCGCCGCCTGCGCGAGCGCCTGCACGCTCTGCAGGCCGTGGAGCGGGTCCCGATGGAACGCTCCCATGAAATCCTCGCCGAACCGGCCGGCCAGGAACTCCATCATCGTGTACGCGGCTCCGTAGTCGCAGAGCACCTCCGACTCGAAGTCCGTCTGGTCGCCCCAGAGGGTCAGCGAGTTCTCGGGGCCGCCCTGTCGGGGGATGGGGTTGAAGTCCGTCTGCACCCCGAGATAGCCGAGGAAGCACTGGATGTGGCTGTCGTATCCCAGGTGGGTGATCGGGACGCTCGGGTCGACGTAGCCCGTGAGCGTCTGGGCCCAATCCGACAGGCCCTCGTTCACCCACGTCGTCTCGCCGGGATCGACGTAGTGCTGCAAGAGGTGCTGGTACTCGTGCGCGAAGACGCCTTCGTACAGGAACGGCCGCGCGGGCGCGCTCGTGCACAGATCGGTCGTCGGCTCGTGCGGTGGGTTCGCCCCGGTTCGGTGGAGCCAGTCGTACGCGTCGATCGTCATCGTCAGTCGGTTCAGCACGTCGTCGAAGAACGACGAGTAGAACCCCGCCACGTACGAGAGGCCGGTCTGGTTGTCGGTGTCGTAGAAGTTGTCGTCCCGGACGTTGTCGACCAGGACCGCGATGTCGTCCCCGTCGCCCTCGTAGTAATCGGGCGGCAGGTCCAACGAGGCCGCGAGAGCGGAGCCCGTGCCGTCGCGTGCCGGAGGCACGCTGAACGTCTCGGACTCCTTCGGGTAGATGTTCCCGTCGAACTGCTCGATCAGGTACTGCACCTGCTCGTCGGTGATCTCGGTTCGGGCGCCGTTGCGACAGTCGTCTGCCGGGAAGTCGGTGCCCGTGGACACGTCGTCGGAGCCGCTCAACACCCAGACCTCGATGTTGTTCCCGACGCCGCGGAGCGTGTACTCCTTGATGTCGAGCGTACCGGTCACGAAGTCGATCGCGGGCCAGAGCTTCGTCTCGCCGACGACCGACCGTTGGGCGATCGCCGCGCTCGACGCTGCGCGCACGTCCCGCCGTGCCTGGGCGATCTTCAACTCGGGCGCCTTGACGTCGGGCGGGAGATGCTTCACGCCGACATCCACGCCTCCTTCGGGCGCTGCTCGGTGCAGGGCCAGCGCACCCTGAGCGGGCACGAGGGTGGCCAGGAGCAGGATCGCTGCTGCCAGGCCGGTCGATCGTCGGTGCATGAGACCCCTCCTCTCGACACCTCCCCCGGGACCGGGATCGCCGGTCCTGCAAGGAGAGATGACCGGTTCCCGACCCTCCTGATCCGGGCCGGGTCCATCCCTTCCATCGTGCGACCGGGCGGAGGCTCGGCGCATGGGGAGGACGGGTCATCTCTCAGGTCGACCGTTCGACGACGGTGTCAGCCCACCGGGGAGGGGCCGACCGGGGGACGCCCTAGGTAGCGCCGGCGGTGCAGGAGCGCGGCCACGCCTCCCAGCGGCAGGGGAAGCCAGAACGAGACGAGTCGGTACGCGAGCACCGCGAGCACCGCGTCGCCGCCGGAGACACCCGCGATGGCCAGCAGACCGGTGAGGCCCGCTTCCACGAATCCCAGCCCCCCCGGGGTGATGGGGATCATCGCGAGCACCATCGAGGCCGAGTAGGCCAGCAGCACGAGCGTCGGCCGGGGATGCGAGCCCACCGCCGTGATCGCGGCGAGCAGGGCGAGGTAGTCGAAGAGCCAGTTCCCGAGCGCGAACAACAACGCCTTCCACCAGGTGTCTCCGAGCGTCTCGCGCATCTCGTTCCGCTCGACCACGAGCCGGTCGGGCAGGTCCTTCACGGGAGGCTTGCGCGGCTGGAGGCGGTTCCTGAGCCACTGCACGCCCCGGCCCAGCTTCCGCAGCGCGCCGTCACGGGTGAGCAGCAGCCATCCGACGAGGAACCCGACGACGAAGACGACGCCGCCGAGCCACGCGGCCTGTGCGAGCCCACCGGGCACGGGGCGTCCGAGCAGGGCCGCCGGCACCGCGAGCAACGGCAGCATGAACAGCGTGCCCGTGCTGATGAGCGACGCTGCGGTCAGCGCGGTCGCCACCTGTGCGCCGTCGACGCCGGAGTCGGTCAGCATCCGCCACTGCAACGCGCCGCCGGCCGCGGCGCCTCCGGGGACCACGCGACTGAAGGCGTTGGAGGCGAGCTGCGCCGTGGCCACGCCGAACCAGCGGCTCGTCCGCAGCGCGATGCGCTGCAGCCCCCAGATGCACGCGAAGCTCGCGAACTCGAAGCCGAGCATCACGACGAACCAGCCCGGGTTCAGGTCCAGGAGGTCGGGCCACCTCTCGAGGACGGTCAGCAGGCTCGGCCACAAGATGTAGAGCGCGACGAGCGTGACCAGCAGGAACGCGACACGCAGCAGGATCGCCGTGCGCTTCGTACGCACCTCGACGCGGATCTCGCCGGCGGCTTCCGCGACCGACCGGGGATGCGACGGTTCGACGCGGGCGATGTTCGGCGCCTGAGGCGAGCGAGGGGTGTCGTGGTGCGTCATGGATGGTCGTCCGACGGGTCGATGTGCGGTGGTCGCCGCCAGGAGCGTACGCGAGCGGCATCGTGAGGACGCGTCCGCTCGTGGACAGGTATCGTCCATACCGGCATCATCCGATCGGTTGTGTCCTCGTCCTCGCCTCGATCCGGAGGAAGCTCATGTCACCCGAAGAAGGCAGGCGTGAGATCCTCGGCGCCGATTCCGCACATGCCGCTTCGATCGAGACCGCGGACGCGATCGATGAGGCAGCGACCGTCAACGACGATCCAGCCGTGGCCGAGGCGTTGGAAGACGCCGCACTGAAGGCGGACCAGGCGAAGTCCAGGATGGGCTGGCTTCGCGGGCTGCTGCACCGCCGTTTCGGCACACGCAGGGACTGACCACTCTCCCTCCCTCGTTTCCTCCGATGAGCGTTCCTTCTCAACGCTGCCCGTCTGCCGTCCGTGAGCCTCTCTCGCATTTCATCCGGACAGGGTTTGACCGACCGGATCGCTGGAGAAGCTCCCCGCGACGACGAACGATGCGCGCTCGAAGCGCAGTTGACCAAGGGAGGAAGCATGTTGCAGACCGGGTTGGCGCTTCTCGCGCAGAACGGGGGGAACGAAGGCACGACCGACACGATCCTGTGGATCATCGCGGCAGTGTTGGTGATCGCGGGCATCGTGGCGATCGTCCGCGGCGGCATCCTCTGGGGGATCGTGCTGATCGTCGCGGGACTGTTGGTCGGCCCCGGTGGCGTGAGTCTCTTCGACTGACCGGAAGGAACGACGTGAGAACCGATGAGGAAGGAAGGGGTACGAGATGGGTGAGCAGGTAGACAAGGCGAAGGGCGCCATCAAAGAGAACGTCGGCGACGTGACCGACGATGAGCGTCTCGAGCGCGAAGGCAAGATGGATCGCAAGGGCGCCGAGGTCAAGGAGAAGGCGAACGACGCGGTCGACACCGTGAAGGACAAGCTGAGCGATCTGACCGATCGCGACTGACCCGAAGGGGCCGCGAACCACGAGCCCGCCGCGTCCGGCGGTTCCGGGCAGGCCCGCCCGGCGCCCGTGCCGGGCGGGCCTTATCCTTG
>JBOGVO010000279.1:0-15504 GCA_050692855.1 Actinomycetota bacterium | reverse complement strand
AGCATGGACTTCGCGGCCATGATCTCCGCCGCCATGTCGGCGAGCATGAACTCGATCGCTTGGAACTCGACGATCGGCCGGCCGAACTGTCGTCGGTCCCGCGCGAACGCGAGCGAGAGCTCGAGCGCCCGAGCGCTCGCGCCCATGGTGCGCGCGCCGATCATGATGCGCTCCTCCACGAACCAGTCCTTCGTGAGCTCGAAGCCATCGCCGACGTCGCCGAGCATACGGTCGTCGCCGAGACGAACCCCCTCGAACGCGTAGATCGGATGCTCGAACACGAACGTGTGCGTGTACTTCGGGGTGCGCACGAGCCGCACGCCCGGCAGGTCCTTGTCGACCAGGAAGACGGTGGCCTTCGACGGGTCGCCGTCGACGTGGGCGTGCACGAGGAAGAAGTCCGCGACGTCGCCGCTCGTGACGTGCCACTTCTCGCCGTCGAGCACCCAGTCGTTGCCCTCGCGCCGGGCGGTCGTCGCCACGGCCGTGACGTCGGAGCCCGCGCCTTCCTCGGTGATCGCGTACGCGTCGCGGCGCTCGCCCCGGATCGCCGGTCGCAGGAACCGCTCCTTCTGGTGCGCGGTGCCCCGGGCGAGCGGGATCGAGGGCCGCCACGGGATGTCCCAGAGCGCGCCCGTCGCGCGGCCCCACTGCTCCTCGATCAGCATCTGCCCGAACGTGTCGTAGCCCTGTCCGCCGTCCTCGGTGGAGTGGTTGATGCCGTGGAAGCCCCAGTCGAGCACGGCGTGTTTGGCCCGCGCGTGGCTCTCGGGGGAGAGGCCGTCGTTCGCCTCGCATTCGTCCTCGAGCGGCACCAATACCTGCTCGGTGAACTCGCGAGCCTTCTGCTGCACGGCCAGGTCCTCGGCGGAGAGCCTCAGGTCCACGTCGCTCACTCCTCGGGGCAGGTAGGGTTCGGCGCGAGTCTAGGTCGCCGCTCCGAGGAGGCGTGAACCGGTGGGCAGGACGGTGTTCCGCGGCGGGACGGTCTTCGACGGCACGGGCGCCGCGCCGGCCGAAGCCGACGTCGTGATCGAGGAGGGCCGTATCGTCGACGTCGGGCCGGGGCTCGACGGGGACGACGGGGTCGACTGCGCGGGCCGGGCGCTGCTGCCGGGACTGTTCGACTGCCACGTGCATCTCGCGTTCCGCTACGAGGACTTCGACGAGTACGCGCGCATGCAGGAGCCGTTCTCCCTGGCCTTCTTCCGCATGGCCGAGAACCTTCGCCGGACGCTCGCGCTCGGCATCACCACGGTCCGCGATGCCTCGGGCGCCGACGCGGGCCTGCGGGCCGCCGTCGAGGAAGGCGCGCTCGTCGGGCCGCGGATGCAGATCTCGGTGACGATGCTCTCGATGACCGGGGGGCACAACGACCCGTGGCTGCCGAGCGGCACGAGGAGCGTCTTCGGCGTGGAGTACCCGGGCATGCCTTCGGGCGTCTGCGACGGGGTCGACGGCGTCAGCGCCAAGGTGCGCGAGGTGATCCGGGCGGGCGCCGATGTGATCAAGATCGCCTCCAGCGGAGGCTTCCTCTCGCCCGCCGACGACCCGATGGAGCCGAACTACTCGCAGGAGGAGGTCGACGCGATCGTGCGCAGCGCCGCCGATCTCGGCACCTGGGTGATGTCGCACGCCCACGGCCCCGAGGGCATCAAGCGCGCCGTCCGCGCCGGCGTGCGATCGATCGATCACGGGACCTACCTCGACGAGGAGGCGGCGGCGATGATGGTCGAGCGCGGCACCTGGCTCGTGCCGACGCTCACCGCGGGCGACACGACCGATGCGCTCGCGAACGACGAGAAGGTGCCGCCGGCCGTCCGCGAGAAGCTCCGCGGCCTCGGGCGGCCCGAGCTCGATGCGTTCCGGCTCGCCTCCGATGCGGGGGTGAAGATCGCGATGGGCACCGACTGCCCGGTCGCACCCCACGGCACGAACCTCAACGAGCTGCGCCACATGGCTGCGCACGGCTTCACGCCCTCGCAGGCGCTCGTGGCGACCACCTCGAGCGCCGCGGAGCTGATGGGCGTGCGGGATGAGCTCGGCAGCCTCGAGCCCGGCAAACGCGCCGATCTGGTCGTGGTCGAGGGTGATCCGCTCGTCTTCGACGAGTACGAGGACCGCATCGAGCAGGTGTGGAAGGACGGCGTCCGGGTCGTGCCGTTCGCCGCCGCCCGGTAGCCCCGGGTGGTTCCACTCGGACTCGCCCTGGCCTCGGGGCTCACGTGGGGGTCGGCCGACTTCGTCGGCGGCCTCATGTCCAGACGCTTGCCGACCGCGGTCGTCATGGTCGTGAGCCAGGGGACCGGGCTGATCCTCACGGCCGGGCTCGTGATCGCGCTCGGCGAGCCCCGTCCCGAGGCACGGTTCCTCGTGGCCGGGGCGCTGGGCGGGCTCGCCGGCGCGATCGGGCTCGCCTCGCTCTACCGGGGCCTCGCGGTCGGCCGCATGAGCATCGTCGCTCCCGTGGCCGCGCTCTCGGGCGTCGTGCCGGTCGTCGTCGGCTTCCTGCAGGGGGAGCGGCCGGCCGCCCTGCAGCTCGTCGGGATGGTTGTGGCCGGGGCGGGCGTGCTCCTGGCCGTGCGTTCGTCGGAGCCCGCGGGCACGACGACGGACGGCGGGAGGACCCGCGGCGTCGGGCTCGCGCTGCTGGCCGCGCTGTTCCTGGGACTCTTCGTCACCTCGCTCGACACCGCCGGAGAAGCGAGCCCGCTGTGGGCCTCGTTGATGATCAGGGTCGTCTCGGTGCCGCTGTTCATCGTCGCGGCCGTCGTGACGGCGCGGAACGCCCGGCATCCCACCGTCCCCGAAGCAGGGATCCTCGCCGGCGTCGGCGCGCTCGACAACGGCGCCAACGTGATGTTCGCCCTCGCGGCCCGCGAGGGCCTGCTCACCCTGGTCTCGGTGCTCGGCTCGCTCTATCCGGTCACCACCGTGCTGTTGGCGCGCTGGTTCCTGCACGAGCGGCTCGCTCGGTGGCAAGTGGCGGGCGTCGCCGCCGCGTTCGTCGGCGTCGCCCTGATCGCGGCCGGCTGACGGTCAGCCCGGCGGCATGCCGAGCACGTCGGCAGCCGCCTCGTGACCGGTCCGCACCGCACCCTCGATCCACCCCGCGCCCACGCCGGCCACGTCTGACCCGGCGAACGCGACGCGGCCCATGGGAGCGGTGCGGCTGCGGGGCGGATCGTCGTACCAGCCGGGGCGGGGGGCGAACCAGGTGCTCTTCGAGTACGTGTCGGTCACCCAGTCGTGGCTGCCGGCCGCCGTCACGTTCGCCTCGGGCAGGAAGCCTCGGATCGCCCGCTCCACGGCGTCGCGGTCATCGGGGCGCACCGTGCGCGTGCCCGAGAACCCGGTGACCAGCCGCCCGCCGGGCACCTCCCGCCCGCCGATGAGGGCCTGCAACGGGCCGGGCCAGCCGAGGCCGACGAAGTTCTCCGGCACGCCCTGTGCGATCGCGAGCACCTTGGTGGATGCGCCGCCGTGACCTGCCACCGCCGCGCGATGCTTGGCCTCGTCCAGGGGCGGATCGAACTCCACGTCGACCCAGACGTGCAGGGGGAGGGCCACGACCGCGGCCGCCGCCCGGACCTCACCGCCACCGGCGATGTCGGCGCTCACCCCGTGGTCGGTCGCTCGGACGCGCACGACCGGGGTCGAGAGCCGGACGTCGTCGCCGGCATCGGTGGCGATCGCGGCCACGAGGCTGCCGGTGCCGTCGGTGAAGCTCTCACCGGAGTCCTCGAACACCTCGTGGAAGCGGTAGCCGCCCTCCACGGCGTCGAGCAGCATGCCAAGCATCGACAGATGCGACGGATCGCCGCCCCCCATCGCCGCCGTGAAGGCCCGAAGGAAGCAGGCCTCATCGGCGGAGGCACCGGTGTCGTCCAGCCAGGTCGAGACCGGGACATCGAGGTCGGCCACCCGCGAGAGGTCTCGATGATCGCCGACCGAGGCATCGTGGCCGATCCCCGGCGCATCGACGCCGCTCGCCTCGACCGCGGCCGCGACCCGGGCCATCGCGAGCTCGAGCGCGCCGTCGGGGGCAGTGACGAGGTCGGCGATGCGCCCGGCGGCGTCGTCACCCCGGCGGAGCATCCCGTCAGCCAGCCACGCGAGGTCGGCCGTGCGGGTGGGCGGGTTCATCGCGATGCCGTAGCGGCGGATCTCGGCCGCGAGCGCCGTCTGCGCGTCGAGGAAGACCCAGGCCGCTCCGTACTCGGCCATGACGCCGGTCCCGGGCAGCTCGCGATACCAGGTGCGTCCCCCCAGGCGGCCCCGGGCGTCGAGCAGCGCCACCGATCGTCCTGCCTCCCGCAGGTCTCGGGCTGCCACCAGGCCGGCGAACCCGCCCCCGATGACGACGACGTCGGTAACCATGGGCGGAAGCTTACGGGCCACGCGGAGAACGTCGGAAGCCAACCCCACGGATGAGCGGCAGGGCGGGAGCCGACGTTGCCCGCTTCGGCGGCGCCCCGTACCCTGCCAAGGGATGTCGCTCGCAGCGTTGGCCGCCGCGGTCACGGAAGGCACGGTGACGGCCGAGGCCATGGTGGCCGAGTCGATCGCGCGCATCGAGCGGCTCGACGGGCCGATCAATGCTGTCGTGCGAACGCGAGGTGACGGGGCGTTCGCCGATGCGGCCGCCGTCGACGCACGGATCGAAGCGGGGGAGGCGATCGGGCCACTCGCCGGGCTCCCGCTGCTCGTGAAGGACAACGAGGATGCGGCCGGCCAGCCCACGACGTTCGGGTCCCTGCTGCGTGAGGACGCGCCACCGGCCGAACGCGACTGCGAGGCCGTGGCACGGCTGCGGGCGGCCGGAGCGATCCTCGTGGGCAAGACGAACCTGCCGGAGTTCGCGTTCGAGGGATTCACGTCGAACCGGCTGTTCGGCGAGACCCATGACCCGTGGGCGCTGGACTGGTCGCCCGGCGGGTCGAGCGGGGGAAGCGCTGCGGCGCTCACGGCTGGCATGGCTCCGATCGCGACCGGCACCGACGGCGGGGGATCGATCCGCATCCCCGCCGCGTTCTGCGGGGTGGTCGGGCTGAAGCCGAGCGGCGGTGCGATCGGGCGCGATCCGACGCCGTCGTGGATCGATCTGTCGACCAAGGGTCCGCTCGCCACGAGCGTCGAGGACGCCTCGCTGCTGTTCGAGGTCCTGCGCGGGCCGGTCGCGGGCGACCCCACGGCCCTGCCCTCATGGTCGCCGCGGACCGACGTCCGGCCGGCGCGCGTCCTGGCCACGACCCGCATGGTCGACTACGGACCGCTGCCCGGTCCGATCGCGACGCTCTTCGACGGAGCTCTGCTCGCGCTCGAGGCGGCGACCGGGCTCGCGGTCGAGCCGGTCGCGCCTCCGTTCCCCGAGCAGATGGACGACGACTGGTTCACGACGGTGGCGGTGGAGGAGCTCACGTGGATCGGGCGGGCGACCGCGATCGAGCGTGCCGACGAGATGACGCCGTACCTGCGAGAGGCGTTGGCGATCGCGGCGAGGATCACCGCCGACGAGTACCTGGAAGCGCGCCGCCGACGGTTCGCGTTCACCCGCACGCTCGACGAGATGCTGGGAGCCGACACGGTGCTCGCCTCGCCGACGATGTGTGTGGAAGGGTTCCTCCCCGACGGAAGAGCCGCGGGCGGCGCCGCCGGCGGGCCCTCGGCCTCGGCCTACAACACCCAGGCCGCGAACATCACCGGGCACCCCGCCCTCTCGGTCCCGGCCGGTGTCTCACCCAACGGCGTGCCGTTCGGCATCCAGATCACCGGGCCGCGTTTCGCCGACGACCTCGTGCTCGCGGTCGGGGCCGCGTGGGAAGCGGCGCGGCCCTGGCCATCAACCGCGCCGGGATTCGCGCCGTTCGGCGAGTGATCCGACCCCTCGGGCGCGTGACCGTCCTCGCTCAGCTCGAGAGGTCGCGCCTGAGGAAGACCGCTCGCGCCACGATGTAGGCGACCACGGCGATGCCGACCAGGACGGCGACGTTCTCGGCGCGCAGCCCGCCCGTGAGCACCCCCGGTTCCTGGTACCAGCGGAACGGCGAGAGCGGGAGCAGCGGGCGCAGCCAGTCGACCGTCGGTCCGATCGCGTGCACGATGAACTCGACGACGGCGAGCCCTCCCGCGACCGCGTTCGCCATCGTGCGGCGGCCGGTGGAGGCCCCGACCGCGAACGCGATGCCGCCGAACGAGAGGCCGAGCAGCGCCAGCATCACGCACGCCGCGGCCACGTCGGAGCGGGGCACGGTGAGGTCGAAGATCGGACCGAACACCATGATCGAGAGCGCCGCCACGGCCCCGAGCGCCGCGGTGGCCGCGACGATCGCGATGGCCTTCGTGACGAGCACCTGTCCGCGGCGGACCGGCGCCGAGAGGAGCAGGTCGAGCGTGCCGGCTTCCTCCTCGCCCGCGATCGCCCGCGATCCGGCGCCGATCGCGAAGATCGACATCACGAGCGGTCCCATCGAGTTGAAGAACTCGCTCTCGAGGTAGCCGACCGGCGTCGTGTAGTCCTCGGCGGCGACGATGTTCCGGATCGCCTCCGGAAGGCTCTCGATGTAGGACCGCAGGTCGGCGGCGCTCTGCGCGATGCTCGGGAAGAACGCTGCGTACAGCAACACGACCGCGGCGGCGCCGATGCTCCACCCGATCACGCCGCGTCGCTGGTCCCTGGCGGCCTTCGAGAGCAGGGCGTTCACGGCGTCTCCCTCGTCTCGGGAGGAGAGCCGTCGGCTCGGAAGTAGGCGAGGAACAGGTCCTCGAGGCTCGGCTCCCGCGTCTCGATGTTCACGACCGTGAACCGGGCCGCCTGCTTGACCACGGCGTCGACGGTGCCCTCGATCGCGATGGAGAGCGCGTCGCCGTGCGCCTGCACCGACCGCACGCTCGGCAGGTGGGCGAACGCTTCGGCGCCCACCGGCTCGTCGAAGTGCAGCTCGACGTGCCGGAGCGCGCGGGCCTTCAGCGATCCGATGTCCTCGACGGCGACCAGCCGTCCCTCCCGCACGATCGCGACGCGGTCGCAGACGCGTTCAACCTCGGGCATCACATGCGAGGAGAGGAACACCGTCACGCCGCGGGCGCGTTGCTCCTCGAGCAACGCGTAGAACGTCTGTTGCACGAGCGGATCGAGCCCCTGTGTGGGCTCGTCGAGGATCAGCAGGTCCGGTTGGTGCATGAACGCCTGCACGAGCCCGATCTTCTGCTTGTTCCCGTGAGAGAGGTCCTCGATCCTCCGGGTGAGGTCGAGCAGGAGCCGGTCGGCCAGCGCGTCGATGTGCGCGGGGTCGACGCCGCCCCTGAGCGCTGAGAACGTCTGCAGGTAGTCCGCCCCGGTCATGCGCTCGTACAGCGCGAGCTCGCCGGGCAGGTACCCGATGCGGGCGTGCACGTCGACCTCGTCGCTGTGCGGGTCCAGGCCGAACACGCGCACGGAGCCGGTCGTCGGCCGGATGAAGTCGAGCATCGTGCGGATCGTGGTCGTCTTGCCGGCGCCGTTCGGCCCGAGGAATCCGAATACCTCGCCCTCGCTCACCTCGAAGGTGAGCTCCTCGACGCCTCGCGAGGATCCGTAGCGCTTCGTCAGCGCCTCCATCTGGACGACCGCCGGCTGGACGACCGCTGCCTGGACGACCGCTGGCATCTCAGGGGCCGAGGTTGTACCCGAGCCGCCGGGGCAGCTTCGCGACGAAGTCCACGATCGGGTTCGGCTGGTCGCCGAGATCCTCCAGCTCGTCCTTGTGGCGGATCGCCTGGTTGGCGATCAAGGCGCCCGGCGATCGGATCGGCTCGGGCGGGAACCGCATCGGAACCGCGTCGACGATCGGCAGCTCGAGCACCTCGTCGTACCGACCGAGCGCACGGTTGGCCAGGATGCGCCCTCCGAGGTGGGCCGGGCCGACGCCGTTGCCCGTGTACCCGAGGCCGTAGTGGACCGTGCCCTGCTCGAGGGTGCCGAAGAACGGGAGGTGGGTGCCCGACACGTCGATTGGACCGCCCCACCCGGCCTCGACGGGCACGTCGGCGAAGCTCGGGAACATCCGATGGAGGTCCGTGGTGGCGACCCGCAGTGCGGCCTCGTCGTAGGCGAACCTCGGTCCGATCGAGCGGGCGAGGTTGGGCTGCATGCCGCCGATCCCGAACGCGATGCGGCCGTCGGGCGTCGTCCGGACGTAGTGGAGGGCCGCGCGGAGATCGGAGAGGCCCGTCCCGTTCGTCCATCCGATCTCCTTCAGGCGCTCGGGGGCCGGGGCGGTCAGCACGATGTAGCTGCCGCGCACCGTGATCACGCGACGGAACCGCTTCCAATGGGTCGCCCAGGCGTTCAACGCGATCACCGCGGCGCCGGCCCGGACGGCGCCCGACGGGGTCTCGGCCACGACCGGCGACCCGGCGCCGAAGCGTGTGACGGGCGTCTGCTCGTGCACGCGCACGCCCATCTCCATCACGACCCGTCGCACGCCCCTCGCGAGGCGGGCGGGTTGCACGGTGGCGCCGTAGCGTCCCGCGACCCCGCCACGGAACACCGGGGAGTCGACGAGGGTTCGCACGCCCTCGGCCGAGAGCACCTCGAAGTCCTCGGCGAGCCCGAGTCGCTCGGCGGTGATCACGAGGTCGGCCCAGCCGCCGACCTGGGCCTCGGAGGCCGCGACCGAGAGATCGCCGTCGGCTCGGAACCACGCGTCGATGTCGTGCTCCTCACAGAAGGCCCCGATCGCCTCGACGCTCGCCTCGCCGGCGCGGCAGAGCCGGAGCGCCGTGGCGTCGCCGAACACGTGGGCGAGATGCGGCAGCTCGCTCCAGTAGCTGTTGACGAAGCCGCCGTTGCGACCGCTCGGCCCGCCGCCGCAGATGTCCTGCTCCAGCACGACGACGTCGACCCCGGGATCGAGGCGCTTGAGCTGGAACGCGGTCCACAGCCCCGTGTAGCCGCCGCCCAGCACCACGACGTCGGCGGTGATGTCGCTCCGCAACGGGGGCGCGGGGTCGCCGGAGAATGCCGGCAGGGCGAGGGCCTCGCGCAACCACCAGCTGCGGCCCTCGTCGGGGGGAAGCGGGATGGGTGCCGTCTCGGCCATGAGGCGTTCAGGGTAACGCTCCTGCCCGTGGCCGGGTCACGCCTCGGCTCGCGTTGCTACGGTGAGGTCCCCATCGTTCCGGTCAGGAGGCGTCATGGTCGGCGAACGTCCGCGCAGTCGCGAGGTCACGGAAGGGCCACACCGGGCTCCCGCTCGCGCGATGCTGCGCGCCGTCGGCTTCAGCGAGGAGGACTTCGGCAAGGCGCAGGTCGCGGTGGCCTCGAGCTGGAACGAGGTCACGCCCTGCAACTATCACCTCGACAAGCTCGCCGCCCTCGCGAAGGAAGGCGTGCGCCAGGGCGGCGCGGTGCCGATCGAGTTCACCACGATCGCGATCAGTGACGGCATCGCGATGGGCCACGAGGGCATGAAGGCGTCGCTGATGAGCCGCGACCTGATCGCCGACTCGGTCGAGCTCGTGTTGCATGCCGAGCGCATGGACGCGTTCGTCGGCATCGCCGGGTGCGACAAGAGCGAGCCCGGCATGTTGATGGCCATGGCCCGCATGAACCTGCACAGCGTGTACCTCTACGGTGGCACGATCCTGCCGGGCACCTATCGGGGCCGCGACGTCACCATCCAGGACGTCTTCGAGGCCGTCGGGGGCCACGCGAAGGGATCGATCGACGACGCGGAGCTGCTCGGCATCGAGCGTGCTGCGTGTCCGGGCACCGGATCGTGCGCGGGCATGTACACCGCGAACACGATGGCGGCCGTGGGCGAGGCGATCGGCATGTCGCTGCCCGGCGCTGCGTCGCCGCCGGCGGTCGACTACCGCCGCGAGGTCGCCGCCCGGGGATCGGGCATCCAGGCCGCCAGGCTCGTCGCCGAAGGCGGCCCGCTGCCTCGAGACATCATGACCAAGGACGCCTTCGAGAACGCGATCGCGGTCGTGATGGCGCTCGCCGGCTCGACGAACGCCGTGCTGCACCTGCTCGCGATCGCGCGCGAGGCCCACGTCGGCCTGGAGCTCGACGACTTCGACCGCATCGCGCGCGACGTGCCTCACCTCGTCGACGTGCGTCCCGCCGGCCGGTTCGTGATGAGCGACATCGATCGGGTCGGGGGCGTGCAGGTCGTGATGAAGGAGCTCCTCGACGCCGGTCTGCTGCACGGCGACTGCGTGACCGTCACGGGGAAGACGATCGCCGAGAACCTCGCGGCGATGGAGGTCGCGGCCCCCGACGGCGAGGTCATCCGCGCCCCGAGCGACCCGATCCATCCGTGGGGCGGCCTCGCGATCCTTCGAGGGAACCTCGCCCCCGACGGCGCCGTGATCAAGGTGGCGGGCGCCGCGAGCACCTCGTTCGAAGGCACCGCGAAGTGCTTCGACGCCGAGCAGGCGGCGTTCGACGCGCTCGCGGAGGGCGGCATCGCGGCCGGTGACGTGATCGTGATCCGCTACGAGGGGCCGAAGGGGTCGCCCGGCATGCCCGAGATGCTCGCGGTGACCGCCGCGGTCGCGGGCGCCGGCCTCGGCAAGGACGTCGCCCTCATCACCGACGGACGTTTCAGCGGGGCGACCAAGGGATTCAGTGTCGGCCACATCGCACCGGAGGCGTGTGTCGGCGGACCGATCGCGCTCGTGCGCGACGGCGACCGCATCCGCATCGACGCCGAGACGCGCGCGATCGACGTGCTCGTCGACGACGCCGAGCTGGCGCGTCGCCGAGTCGACTGGACCGAGCCCGAGCCGAAGTACACACAGGGCGCGCTCGCGAAGTACGCCCGGGCCGTAGGCTCGGCAGATCACGGAGCGGTGACGTGGTGACCGCCCACCCGACGATCACGTCGCCGGCCGCGCTGCAGTGCCGCATCTGCGGCCAGCAGTACCCGGTCGAGCCCCTGACGATCTGCGAGGAGTGCTTCGGCCCCCTCGAGCCCGCGTACGACCTGCAGTCGGTCGACGGGGTGGACTTCCGCAAGCAGGCGGAGGCGGGCCCGCAGACGCTCTGGCGCTACGAGTCGCTGCTGCCGGGCGGGCCTGGCATCGAACGGGTGGACCTCGGCGCCGGGTTCACGCCGCTCCGCCGCGCCGACAACCTGGCGAGGGCGATCGGTCACGACGGCATCGTCTGGGTCAAGGACGACTCGGTGAATCCATCGAACTCGTTCAAGGATCGCGTCGTGACCGTCGCGATCACGATGGCGCGGGCCTTCGGCTACGAGGCGATCTCGTGCGCGTCGACGGGCAACCTCGCGAACGCGACCGCCGCACACGCGGCGAAGGCCGGCATCGACTGCTTCGTGTTCGTGCCCGAGGACCTCGAGCGCGCGAAGATCCTCGCGACCGAGGCCTATGGCGCGAAGGTCGTGGCGGTCCGGGGCAACTACGACGACGTGAACCGCTTGTGCAGCGAGGTCGCCGACGCGCTGCCGTGGGCGTTCGTGAACGTGAACATGCGCCCGTACTACGCCGAGGGGTCGAAGTCGCTCGGTTTCGAGACCGCGGAACAGCTCGGATGGCGCCTTCCCGACCGTGTGGTCGTGCCCATCGCGTCGGGAGCGTTGCTCACGAAGATCCACCGGGCGTTCGGCGAGCTGATCGCGATCGGGGCGGTCGAGGAGAAGCCCTACCGCGTCTCCGGCGCGCAGCCCGAGGGGTGCCGGCCGGTCGCGCAGGCCTTCCTCGACGGGGCCGACGACATCACCCCCGTGAAGCCCGACACGATCGCCCGGTCGCTCGCGATCGGGGCGCCCGCCGACGGGTTCTTCGCGCTGAAGGTCGCTCGCGAGACGCAGGGCCACATCGAGTGGTGCACGGAGCAGGAGATCCGCGAGGGCATCAGGTTGCTCGCCTCGACCGAGGGCGTGTTCACCGAGACCGCGGGCGGCGTCACGATCGCGAACCTCAAGCGCATGGTCGACCAGGGCATCGTGCAGCCGGGGGAGGAGGTCGTCGCCTACGTCACCGGCAACGGCTACAAGACGATCGATGCCCTCGAGGGCTTCCTCGAGGCGTCGTACAACGTGGCCCCCGATCTCGACGACTTCCTCGCGGCGATCGGCGCCTAGAGACGTTCATGGACGACTTCTGGCACGCCGTGGCGATGCTCCGACTCGACCGCCCGCTCGGGCTGGCCGAGCTCGGCTCGTGCTTCTCCGGGGGCAAGGCCGCCGAAGGCCTCGTCGGCTTCCGGCGCGGGCGCCTGCTCGCGACCACGTGCGGCTACGGGCTCGACGGAGCGTCCGAAGCGATGGCCCGGATCTGGATGCCGTGGCGGGGCAAGAGGTTCTCGGCGCACGCCGCCGAAGGCGTCAACCTCTTCACGCCCGGAGGCAGACGCGTGATCCGGGCGATCTTCCCGAGCTACCGGGGGATCACCGACGTCGACGAGGGGTCCTCGGCGTTCCGGTTCGCCACCGGTGTCGGCCCGAGCGCCACGCATGCCGGCACCGAGGTCCTGCGGCTCGACTACCGGGGCGTCGGCGAGAACCCGTCGCTCCTCGTGCGCAGCACGCTCGACGAGCTCGTGCAGATCGAGCACGGCCTCTACCTGGGACAGGCGTTGCTGTGGAGGAAGGGCCGGCCCTCTCGGGTCGCCTGGTTCTCACTCGAGGAGATCGCCTCGCCCTAGAGCCCTAGAGCCCTGGAGGCGCAGGAGGCGGTCGCACCGTGCGTCCCCGGGCGAGCCGGGGAGGCAGGCGCGTGACCCGAGATCGAGCTACGGGTTGATCGTGTAGACGAAATCGAACTCGGCCGGATCGGCCCGGAACCCGAGATGCATCGAACCCGTGGCGGTGCTGTACGAGCCCGTGCCGCCCGTGATCGCGAGCGTGCTCTCCCGGTCGTCGTAGAACGGGCCCTCCACGGTCACCGAGCCGCCGCCCAGCCACGCGGTCCAGCTGCACTGCCAGAAGCCTCGCTTCGCGTTCACGCGGATACAGCTGCCCTGATCGCGCCCGACCTTCGACGTGTTGGTCTCGTCGAAGAGCTGGTTCGCGAACGTGAGCAGGTCTCCCGCCGAGTCCCCCGGCTTGCCGAGGTCGATCACCTTGTCGGTCGTGGCATGCTCCACCACGGTCACGACGGCACCGGCCCCGGCACCCGCCGGCAGGGTTCCGGCCGCTGCCGCGACCACGAGTAAGCCCGTGGCAGCGACGATCGCGAGCTTGCGCATCGCGCCCCCCTCCCTCTCGTCTCGGGGCACACACTATCCCCGCGGCGACGACCGGGATAGCCCGATCAGCCGATGATCGCGACCGTGACGGTCAGCGTGACGAGCGAGAGCAGCGTGCCCACGATCAGCGCCGACGCCGACTCCGACTCGTACGCTCCGTAGCGCACCGCGAGCATCGGGGCAACGACCGACGCCGGCATCGCGGTCAGGATCACCGCCTCGCTGCGCGCGACCCCCGTGACGCCGAACACCGCGGCCAGCCCGAGTATCGCGACGGGCTGGGCGATGTTCTTGATCACGGCGAGCACTGCGGGCTCGAAGCCCAGCGACAGCGTGTATCGGGCGAGGATCAGGCCCGAGGCGAACAGGGCCACCGCGGACGTCGTCTCACCGATCAGATCGAGGCTCGCGTCGAAAGGGTCGGGGACCTCGACGCCCACCGCGACGATCGCGAGGGCGACGAACGGCGACCAGACGAGGGTCTTCGAGATCGTCCGCCGGAGGACGCCGCGGAGGACCTCGCCGACCCCTCGTTCCTCATCGGGCGAACGCGTCCCCCACTCGAGCAGCGCGATCGCGAGCGGCAGCATCACCACGTTGATCGAGATCGCGTATAGCGAGATCGCCAGCGAGCTGCTCGAACGGTTGAAGAGGTCGTCGAGGATCGGCGTCCCCATGAACGCGGCCGTCGGCACGCTCACCAGCAAGCCGACGATCGCGCTCGAGGCGAGGTCCCGTCCGAACACGAGCTTGCCCAGCGCGAGGCCGAGCCCCATGAAGACGAGCTGCACGGCCGTGATCCCCATGAACAGCGCGATGTCGCCGGCGAGCACCGACCGGGGGGTGGCCAGCACGCCCACGAACACCATCGCCGGAAGGGCGAAGCCGAGCACGAACTCGTTGAAGCCCTCGACCTGGTCGTCGTCGAAGACCTTCCTGAACCCAGCCAGGTAGCCGAGGCCGATCACGAAGAAGACCGGCGCCAGCACGGAGAGGATGTCGATGATGCGCATGCTGCACGCTACCGCGGAAGGCTAGGGGTGCCGATCCGCGACGACGTCGGCCGGCATCTCGGCCACGAGCGCCAGAGCGTGCCCGGCGTCGGAACGTTCCTCGTCGTCGCGGCGAGCGAGCGATCGCATCGCCGCGAGGTAGCCGGTGGCGAGGCGCATCAGGTCGAGCCGTGCCCGCCGGCCCTCGTCGGCCGAGCCGTGATACAGGTCGAGCAGCTCGTCCGTGCTCTCGTCGGAGAGCCCGAGGCACCGTGCCACGCTCCCGAGGTCCTCGAACGCATCGCCGGCGCCTGCCCATCGGTAGTCCACGATCGTGACGTGGGCACCGTCGAGGAAGATGCTCGATGCGGACAGGTCGCCGTGACAGGTCACCGGGGCGGAAGGCTCGGCGCAGGCGTCCTCGATGCGGCGCATGGCCTCGGTCGCAGCCGCCTCCGTCTCGGGCATGCGCACGCCTCGCATGAGCGCGACGTGGTGCACCTCCTCGGCTTCGCGGAAGACCGAACGGTCCCGGCCGGGCAGGGGGCACGCATGCAAGGCTCGCATCGAACCCACGATCGAGATCAGCGTCTCGTGGTTCGCGCCGTCGGCCGTCGAGGGGCGCCGCCCCGGCGCGAAGCGTGTGATCAGACAACGCAGCTGGGGCAGGAACGCGATGACCTCGGAGGCGACACCCGCGGCCGCCGCGGCCCGGGTCACCTCGACCTCGACGTCGGGATCGGCTCGTCCGTCGTCGGGGCCGGGGCCGGTCAATCGCAGCACGAAGAGCTCGTCGTCGACCTCCACCATGAAGTGTCGCTCGTCGTGTCCGATCGACACCGGCGTGATGCCGATGTCCCGGCCGTGCCACGCGCCGACGGCGCGGATCGCCGCCCCGAGGCGGGGGTCGCTGCCAGACTCCACGGCTCCGAAGGTACGCGGCGGGCTCGAGGAGGGTCAAACATCCGGCCGCCATCTCTAGCCGCTCGGGCTCCGTTCCTGCTAGCGTTGTCGCCCGAGGGCACCGATCGCGGTTTTGGCTTCGAGCAGTTCCCTCACCCGGCTGTCACGGCCGGCGCCGGCGGGCCAGCACCATGCACGATGCCCGACGCGGCGGAAGGAAGGAGGGGATCGCACGTGGCAACAGGAACCGTGAAGTGGTTCAGCTCCGAGAAGGGCTTCGGCTTCATCACGCCTGACGACGGCAGCGCCGATGTGTTTGTGCACTTCAGCGCGATCTCTGGCGAGGGGTACCGCAACCTCGATGAGAACCAGAAGGTCGAGTACGACGTCACGCAGGGCCAGAAG
>JBOGVO010000278.1:0-4317 GCA_050692855.1 Actinomycetota bacterium | reverse complement strand
CCGCCACCGCGTTGAACGCGTCTGCCGTCGTCGCCGCTCGTGCCATGGAGGGAATCATATATCTATATAGGCATATGTCAATCCTCGAGACGGGGTCGCCTGGTGGGCTTAGCCCAGATGGGCACAGATCCCGCGGATGTCCCCGTCCTCGTCGGCCATGACGTCGACGCCCTCGAACCCGACATCGTGGAGCAGCCGTTCGATCGGGTCGGCTTGGTCGCCCCCCAGCTCAAGCAGCAGCCAGCCCCCGGGCCCCAGCCATCGCGGGCCCCTTCGTACGACCTCGACCAGGAGGTCCGTGCCTTCCGGCCCGCCGTCGAGGGCGATCCGAGGTTCGTAGGCCCGGACGTCGCGCGGGAGCAGGCGGAGCGCGTCCGTCGGCACGTACGGCACGACTGCCGTCACCACATCGAAGCGACGCTCGAACCGTCGTGGCAACGGATCGTCCAGATGGCCCTCGAACACCTCGATCCCGTTCCGCCGGGCACACCGCGCCGCCTTCCCGTCCAGCTCCGTCGCGACGACCCGAGCCGTCGGCACGGCGGCGGCGAGCACGGCCGCGATCCCGCCGGCGCCGGTGCACAGATCGGCGGCAGCCCCGGCATCGGGAAGGAGCGCCGCTGCTCGTCTCGCCAACGGCTCGGTCTGCCTCCGCGGCACGTAGACGCCTGGAGCGACGATCAGCCTGAGATCGCAGAACGTGACCACACCCGTCAGCCACGCGAGCGGCTCGCCCTCGGTACGGCGAGAGACCAGGCCGGCCAGCACGTCCGGGTCACCGCCGGCAGCCCGGATGAGCTCATCGGCTTCCTCGCCGGCGGCGACGCAGCCCGCCTCGGCGAGGATCTGCGTCACCGAGGCACGATCCGATCGCTTCATGAGGGGGGCGTAACGGAATCACGGGTTCGTGCGACTCTGGCTATGGAGCCACCGAGCGAAGAGGAGTCCACACCATGAGCGAGCGGTCCCGACAGCCCATCACGCGCGAAGAGCATGCCCTGCCCCGCACCGAGCAGGAGTGGCGAGACCTGCTCACCCCCGAGCAGTTCGATGTGCTGCGCAACAAGGGCACCGAGCCCGCGTTCACCGGCGAGTACGCGTTCACGAAGGACGACGGCATCTACCGGTGCGCAGGATGCGGGGCCGAGCTGTTCCGCTCCGATTCCAAGTACGACTCCGGGACCGGCTGGCCGAGCTTCTGGGAGCCGATCACTCCCGGGGCCGTCGAGCTGCACGAGGACGACAGCCTCTTCATGCGCCGCACCGAGGTGACGTGTGCGCGCTGCGGCGGTCACCTGGGGCATGTGTTCAACGACGGACCACGGCCGACCGGCGAGCGGTACTGCATGAACTCGGTCTCACTCAGTCTCGACCCGGAGTGACCGGCCCAGCTCACGACGAACCCGGAGCCGTGTCCCCCGCATCGAACACCGCCGGCATCGGCGGCCGCCCGCTCCCGGTTCGCGAGGCCCCGCCCACCACACACGGCGTCGGCTTCGCGCCGGTGAACAACCACTCGTCGAAGAACGGGCTCAGCTCCTGACCCGACACGGTCTCCGACAGATGGATGAACTCATCGGTCGAGCCGGTCGAGTCCGCGTGGTCGGCGAGCCACGCGTGCACGATCTCGAGGAAGTCCGCGGTGCCGACCGTCTTCCGAAGGGCCTGGAGGGTGAGCGCGCCACGAACGTACACCGGGAGGCTGAAGAGACGGTTCACGCCGGGGTCCCCGGGCGTCACCTGCCAGAACCGGTTCCCGACCGGGTGGGACCGGCACCACGCAGCTGAGATGCTCTGCACCCCCATGGCTCCCTTCCTCGCGAACCACAGCCACTCGGCGTAGGTCGCGAACCCCTCGTTCAGCCACATGTGTTGCCACTCGTCGAGCGAGACGCTGTCACCGAACCACTGGTGCGCCAGCTCGTGCACGATGATGGACGGGTTCGGGCCCCTGTCGAAGAACGAGGGGGGGTAGATCGGCCGAGTCTGGGTCTCGAGCGCGAACCCGTGGGGCCACCGATCGACGATGCCCCCGAGGTCGTCGAAGGGATACGCCCCGAACCAGCCCTCGAGGAACCGCGTGACGCGTCCTTCCTTCGCGAGGGACGACCTGACGGCGGCATCGTTGACCCGTGGGTCGACCGCGTCGAAGACCCGGATTCCGTCGTCGGTCACGTATCGGTCTGTCTCGAAGCGGCCGATCACGGCCATCGCGAGGTAGGTGGCCATGGGGCTCAGCTCTTCCCACGACCACGTGACGCGGCCGTGTCCGGCGGACCTCCTGCCCAGGAACCGGCCGTTGGAGATCGCCTCGAGCCCTCTGGGGACCGTCAGGTCGATCCTGAACGTCGCCTTGTCCCGCGGGTGATCGTTCGCCGGATACCAGAACGCCGCCACGTCGGGTTCGCCGTAGATCAGCACGCCGTCGTCCGTGCGAACCGCGCCGACCCGCGCCCCGTACGACAGGGGGCTCTTCGGCACGCCGTCGTAGTCGACCACGACCGTGAACCCGACGCCATCGGCGATCGGCATGGCGGGGGTCACGACCAGTTCGTGGCGTTCCTCCCGGTCCCAGGTCGCCGGCGAACCGTCGATCGTCACCGACCGCACACGCATCCCGACGAAGTCGAGGTTGAAGCTGGACAGGTCCTGGGTGGCGGTCGCGTCGATCGTCGCTTCACCGAAGAGCTTGTCGGTGGCCGGCGCGTAGCGGATGTCCAAGCCGTAGTGATCGACCTGGTAGCCGCCGTTGCCCGCCAGCGGGAAGTAGCCGTCACCCAGGCCGTTCGAACCGGGACTCGGGCCTCCGCCCGCGGTCGCGAACGTGCCGCCTGGCAGGATCGCCGCGATCATGGCGAGCGCCGCGATGATGCACCGTCTGCCGATGCTCCCGGCCGATCTCGTCATGCCGCTGCTCCTCGTCCGGAGCGCTCCCGGCAGCGCGGTGGGAGACGTCCTACATGCCCTCGGGGATCGCCTGCACCGCCCATCCGTTGCCGTCGGGGTCGTTGAAGAAGACGAACGATCCCCACGGGAAGTCACTCACCTCACTGACCTCGACGCCGCGCTCGGCCAGCTCCGCCCGGGCCGCGTGGATGTCGTCCACCACGATCTGCATCCCTTGAACCGACCCGGGTTCCGCGGTCATCAGGCCGGTGCCCAGGGAGATGGAGCACGCCGAACCGGGCGGCGTCAGCTGGACGAAGCGGATCCCGCCGTCGACGGCGTGGTCGTGATCGAGATGGAACCCAGCCTTCTCGGCGTAGAAGTCCTTCGCCCGGTCGACGTCGGAGACGGGCACGTTCACCAGTTCGAGCTTCCAGTCCATGGATCGCAGTCTACCCAGCAGGTCGTAGGCCAGCAGGTCGTAGGCCAGCAGCTCGTAGGCCAGCAGGTCGTAGCATCGGGTCATGCGAACGATCCATCCCTCGATCGCCGGCGTACCCGTCGAGGGCGCCCCCGGCGGCACCATGACGATACGCAACCCAGCGAGGCTCGAGGACGTGATCGCCGAGGCCGCGATCGGTGACTCGTCGACCTTCGTCGACGCCTGTCGCGCCGCTCGCGAGGCACAGCGATCGTGGGCAGCCACTCCGGCGCCGGTGCGCGGGCGTGCCGTGCAGCAGCTCGGTCGCCTCGTCGAGGACAACGCGGAGTCGCTCGCACAGCTGATCACCCGCGAGATCGGCAAGCCGATCCGTGAGGCTCGCGGCGAGGTGCAAGAGGTGATCGACACCTGCACCTTCTTCCTGTCGGAGGGCCGGCGTCTGTACGGGCAGACCGTGCCGAGCGAGATGCCCGACAAGCAGCTGTTCACGTTCCGGACGCCCGTGGGCGTGGCCGCGATCGTGACGGCGGGCAACTTCCCCGTCGCCGTGCCGAGCTGGTACATCGTGCCGGCGCTCGTGTGCGGGAACGCGGTCGTGTGGAAGCCCGCCGAGTACACGCCGGTCACGGCCGACGCGTTCACGCAGCTGCTCCTGCACGCGGGCCTGCCACCCGGAGTGTTCTCGACCGTGCTCGCGGACGGCCCGTCGACGTTCGCGGGCCTCGAGGCGGCGCTCGACTCGGGGCTCGTCGACAAGATCGGGTTCACCGGGTCGACCGAAGTGGGCCGGCGTCTGGGCGAGCTCGCCGGCCGTCACCTGCAGAGCCCCTGCCTCGAACTCGGCGGGAAGAACCCGCTCGTCGTGATGCCGGACGCCGATCTGGACCTCGCTGTCGAGGGCGCGCTCTTCAGCGGGTTCAGCACCGCCGGGCAACGGTGCACGTCGCTCGGCACCGCGGTCGTGCATGCCGACGTGCACGACGACTTCC
>JBOGVO010000277.1:0-7753 GCA_050692855.1 Actinomycetota bacterium | reverse complement strand
GGTCCAACTACGGAGGTCCCTGCCGAGCCGCCTCGAGCGAGCCGGCCGTGCTCAAGTACCAGGCCGAGCGACCCTCAGGAACCAGCGCGCTCGGCCCCCGCGAGCTCGAACGCCTCGCCGACGATCGACATGCGGTCGAAGCCCTTGGGCATGCCCGAGCGCTGGTTCCCCGCCACGATCGTCACGTCGCGCGCCGGGCAGGTGTAGGCGATCGTGCCCCAGAAGCCCTCGTGGCCCCACCAGGTCTCCCCGCCCACCTCCGCGCGGAAGAGGAACATCGCCGCGGTCGAGGGATCGTCGGGGTCGCCCACACCCTCGGCGAGCGGCACGTCGACCAGCGTCGTGGTCATCGTGGCGAGGGTCGACGGGATGGCGAAGACCTCGCCGCCGAGGAGCCCCCGGAAGAACCGCGCGAGGTCGCGGCAGGTGGACATCAACCCGCCGCCGCCGTAGAGGTCGATCGACGCGTCCATCTCGGCGACGTCGTACTCGCCCTCGTACTGGTGCGAGAGCGGCGGAAGGTTCGTCGGCTCCGGCTCGATCGTCTCCTGCCACGTCTGCGTGAGACCGAGCCGCTCGTAGCCGACGAGGTCCCGGATCGCTCCGCCCATCGTCAGGCCGGTGACCCGCTCGAGCACCTCTCCCACCAGGCACGCGCCGGTGTCGGAGTAGCCGAACCGCGAGCCCGGCGGCCCGTATGGCTTCCCGTGGGACACCGCGAACCCGACCTGCTCGAACCGCGTCCAGCGCCGGCCGAGGTCGTGGTAGACCTGCGAGGTGAAGCCGTCGGTGATGGACGGGTCGTAGGCGTCGGCCGCGAAGTCGTAGATGCCGCTCGAGTGCGTGAGCAGGTGCCGCAGCGTGATCGCGGCCGTGTCGTATCCGCCGGACCGGAGCAGCTCGTCGTAGTCGCCGGGCAGGAGCTCGGCAACGGTGTCCTCAAGCGAGAGGCGCCCGTCCTCCACCAGGCGGAGCGTCGCCGCGGCGACGAAGGACTTCGTCACGCTCGCGATGCGGAACCGCGATCCGGGCACGAGCGACTCGCCGGTTGCGAGATCGGCCAGGCCCGCCGCGACCTCGGCGTCGACGCCGAGTCCCGGCGCGAGCACGTGCAGCAAGCGGCCCGGCATCTCGGGCCACGCGTCGACGTCGCGCTCTGCCAGCGCCTGCAGCCGCTCCTCGATGGGATCTCCACCGTCGTTCACGCCCATGCCGGGACCTCCTGCGTGACGCCCGCCCACGGGCGAACCCGCTCGAGCGCCGCCCCGACGCGGAACGCGCCGACATCGTCGAACGTCCGTGCGACGATCTGCACGCCGGTGGGCACGCCGTTGGACGCGACGCCACTGGGCACGGCGAGCACGGGACACGGCGCCAAGATGTTGAACGGCACCGTCATCAGGCTCGCGTACTGCCGGTCGTTCGGACCGCCGCCGGCGAACAGCGTGCCGAGGATGCTGTCGCCGGCCGCGATACCGGTGACCGACCACGTCGGACACACGATCGCGCGGTATCGGCGGAATAACCTTCCGATCGGTTCCCACATCGCGTGCTCGCCCTCGAGCCCGAGGAGGAACCCTCCGTGCTCGGCGTTCCACGCGGCCGCTTCCTCCGCCCACGCGAGCGAGTAGTCGTTCAGCAGCTCGCCGTGCTCGAGGGCGATCGCCTCGATCGACGCGCCGAAGATCGCCCCGAAATGACGACGTGCCGTCGCCATCACCAGTTCCATGGTCCAGGGGATGGAGACCTCGTCCACGATCGCGCCCGCGTCGCGCAGGTCGGCCGCCGCCGCGCGTGTGTTCGCCTCCACCTCCGGATCGACGTCGTACGCGCCCAGATCCACCGACAGTCCGATGCGCCAGCCCTCGATCCCCTGCAGGTCCGACGGGATTCGCAGCTTGGGGCGGAGCGACGTCACATCGAGAGGATGCGGGCCCGCGAGCACGTTCTCGAACGATGCGCAGTCGGCTACCGTGCGCGCGAGTGGACCGTCGTGACAGTAGCGGTCGAGGTTGAACGGCGGCCCCGTGGGCACCCGGCCGTGCGGAGGCTTGAACCCCACCACGCCGTTGATCGACGCCGGGGTGCGGATCGACCCTCCGATGTCGGACCCGCTCGCCAAGAGCGACGTGCCGCTCGCGAGTGAGGCGCCCGAGCCGCCGCTCGATCCGCCGACCGCCACGGCGGGGTTCCACGGGTTGCGGGTCACGCCCCAGAGCCTGGAGTGCGTGTAGCCGGTGCAGCTGAACTCGGGCGTGGTCGTGCGAGCGTGGACGACCGCGCCGGCCCCGATGATGCGCTCGGCGATCGGCGCGGTCTCGGTGGCGATCTCGTCGACCGCGAGCGACCCGTAGCGCATGCGCCAGCCGGCGACCGGCACCTCTTCCTTCATCGCGACCGGGATGCCCTCGAGGGCACGGATGCGCTCGCCCGTGGCGTACCGGTCGGCGCTGATCTCCGCGGCGATGCGGGCCTCGTCGCGACGGCGCTCGGTGAACGCGTTGACGGTGGGCTCGACGAGGTCGGCACGGGCCTCGACGCTGTTCAGGAGCTCGACGGGTGAGAGCGAGCGAGCGCGCATCTCGGCCAACGCCTCGGTGACCGTCATCTCCCATGGCTCCGTCATGGCGGGCAGGCTACCCGAGCGACCGCGGACGGCGAGGTCCGGTCGGCTCACGCTCGTTCACGTGGCGGGGCCGCTCTCCCAGTCGTCGATCGACGAAGGGCTGGAGCCGAGCATCGAGAAGTCGCCACGGTCGTGGATCGCCGAGGCGGCCGCGACCATCGCGTTGATCGCCGACCATGCCAGTGCCCCTCCGACGCTGACGCGGCGGGCGCCGGCGTCCACGATCTCCGCCATGGAGAGAGCGGGGTGCGCGAGGACGTTGACGGGCTTCGACACCGCGTCGCAGACCGCGCGGATCTCCGTCGCCGTCGAGAGCCCGGGTGCGTAGAGGACGTCGGCTCCGGCAGCTTCGTACGAACGGAGTCGAGCGATCGTGTCGTCGAGGTCCGGGTGGTCCCGGATGTGGTTCTCGGCCCTCGCCGTGAGCACGAACGGGAAACCGAGCGCGCGAGCCGCCTCGCGCGCCGCGGCCACACGCTCGGCCGCGTGGTGCAGGTCGTAGAGGTGACCGCGCGGATCGTAGTCCTCGATCGAGCCTCCGACGGCCCCCGCCTCGGCGATCCGGGTGATCGCCGCCGCGGCGTGTTCGGGCTCGGCTCCATAGCCGTTCTCGAGGTCGACCGAGACGGGAAGGTCGGTGGCGCCGTCGAGCATCGCCGCGTGCGCGACCACCTCGTCCAGCGTCGTTCCGCCGTCGGCACGGCCCAGCGTGAACGCGAACCCGGAGCTCGTGCTCGCGAGCGCCTCGAATCCGAGCGAGGCCAGCACCCGGGCCGAGCCGGCGTCCCACGGGTTCGGGATCACGAAGGGCTCGCCCTCGTGCAGCCCCCGGAACGCCGCCCCCTTCTGCTCCTGGATCCTCATCAGCCCTTCCCTTCAGGCGATGAACTCGAGGCGGTCGCGGTGTGCCTCGATCGCCGCCACCGTCTCGGGGTCGAGCGCGTGGTCGCGCTCGGGTTCCTCGACGTCGACCCTCTCGCCGTAGAGCTCGCCCGACAGGTATCGCTGGCCGGTGTCGCAGATCACGGTGACGACGCGGCGCAGCTCGGGATGGTGCTCGATCACCTTGTGCACGGCCGCCACGTTGATGCCCGACGACGGCCCGCACAACAGGCCCTCCTCGGCGGCCAAGCGTCGAGCGGTGACGAGCGCCTCCTCGGTGGAGACCGTGACGATGCCGTTCATCGCAGCGAGGTCGAGGTTCGGCGGCACGATGCCGTCACCGATGCCCGGCACGCCGTGGGTCCCCCAGGTGTGCTGCGTGATCAACGGACACTCGGCTGGTTCGACCGCGAAGGCCACGATCGAGGGATCATGGCCCTTGAGGGCGTGCGCGACTCCGCTGATCCATCCGCCCGTGCCCTGGGCGCCGACGACCGCGTCGATGTGCCCGCCGCTCTGCTCCCAGATCTCCTCCCCGCTCGCGACCTGTGCCTCGGGGTTGTCGGGGTTCTCGAACTCCCCCGGGAAGAAGTACCGGTCGGGGTCCGTCGCCACGATCTCCCGCATGCGCTCGAGCGCGAGGTCGATGTCGGTGCCGGCACCCGGGGTGAGCACGAGGTCGGCGCCGTAGGCCCTGATCATCGTCTTCCGTTCGTTGCTCATGCCTTCGGGCATCACGATCGTGCAGCGATACCCTTTGATCGCCGCGACCGCCGAGCAGGCGATGCCGGCGTTCCCGGTCGTGCACTCGATGATCGTCATGCCGCGCCTCAGGTCGCCCCGTGCTTCCGCCTTCGAGAGCATCGCGGCGTAGATCCGGTCCTTCACCGAGCCCGTCGGGCCGTACCACTCCACCTTCGCGAGCACGTCGACGCCCGGAGGGGCCACCCGCCGCAGCCGCACGAGCGGGGTCCGCCCGATCGCGTCGAGCACGGTGGCGACCTCGCCCCGGTGGGCGTCCCACGTGATCGACACCGGTTCCGTCCCCTCGGCCCTCTCTGTGCTCGGCGCCATCCGACTCAGACCGCCCGCGCACCCCGGTCGACGTAGCCCAGCCGCCTCGACACGGCGAGCGCCGCGTCGGCCGTGACCTTCCCGATCCGAGGGAGATCGACGCCCCGCATGCGGAACGCCGGTCCCGAGACGCTGAGCGCCGCGACGAGGTCCCCGGCCATCCCCCGCACCGGGGCGGCGACGGCGTTCAGACCTTCCTCGAGCTCCTCCAGCGTCTGGGAGTAGCCGCGAGCGCGGACCTCCGCCAGCTGCGTTCGCAGCTTCTTCACGTCGGTGATCGTGCGCGGCGTGAGGCGTGTGAGCGGTGCGCGCAGCAGCCGATCGCGCTCGGCGTCGCTGGCCCAGGCGAGCAGCACTTTGCCGTTGGACGTGGGATGCAGCGGCGTCCGTTGGCCGACCCAACTCACGCTCACGATCGAGCGCGTACCGGTCACCTGGTCGATGTAGACCACCGACTCGCCCGACAGGACGCCGAGGTTCACCGTCTCGCGCGTGCGCTCGGCCAGATCGTCGAGGATCGGGCGCGCCGCACGAACGAGGTCATTGCCGCCGACCGCGGCGCCGGCGAGCGAGATCAAGCCGAACCCGAGCCGGTACTTCTCGCTGATCGGATCGCGCTCGACGAAACCCCGCTCGGCGAGCGTCGCGATGAGCCGGGACGCCGTCGCCTTGTGGACCCCGAGCTTGCGGCCGAGCTCGGTCACGCCCAACTCGCCGTGCTCGCTGATCAGCTCGAGGGCTCGGAGGGCGCGCCGCACCGATTGCAGGTTCCCCCCACCCTCGGCTTGGTCTCGCATATCGCAACACCCCGGTCTCGTGCGCAACCGCGCGGGGGACGGTACGCCCGGCCGGGAAGCCTGTCAACGCCCAGGGGTTCCGGAGCCGGGGTTGCGCCACGCGCACCGGTCCGGGCGACGCCCGCCGACCAGAACCCATACCCTGTGGCCCGATGGGCGAGCGCTACTGGCGTGCCGCGGAACCGAAGTCCTCCTACGACGTCGTGATCGTGGGCGCGGGCGGGCACGGGCTCGCCACCGCCTACTACCTCGCCGCCACCCACGGCATCACCGACGTCTGCGTCGTGGAGAAGGGTTGGCTGGGCGGCGGCAATATGGCGAGGAACACGACGATCATCCGCTCGAACTACCTGTGGGACGAGTCGGCCGCGATCTACGAGCATTCCCTGAAGCTGTGGGAGACGCTCGAGGAGACCCTGTCGTTCGACATGCAGTTCTCCCAGCGCGGGGTGCTGAACCTGGCGCACGACCTCGGCGACGTGCGCTCCAGCGTCCGACGGGTGGAGGCGAACCGCCTGAACGCTGTGGACGCAGAATGGCTCGACGCCGCGGCCGTGAAGTCCTTCTGCCCGATCGTGAACGTCTCGCCTGACGTTCGCTACCCCGTACTCGGCGCGACCCTGCAGCGCCGCGGTGGCGTGGCACGCCACGACAGGGTGGCATGGGGATACGCGCGCGGCGCCGACCGGCTCGGGGTCGACATCGTCGAGCATGCCGAGGTCACGGGATTCGTCCGCGGGCACGACGGGTCCCTGGAAGGCGTCGAGACGTCACGCGGCACGATCGGAGCGCGAGCGGTGGCGCTCGCCGCCGCCGGCCACACGAGCGTGCTCGCGTCGATGGTCGGCCTGCGGTTGCCGGTACAGTCGCATCCCCTGCAGGCGTTGGTGAGCGCGTTGTACGAACCGGTGCTCGGATGCGTCGTGATGTCGAACGCGGTGCACGTGTACGTCTCACAGGCCGACAAGGGTGAGCTCGTGATGGGCGCGGGCATCGACGCCTACAACGGGTACGGCCAGCGGGGTTCCTTCCACGTGATCGAGCACCAGATGGCGGCCGCGCTCGAGCTGTTCCCGAGGTTCGCTCACGCCTCGATGCTGCGCACGTGGGGCGGCATCGTCGACGTCTGTCCCGACGCGTCGCCGATCGTCGACCGCACGCCGATCGACGGCTTGTTCATCAACTGCGGATGGGGCACCGGTGGCTTCAAGGCCACGCCGGGGTCGGGCTGGATCTACGCCGAGACGATCGCGAACGGAGAGCCGGGCCAGCTCGCGCGGCCCTTCTCGCTCGAGCGCTTCACGACCGGGGCACTGATCGACGAGCACGGCGCGGCGGCGGTCGCGCACTGATGAGCGGATGGGCATCCGCGCATCGACGGTGCGAGCCTTCGCGCTCTCGCTTCCCGAGGCAGAGGAACGCGAGACATGGCAGACGGCGACGTTCCGAGTGCGGAGCAAGATCTTCCTGATGTTCAGCGAGCGGGAGCGCCACGCGTGGATCAAGTCCGTCCACGACGAGCAGCGGGCGCTCGTTGCGATGGATCCGGATGCATGGTTCTCCCCGCCCTACGTGGGACCGAGCGGCTGGGTGGGCGCCGTGCTCTCCAGGGCCGACGGGGACGAGGTGCGGGAGTTGGTCCTTGAGGCGTGGCGCATGACGGCCCCCAAGCACCTGGTCGCGACCCTCGACGAGGGGATGGTGTGACGTCGTGCTCCTGATCCCGTGCCCGTGGTGCGGGCCGCGTGACGAGGTCGAGTTCCGGTACGGCGGGGAGGCGGGCATCTCCTACCCCGTCGAGCCCGAGGCGCTCACCGACGAGGAGTGGGCCGACTTCTTGTTCATGCGCGAGAACCCTCGCGGGTGGTGGTCGGAGCGTTGGATGCACGCGGCCGGGTGTCGACGATGGTTCAACCTCACGAGGAACACGGCCACGAACGAGATCGGGGCCGCATACCTGATCGGCGAGGAGCCGCCGGAGCCGCCGACGTGATGGCCGCTCGCCGGCTCGCGCCCCCCGCCGGTCACGGCGTGGACCGGACCCGGCCGCTCGCCTTCACGTTCGATGGCCACGCGTACGAAGGGTTGGCCGGCGACACGCTGGCGAGCGCGCTGCTCGCGAACGGCGTCGACGTCGTGGCTCGCTCGCCGCTGCGCGGCCGGCCCCGCGGGGTGTTCTCAGCGGGCGTCGAGGAACCGAACGCCTTGGTCGAGGTCTCGGCGCCCGCGTTCCGTCCGATCGTGCCGGCGACCGCCGAGCGACTCGTCGACGGCCTCGTGGCGTCGGGACGCCCAGGCGTCGGGCGGCTTCCGGCGGACCACGCCTGGGCGCCTGCCGCCCGCCACCGGCACGTGCACGTCGAGACGCTCGTGG
>JBOGVO010000276.1:0-11657 GCA_050692855.1 Actinomycetota bacterium | reverse complement strand
GGTGAGGGGCTCGAAGTAGAGCCGGCTCGAGGTGTCGTAGACGGTGGATACGGACTCCTGGATCGAGTTAACCATCACCGACTCGTACCCGTCTTCCTCCATGGCGAAGGCAGCGAGCACGCACGCGTAGTCGAACTCGATGCCCTGGCCGATCCGGTTCGGACCTGCCCCGAGGATCACGACCCTGGACCGCGTCGCGGGCTCCACCTCGGTCTCGTCCTCGTAGGTGGAGAAGTGGTACGGCGTGCGGGCCGGGAACTCGCCCGCACAGGTGTCCACCGTCTTGAACACGGGCGTCACACCGAGCGCGTCGCGGTGTCGGCGCACGTCGCCCTCGGCCGCGCCGGTGAGCCGGGCGAGCCTCGCGTCGGAGATGCCGGCCCGCTTGGCTCGCCGCACCTCCTGCGCCGTCATGGTCGGAAGGGGGCGGCCGCGGACGGCCGACGCCTCCTCGTCGATCTCGGCGATCTGGTCGACGAACCAGGCATCGATGCCCGAGGCGCCGGCCACCTCGTCGACCTCGTGCCCCGCGTGCAGCGCCCGTTCCACGAGATGCAGGCGACCCTCCGTGGCCACCCCGAGCGCGGCGATCATCGTGTCGGCGGCGGCCGGCGCGGCCTCGGCCTCGGCCAGGTCGAAGCCCGGCTTCTCCAGGCCGCGCCAGGCCTTGCCGAGGGCCTCCTTGAACGTTCGGCCGATCGCCATTACCTCACCGACCGACTTCATCGTGGAGGTGAGCCGCGGATCGGCCTCCGAGAACTTCTCGAAGGCGAACCGGGGCACCTTCACGACCACGTAGTCGAGCGTCGGCTCGAACGAGACCGGAGTCTTCCCGGTGATGTCGTTCGTGATCTCGTCGAGCCTGTATCCCACGGCCAGCAGGGCGGCGATCGTCGCGATCGGGAACCCGGTGGCCTTGGAGGCTAGCGCGCTCGAGCGAGACACGCGAGGGTTCATCTCGATCAGCACCTGGCGGCCGGTGACCGGATCGACGGCGAACTGCACGTTCGACCCACCGGTCTCGACCCCGATCACGCGCATCACCTGCAAGGCGGCGTCGCGCATCCGTTGGTACTCCAGGTCGGTGAGGGTCTGCTGCGGCGCGACCGTCACCGAGTCGCCCGTGTGCACCCCCATCGGATCGACGTTCTCGATCGAGCAGACGACGACGCCGTTGTCGTCGCCGTCGCGCATCACCTCGAGCTCGAACTCCTTCCAGCCCGCGATCGACTCCTCGACGAGGATCTCGGAGACGGGCGAGACCTCGAGGGCACGCGTGGCGCGAGTCGTGAGCTCGTCACGGGTCGCCGCGAAGCCGCTGCCGCCGCCGCCCATCGTGAACGACGCCCTGACGATCAACGGATAGCCGATCGAGTCACCGAGCGCGAGCGCCTCCTCGAGCGAGGTGGCGGTGCCCGCCCGCGGCACGTCGAGGCCGGCCTTCATCATCGCGTCCTTGAACCCGCTGCGGTCCTCGGCCCGGTGGATCGCCTCGAGCGATGCCCCGATCAACCGGATGCCGAGGCGGTCGAGATCGCCGGACTCCGCGAGGGCCACGGCCACGTTCAGCGCGGTCTGCCCGCCGAGGGTCGGCAACAGCGCGTCGGGGCGCTCACGCTCGCAGATCGAGAGCACCGATGCCGGCGTGAGCGGCTCGATGTACGTGCGATCCGCGAACGCCGGATCGGTCATGATCGTCGCGGGATTGGAGTTCACGAGGGCGACCTCGAACCCCTCGCGCCGAAGCACCTTGCACGCCTGGGTGCCCGAGTAGTCGAACTCGCAGGCTTGCCCGATCACGATCGGGCCGGAGCCGATCACGAGGATCTTGTGGATGTCGGTGCGCCTGGGCATCAGGAGCCGCCCACCGGGACGTCGCCCGACATGAGCGTCCGGAAGTCCTCGAACAGGTACCGGGAGTCGTGAGGCCCCGGCGCCGCCTCCGGGTGATACTGCACCCCGAACGCTGGCACGTCGAGGCACCGCACGCCCTCGAGCGTGCCGTCGTTCAGGTTCCAGTGCGTGAGGGCGACGCGGCCGGCATCGGTGTTCGCGATACCACGCTCGTCGCGTGGCCACGCCGCGGGGTCGACGGCGAACCCGCGGTTGTGGCTCGTGATCTCCACGATGCCGGTGGCGAGGTTCTTGACCGGCTGGTTCGCGCCTCGGTGACCGAACGGCATCTTGAAGGTGCGACCGCCGAGCGCCAGCCCCAGCAGCTGGTGGCCCAGGCAGATGGCGAACACCGGCACCGTGCCTAGCAGCTGTCGGGTGGACGCCACCCCGTAGGCCGTGGCGGCCGGATCGCCCGGCCCGTTCGAGAGGAAGACGCCGTCGTAGCCGCCCGCGGCGATCTCGACGGCGGGCGTCTGGGCCGGAACGACCGTGGCCTCGATGCCACTCGCGGCCAACCGCCGCAGGATGTTCCGCTTCATGCCGAAGTCGTAGGCAGCCACCCGGTAGACGCGGCCCAGGTCGCTCGTCGCCGCTCCCACGAGCGAGGACGCCTCGTACGGGGCCGCGATGCTCACCGTCCGGGCGAGGTCGGCTCCCGCCATGCCTGGCGCCCCACGGGCGCGCTCGACCAGGGACCCTGGGTCGAGGTCGACCGTCGTGACCACGGCTCGCATCGCGCCTCGGTCACGCACCGCACGGGTAAGCCGCCGGGTGTCGATGCCCTCGATGCCGATCACGCCGTCGCGCGCCAACGCGTCGCCCAGGCGGGACTCGGCCCGCCACGACGACGGACGGCGGGCGGCCTCGCGCACCGCGAACCCCGCCACCTGGATCGCCCCGGACTCGCTGTCGGCGTCGTTGACGCCGTAGTTGCCTTGATGCGGCGAGGTCATCGTGACGATCTGCCCGGCGTAGGAAGGATCGGTGAGGATCTCCTGGTAGCCCGACATGGCGGTGTTGAAGACCGCTTCGCCGAAGGATTCCCCTTCCGCGCCGAAAGCGGTGCCCCGGAACACGGTGCCGTCTTCGAGAGCGAGCATCGCCTCGGGCCCTCTGGGGGCGCGCCTGGTGTGGATCGGGTCGGCGACCTGCACTACCGGGTGGCCTTCCCCTCGGCGACCGTGAGGGTGCCCCGCAGCACCGTGTACCGGATGCGTCCGGTGAGGGTCGACGACGCGAAGGCGCTGTTGCGAGCCTTCGAGGCGTATGGGGGCTCGACGACCCACGTCTGCGTCGCATCGAACACGACGAGGTTCGCCGGGCTGCCCGGCTCGATCGGAGCCCCGTGCCCGGTCGCACCGAGGATGCGGGCCGGGGTCGTCGACAGGGCCTCGAGCGCCCGGCGGAGGCTCACGATGCCGGGCTCGACCAGGTGCGTGAGGACGGCCGCCAGCGCGGTCTCCAGGCCGATCGTGCCGGGCGGCGACAGGTCGAACTCCGACTCCTTCTCCTCGATCGCGTGCGGGGCATGGTCGGTCGCGATCACGTCGATCGTGCCGTCGGCGACCCCGGCCCGCAACGCGTCGCGATCCTCCTCGGCCCTCAGGGGAGGGTTCACCTTGAAGTTCGTGTCGTACCCGGTCAGGTCCTCGTCGGTGAACACCAGGTGGTGCGGCGTGACCTCGGCCGTGACGCGCACGCCGTCGTCCTTGGCCTGGCGGATCAGCTCGACCGACCGGGCGCTCGTGACGTGGCAGACGTGGATCCGTCCACCGGTCGCCCGGGCGACCGCCAGGTCGCGCGCGACCACGATCTCCTCGGCCTCGGCGGGGCGCCCTGCGAGGCCCAGCGAGTACGAGGTGGCCCCTTCGTGCATGTGCCCCCCCTCGACGAGCGAGGCATCCTCGCAGTGCTCGGCGATGACGACCTCGTGCGGGAACGCCTTCGCGTACACGAGCGCGTTGCGCACCATGCGGGCGGTCGGCACGCAGTGGCCGTCGTCGCTGAACACCCGGACCCCCGCGTCGACCATCTCGCCCATCTCGGCCATCGACTCGCCGGCCAGGCCCTTCGTGATGGCGCCGACCGGGAACACGTCGGCGAGCCCCGCACGCTCGGCCTTGTCACGGACCTCGGCCACGATGCCGGCGTGGTCGGTGACGGGATCGGTGTTGGCCATCGACGAGACCGCGGTGAACCCGCCCATGGCGGCCGCCCTGGTGCCGGTCTCGATCGTCTCCTTGTGCTCGAACCCGGGCTCGCGCAGGTGCGTGTGCAGGTCGACGAGACCCGGTGCGAGCACGTGGCCCGCGCACTTGATGACCTCGGCACCGCTCGGATCGAGGCCGGAGCCGACCGCCTCGACGCGGCCGTCGGCCACGAGCACGTCGGCCTCACCGTCGCGGCCCGTGGCGGGATCGACCACGCGGGCACCGTGGAACATCACCGCCTCAGGCATCGGATGCCCCCTCCCTCGCGCCGCCGAGCAACAGGTACAGCAGCGACATGCGCACCGCGATGCCGTTCGTGACCTGCTCCTCGATCACGGACTGAGGGAGGTCGGCCACGTCGGAGTCGATCTCCACCCCGCGGTTCATCGGCCCGGGGTGCATGATCAGGGCTCCGTCGGGAAGCATGCCCGCCCTCGTGCCGGTGAGACCGAACAGCCGGTTGTACTCGCGCACGCTCGGGAAGTACTCGAGGCGCTGGCGCTCGCGTTGCACCCGCAGCATGTAGCAGACGTCGAGCTTGGGGATCACCGCGTCGATGTCGTAGCTCACGTGCACCCCCCAGGTCGGCGCGTCAGGGGGGATCAGGGTGGGGGGGCCGATCAGGGTGACCTCGGCGCCCATCGTCACGAGCCCGAAGCAGAGCGACCTCGCGACCCTGGAGTGCAGCACGTCGCCCACGATCGCGACCCGGAGGCCCTCGAGGTGCCCGAGCCTCTCCCGCATCGTGTACAGGTCGAGCAGGGCCTGCGTCGGGTGCTCGTGGGTGCCGTCGCCCGCGTTCACCACGTGTCCCTCGACCCACTTCGTGAGCTGCAGCGGCGAGCCGCTCGACGAGTGCCGGATCACGATCGCGTCGGCACCCATGGCCTGCAGCGTGAGCGCGGTGTCCTTCAGGCTCTCGCCCTTGGCCACGCTCGACCCGCCCGCGGAGAAGTTGATCACGTCGGCCGACAACCGCTTGGCCGCGAGCTCGAACGAGATGCGCGTGCGGGTCGAGTTCTCGAGGAAGAAGTTCACGACCGTGCGTCCCCGCAGGGCCGGCACCTTCTTGATCACGCGCGACCCCACCTCCCGGAAGGATGCCGCGGTGTCGAGCACGCGCACGACGTCGTCGGCGGTCAGGTCGTGCATCGAGAGCACGTGTCGCTTCATGGCGTCACCTCCGGGACCTGCGTGGCCGAGCCCGCCACCGGCGCCTCCTCGACGACGACGGCGTCCTCCCCGTCGAGCTCGCTCACCCGCACGCGCACGTCGTCCTCGCGGCGCGTGGGCACGTTCTTGCCGACGAAGTCGGCCCTGATCGGCAGCTCGCGATGGCCCCGGTCGACCAGCACCGCCAGCCGGATGCGAGCGGGGCGACCGAAGTCCGTGAGGGCATCCATCGCGGCGCGGATCGTGCGCCCCGTGTAGAGCACGTCGTCGACCAGCACGACCGTGCGGCCGGTGATGTCGACGCCGATACGGGTCTCGTGCACCTCGGGCGCCTCGGCGCGCAAGCCGATGTCGTCCCGGTAGAACGTGATGTCGAGCACGCCGACCGGCACGCGCGAGCCTTCGATGCGCTCGATCTCGACCGCCAGGCGCCTGGCGAGATGATCGCCCCGGTTCGCGATGCCCACGAGCACGAGGTCGGTGGCGCCCTTGCCGCCCTCGATGATCTCGTGGGCGATGCGGGTGACCGCGCGACGGATGTCCTGGGCGTCGAGCAGGGTGCCCCGGGCACTCATGCGATGGGTCCCATCGCGGTGCCCGGAAACGGGAACGCCCCCTCGCGCGTGCGAGGAGGCGGCGTCGATGGGTGCGGCATCTGCGGTTGCTCCCTTCCCGGCCTCGCTGGACCGGACTTAAAGGGGGAAGCTGTGCTCGCCCACGAGCATACCCGCCCCGTCGACACGGGGACAACGACCTCGGTCCGTGGCCATCGCATCACCCCCGGCGTAGACTGGAACCTCCGAAGCCCCATCGTCGCCGGAAGGAAGTGGGAACCGAATGAACGAATGGATCATCGTGGGCATCGTGGCCATCGCCGTGATCTTCGGCGCCACGAAGCTCCCCGAGATCGCCCGCAACCTCGGCCGTTCGTCGAGCGAGTTCAAGAAGGGCCTGAAGGAAGGCGGCGAAGATGACGCCGCGACGCCGGCATCGGCCCCGAAGCCCGCCGAGACCTCGGAACCTCCCACGAGCGACGCCTGAGCCTCCGCGCTCAACCGGGGGTTCCGGCGCCCGGCACCTCGGGCTCCTCGGCGATCCGGCCGAGGATGCCGTTCACGAACGCCCGCGACTCCTCGGCCGAGAGCTCCGATGCCGCTTCCACCGCCTCGCTGATCGCGACCGCAGCCGGCACGTCCTCGCGGTAGCGCAGCTCCTCCACCGCCAGCCGCAGGATGGTGCGGTCGAGCGCCGCCATGCGCGCCACCGTCCACCCCTGCGTATGCTCCTCGAGCAGCAGGTCGATCGCCGGTCCGTGCTCGGAGACCCCGTCGACGAGCTCCTGCGTGAACGGGGGCACCCCGCGCCCCGCCTCGACCCACGACTCGAGCACGAGCATGGCGTCGTCGCCGGTCACGTCGGCCTGGTACAGGATGTCGATCGCGACGCGCCGCGCGTCGCGGCGGGTGGTCACGAGGCCGTCACCGGCTCTCAGGCCTTCACGCGTTCCATGTACTCCCCCGTGCGCGTATCGACCTTGATGCGCTCGCCTTCCTCGACGAACAAGGGCACGTTGACCACGACCCCGGTCTCGAGCGTCGCGGGCTTCATGGCGCCCGTGCGCGTGTCGCCTTTCACGCCCGGGTCGCACTTCGTGATCGTGAGCACCAGCGACGCCGGCAGGTCGACCGATATCGGCATCCCGTCGTGCATGGCGACCTGCGCGGTGCCCCCTTCGGTGAGGTAGTCGGCGGCCCCGCCCATCGTCTCGCCCGGCACGTGGATCTGCTCGTAGGTCTGCAGGTCCATGAAGACGAAGCCGTCGGCGTCGGGGTAGAGGTACTGGAAGTCCTTGCGTTCGACGATCGCAAGCCCGACCTTGACCCCGGCGTTGAACGTGCGCTCGAGCACCGCTCCGGTCTTCACGTTGCGCAGCTTCGAGCGCACGAACGCGCCGCCCTTGCCAGGCTTCACGTGCTGGAACTCGATGATCTGGAACAGCACTCCGTCGAGCTCGAGGGTCATGCCGTTCTTGAAGTCGTTCGTGGAAACGCTCACGCGCCGATCAGCTCCCTGGTGTCGATGCTCCTACAGTTCGATCAGCTCGCGTGGGGCCTTGCCGAGCACGCGGCAGCCATCGGCGGTGACCTCGACCATGTCCTCGATGCGCACCCCGCCCAGCCCCGGCACGTAGATGCCCGGCTCGACGGTCACGACCGAGCTCGCCGGCAGGGCGTGATCGGCGTGCTCGCGCCCGAGCCGCGGCCCCTCGTGGATGTCGAGGCCGACCCCGTGGCCGAGCCCGTGCGTGAAGGCGTCGCCATACCCTGCACCGTCGATCACGCCCCGCGCGGCGGCGTCGACCTCGGCCCCGCTCACGCCTTCTCGGATCGCGTCGATGCCCGCCTGCTGCGCCTGCCGGACGACGTCGTGGATCTTCCTGAGCTCCGGCGCCGGTGCGCCGAACGCGATCGTGCGCGTCATGTCCGCGTGGTATCCACCGGAAAGCGCTCCGAAGTCCATCTTCATCACGTCGCCCTCCTCGAGCATGCGGTGCCCGGGCTCGTGGTGGGGCTCGGCCGCGTTCTCCCCGAACGCGACGATCGGATCGAACGAGAGCCCGTCGGCGCCGTCTCGGCGGAGCAGCATCTCGAGCTGCCGGGCGACCTGGAGCTCGCTGACGCCGACGGCGAGGGTCTCGAGGATGTCCTCGAACGCCTGATCGGTCGAGGCTTGGGCGGCACGGAGCAGGTCGAGCTCCTCGTCGTCCTTCACCCAGCGGATGCGCTCGACCTCCTCGCCGCACGCTGCGAGCTCGGCGTCGTCCATGGCCTCGGCGAGGCGCTCGTGCGAGCGCACCGTCAGGTGATGGGCCTCGAAGCCGACGCGCCCGAGCCTCAGTCGCGACACCTGCGCGCCGAGCGCCTCCCCGAACGCGCTCCCGTACGTGACCCGCTCGAGATCGGGCACCTCGTGTCGCGACTGTTCGGTGTAGCGCCCGTCGGTGAAGAACACCCCGCCGTCGGCCGTGACGAGGGCCTGTCCGTTCGATCCGGTGAACCCGGTCAGGTACCGCACGTTCGTGAGGCCGGTGACGAGGAACCCGTCGACCTCGAGCGCAGCCAGTCGCTCGCTCAGGATGCTCCGTCTCAGCTGGTGATCCACGGCATCGCCTCCAGGGCCAGATGATAGCCACCGGCCCCCAGACCGGTGATCGTCGCCCGGCACACCTCGGAGACCACCGAGTGCCGGCGGAACTCCTCCCGGGCGGCGATGTTGGACATGTGCACCTCGACGACCGGCAGCCCGCACGCGTCGATCGCATCTCGCAGCGCGTAGGAGTAGTGCGAGAGGGCGCCGGGGTTCACGACCAGAGCGCCCTGCCCGTCGCCGCCTGCAGCGAGCACCCACCCGACGAGATCGCCTTCGTGGTCGGACTGCCGCCACGTGGCCTCGATCCCGAGCGCGGTCGCCCGCTGCTGCACGTCGTCCATGATCTGCTCGAGCGTCCGGGACCCGTACGTCTCCTGATCGCGGCGCCCCAGCGCGCCCAGGTTCGGTCCGAACAGGAACATCACCTTCATGCCGTCGCTCCCATCTCGCGCAATGCAGCCCGGAGCTCGTCGTCGGGCACGTCGTCGACCACCACGGGGTCGCCCACCGCTCGCAGCAGCACCACCCGCACTCCCCCACGGAACTTCTTGTCCAGGCGGATCGCAGCGAGCACCGCATCGGTGGGGGGCAACGAGCCGTCGGTCTCGAGCCCGAGCGAGGCGAGCAGCCGGCCGGTCCGCGCCGTGAGGCCCTCCTGCGCGAGCCCACGGCGCTCCGCGAGCCGGGCCGCGAACACCATGCCGATCGCGACGGCCTCGCCGTGGGTGCGCCCGGCGAACGCGTCGAGGCGCTCCAGGGCGTGGCCGAGCGTGTGCCCGTAGTTGAGGACCAGCCGCGCGCCCGCATCACGTTCGTCGCCGGCCACCGTGCGCGCCTTCGCCCGGACGCAGCGGGCGACCAGCGTCTCGAGCGCCGCTTGGTCGCGGCCGAGCACCGGTCCCGGATCGCGCTCCAGGGTCGCGAGCAGGTCCATGTCGAGCGTGAGCGCGTACTTCGCCACCTCCGCGAGCCCCGAACGGAAGTCCCGGTCCTCGAGCGTGGCCAGCGGCGCCGTGTCGGCCAGCACGGCGCGCGGTTGCGCGAAGGTGCCCACCAGGTTCTTCCCCTCGGGAAGGTTCACAGCCGTCTTCCCTCCGATGGCGGCGTCGACCTGTGCGGTGAGCGTGGTGGGGACCTGGACGAAGGGCAGGCCCCGCATGTACGTGGACGCGACGAACCCCGCGAGGTCCCCGACGGCGCCTCCCCCGAGCGCGACCACCAGATCGTCGCGATGCGCCTCCTGGGTGGCGAGCTGATGCAGCAGGGCCTCGTACACGGCGAGCGTCTTCGAGTCCTCGCCGACCGGCACGGAGAGCAACACGCTGCTCAGGGCACGCTGCTCGAGCGCGGTCGAGACGCGATCGAACCATCGGTCGCCGACGCCCCGGTCCGCGACCACGAAGACCTGCTCCGCCTTCGGAAGGTCGGGCAGGTGCGCGGCGGCCTCGTCGATGATGCCCGCACCGATCACCACGTCGTAGGACCGGTCGGCGATCGGGACGGTCACGCGGACCAACGCAGCTCCTCGACGATCGCCTCGGCTACCTCGCCGGGGGGTCCGCTGCCGTCGACGACGTGCGCGGCGAACTCCCGGTAGAGCGGCCCGCGCTCCGCGAGCAACCGTTCGAGGTCGCCCTCCTCGCGGATCAGGGGACGATCGCCGGCGGGGCGCACCCGCTCGCGGAGCGCCTCGATCGGGACGTCGAGGTAGACCGCGGTGCCGGTGTTCCGCAGCGTGATGCGATTGGCGGGCTCGAGCACGACGCCACCCCCGCACGAGACCACGGCCGGATCCTCGGTGCTCGCCTTCACCAGCGCGGCGGCCTCCATCGCCCGGAACACGGCTTCGCCCTCGTCGTCGAAGATCGCGGTGACCGGTCGTCCGGCCTCGCGCTCGATCTCGGTGTCCAGGTCGATGAACGGCACCCCGAGGCTGCCCGCGAGCTCTCGGCCGACCACGGTCTTGCCGGCGCCGGGCATGCCCACCAGATACACGATCACGGCAACCCCTCCACGTACCGCTCCAGGTTCGAACGGGTCTCGAGCAGCGAGTCGCCCCCGAACTTCTCCAACACGGCGTTCGCGAGCTCGAAGGACACCACGGCCTCGCCGACGACGCCGCCCGCTGGCACGGCGCAGACGTCGGTGCGTTGCTTGATCGCGATCGCGGGCTCACCGGTGGCGAGGTCTACGGTGGCCAGTGGCTTCGGCACGGTCGAGAAGGGCTTCATGCCGGCACGGAGCCTGATCGGCTCACCGATGCTCATGCCGCCTTCGATGCCGCCGGCCCTGTCCGTCCGCCGCGCGATCCGCCCGTCGCGCCGCACGATCTCGTCGTGCGCCTTGGAGCCGGGCCTCCCGGTCGTCGCGAACCCGTCGCCGACCTCGACCCCCTTCACCGACTGGATGCTCATGAGCGCGGCGGCGAGCCGCCCGTCGAGCTTGCGATCGTGATGCACATAGGAGCCGAGTCCCGGCGGCACGCCGTACGCGAGCACCTCGAAGACGCCGCCGACCGTGTCGCGCCCCTTCCGGAGCCGGTCGATCTCGGCCACCATCGCTCGCGAGGCGTCGGCGTCGGCGCAGCGCACCGGGTCCCGGTCGATGGCCGGCCCGTCGCCGGGAACCGGGGGTCGCCGCCGGGCCCGCGCCTTCACCGATCCGATGCGAACGACGTGGGAGATGATCTCGACGCCGAGCTCGGCGAGGAACCAACGGCAGAAGGTGCCGACGGTCACCCGCGCCGCGGTTTCGCGCGCGCTCGCGCGCTCCAGCACGTTGCGGACGTCGTCGAACCCGTACTTCTGGGCGCCGGGGAGATCGGCGTGGCCCGGACGAGGCCGCGTGAGGCGCGCAGTGGGATCGATCGAGCCCGTCGCCCCCATCAGCTCGGCGTACTTCTCCTCGAACTCCAGGTTCGGGATCGTGACCGCGATCGGCGAGCCCAGCGTGCGGCCGTGGCGCACGCCGGCGAGGATCTCGAAGCGATCCGACTCGAAGCGCTGCCTGCCACCCCGGCCGTGGCCGTGCCGACGTCGCGCGAGCTCGTGGGCGAGGCGCTCCGGAACCACCGGCACCCCCGCCGGCAATCCCTCGAGCACGGCGACGAGCGCCTTCCCGTGGGATTCGCCGGCCGTGAGCATGCGGAGCATCCGCCCATCATAGGGAAGACCCCTTCCGGCCCTCGGGGACGGTGGGAGCTCGTGGGCGCTGCGCGTGGTGCGGGGG
>JBOGVO010000275.1:0-8988 GCA_050692855.1 Actinomycetota bacterium | reverse complement strand
AGACGCTCCGCGTCGCCGAGGCATCGCTCGCCGCGGCCCAGAGCGAGCTCGTCGACCGACTCGGTGAGGGCGACCCGCGGGCGCTCATCGAGGAACGAGGTCGCGAGCTGGCCGAGGCGACCGCCGCGTCTGAGCGCGCGGCGACGGCCGCGAGCGAAGCGCGAACGGCGCTCGACCGGGCCCGCCGCCTCGGCGACGAGAGTCGCACCCGCCTGGCCACGCTCGCGAACCGGCTCGCCTCGGTCTGGGGCATGCTCGGCGAGACCCGTGACATGAGGGCCGAGCCGGACGCCGTGCACACCGCCTTCGTCGAGGCCGGGGAACGGCTCATCGACGGCGACGGGCAGGCTGAGTCGGCGCTCGCAACCGCGCGGGAGGAGATGGACCGGGCGGCGGCCACGGTGCGCGGGGTGCTCGAGCACGCCGGACTCGAGCCCGACGACGACTTCACGATGTCGCTCGCGGAGGCCGCAGCGGAGCGAGGCGCTGCCGACCAGCAGGTAGGGGGGTTGCGAGCCACGATCGAGGCCGGCGCCGACCTCGACGCGCGCATCGTCGGCGCCCAGAGCGATCACGACCGCGCGAAGCGGCTCACGGCCGACCTACAGCCGGGGCGGTTCCTCGCGTTCCTGCTCGAAGAGGAGCGGCGGGCCCTCGCCGGCCTCGGCAGCCTGCACTTCGAGGAGCTCAGCGGGAGCGCCTATCGGTTCACCGACGACGACCGGTTCGAGGTGCTCGACATGAATGCGGCCGGAACCGAGCGCCGGGCCGACAGCCTCTCCGGGGGTGAGACCTTCCTCGCCTCGCTCGCGCTCGCGCTCGCGCTCGCCGAGATGGTTGCCCGAGGCGGTGGCCGCCTCGACGCGTTCTTCCTCGACGAGGGGTTCGGCTCGCTCGATCCCGAACACCTCGATCGCGCGATGGACGGCATCGGGCGACTCCTGGCCAACGATCCGCGGCGCCTCGTGGTCCTCGTGAGTCACGTCGAGCAGATGCGCGAGACGCTCGAGGACCTGATCGTGCTCGACAAGCACGACCACACGGGTGAGACCGTGGTCGTGGCCGGCGCCACGCTCGAGGCGGTGGCCGGCGCCACGCTCGAGGGTCCGCCGGCCGGTGCCCCGACCGTGGAGCAGATGACCGGCGCGTCGACGTGATCCTCGGAATCCGGTCCGATGTGGCATCGGACCTGCGACGTTCGGCCGCCGTTCGGCCGAGTCACATCTCCCCCACCTCGGACTGAACCCCTGAGCCCGCCCTGCCGATAACCCCCCCACGGAGACCAGCTCGACCCTGCCAGGAGACGACCGTGGCCACGACGAAGAACGGGATGGGGATCGCCAGGATCGTGCTGCTCGGGCTCTCCGTCCTGCTGTTGACGGGCGTGCTCGGCTCCTTCGTGATGGAGGTCCGCGCGCGCAACTCGGCCGTCGAGGACGCCGTGACGCAGGCTCGGGCGATCGCCGACAGCTCGCTCACCCTCGTCTTCAAACCTGAGGACACCGATGCGGTGGCCTCCGATTCCCGCGCGGACGTCCTCACGGAGCAGATCCGCACCGTCGTCGTCGATCCCAGCGCCTTCGACACCGTCACGCTGTGGTCCCCCGAGGCGGTGATCCTGTACGCCACCGACGAGGGGCGCATCGGCAACCGGCTCGACGGTGAGCAGGAGCGCATCCGCGCCGCGCTCCGAGACGAGCCTCAGACCGAGAGGGGCGGCGGCGCGCTCTCGGTGATGCTGCCGCTGACCTTCGATTCGGGAGCGGGCGGGTCCGCGGCCGTCGAGCTGACGACCTCAGACGAGCCGGTCGCGGCGGCCGGCGCGCCGTGGCGGACCAACGCCATCTTCATCGGGATCGCGCTCGTGGTGGTCGTGGCGTTGTTGGTCTGGGCGCTCCGGACGCCCGCCGAGCTCGCGGGGGCGAGGCTCGAGCAGCGCCTCGCCCCTCCGGTGCACTCGGGCGGCCCCGCGGCACGGCCGATCGCGGTCCAGCAGCGCGGCATGAAGGAAGAGAGCGACGCTCGCCGGAAGGCGGAGGACCGGGCCCGGGCCGCCGAGGACCGGCTCGGCGTGCTGCAGGACCAGTACCGCAAGACGCTCGACGAGCTCCAGGCCGCGCAAAACCGCCTCCGGGAGGCGTCCACGCGACCGGACCCGGCCGTGGAGGAGCGCGCGATCCAGGCGGAGCACCAGGCCTCGATGTTGGAGGAGCACCTGCTGGGGGCCGACGAACGGGCGCGAGCCCTGGAGGAACGCTCCCGTGAGCTCGAAGAACGCGCGAGGCTGTTCGAACGCCAGGCACAGGGGGCGAAGGCCGAGCTCGACGAGCTGACCCGCAGGCTGGCCCAGCCGCCGGGCGACGAGAGCGGCGACATCGACACGCGGCTCGAGCTGGCCGCCCAGGAGACGATCGGCGTGCGCGCCGAGCTCGAGGGTGCGCAGACCCAGCTCTCCGTCCTTCGCAAGGAGGTCGAGATGCTGCGCCCGCAGGCCGATCGCGCGCGCGGGCTCCAGGCCGAGCTCGACGCCGTCAACAGCGAGGTGCGACGCGCGCAGGAGTCCTCCCTGACCTCGCAGAGCGAGCTGTCCGCTCGCTCGAAGGAGCTGGAAGACCTGCGGGCCGAGGTCCGGGCCCTCCGGACCGAGGAGCAGCGGGCCGCGATGCTCGCCGACGAGCTTCGCTCGAGCGAGGCCGAGCTCGACAGCCTCTCGGCGTCCCACCGAGCCGAGCTGATCGAGCGGGAAGCCGATCTGGAACAGAAGGCCCGGACCATGCGGGAGGAGTTCCAGACGGAGGTCGCCCGGATGGAGGCGAGACACGCGGAGGAGATGGCGTCGAAGGACCTCTCGGTCACCCAGCGGATCGCCGGCGCGGAAGACGCGATGCAGCAGCGGATCGACGAGGTCGAGCGAGAGATCGCCGAGCGCACGAGTCGGTTCGGTGGCGCTGAGGACGAGATCGCCAAATCCCAGGCCGAAGCCACCCGCCTCGGCGGGGAGCTCACGGTCGCGCGGGCCGAGCTGGAGACGACGGTCTCGCAGCTGACTTCGGAGTCGGGGGCGCTGCGCGAGGCCACCGAACGCCTCGAGCACCTCGAACGTGAGGTGCTCGAGACCTCGGCGCGCCACGACCGGCTGTCTTCGGAGCTCTACGCCGCGTCGCACGACAACGTGGAGCTCAACCGCCGCCTGCAGGAGGTCGAGGCTCGACGGCAGCTCGAGCTCGCAGATTCCGAAGGGCGAGCCGACATCGACGAGATCCTGCGGGTCACGCAGGAGCGGCTCGCCGGACAGACCGAGAAGCTGATCGCCGCCGAGGAACGCGTCCATTCCCTGGAGCGGGAGGTCGCAGCCGCGTCCGGCCGTCTCGAGGAAGCCGAGTCCGAGCTCCGCCAGCAGGCCATGGCGCACGCCATGCGACAGATCCGCGGCGACGGAGACGAGATCGCAGGGACCAGGGAGGACGAGGCGGTCTCGGCCACGTCGGCGGCACTCGAGGACGCCGCGGCGATCGAAGACCGTCGAGCCACCAGCCCCTTCGTGAAGGAGCTGGCGGTCGACGCACGCAAGTCGCTCACTCGCATCCTCGGGATCACGCAGATCCTCAAGCACAAGAAGGACGGCAAGGAGCACGCCCAGCTGGTGCGCCAGCTCGCGACCTACACGCGTCGCCTCGACCACGTCGTCGCCGATCTCGCCGACGCCGAGCGACTCGTGCGCGGCACGGTGGAGCTCACGGTCCGACGGACCGACCTCGAGCCCCTCGTGCAGCGAGTGGCCGAGGAGTCGGGGGTGGATGCCGATCACGACCTGCGCGTCGAGACCGAACGCGTCGTGGTCGCGGTCGATCAGCAGCGCACCGAGCAGATCGTCGCCGGTCTGCTGCGCTCGGCCGGCGACCGCACCCCGCCCAAGAAGACCATCACCGTGCGGCTCTCCGCGAGCGAAGGCGGCGCGCTGATCGCGGTCGAGGACCCAGAGCCGTCCTCCGACGCCTCGCTCAGCCCCGTCGTGAGGCGCTTCGCCGAGGTGCAGGGCGGCCGGGCGACGGTCGAGAGCGGGAAGGACGGCGGATCGGCGTTCAAGGTGTTCCTGCCCAACGGCGCGGGCGTCGAGGCGCGGGCCGGCCGCGGAGCCGCCGCGGACGAGGTCGCTCCCGACGACGGCGCCCTGCACATCGTGGTCGACGGGGTGCAGGGGAGCGCGAGCGCCAACGGCTCCATGCTCGTCGACGAGCTGCACCGGCTCTCGACCGCGGAGGACTGAGCGGCTGACGGCTGGCGGGGCTTCGAGGGGGAGCTCCGGCGGCCGTTCGGACCGCCGTTCGACGTGACGGCGCCCGACCGAGGTCGATCAGCGGGCGCGGAGCACGAGCGCGTCGCCCTGTCCGCCACCGCCGCAGATGGCGACCCCTCCGAGCTCGAGGCCGCGGCGCCGCATCTCGCCTGCCAGGGTCAACACCAGCCGCGCCCCGCTCGCGCCGATCGGATGACCCAGGGCCACCGCGCCACCGTTCACGTTCACCAGCGCCTGGTCGAGGCCGAGCATGCGGCTGGCGTGCAACGAGACCGCGGCGAACGCCTCGTTCACCTCCACGAGCTCCAGATCCGACGCCGCGGCCCCGGCCTTCTTCAGCGCCTTCTCGAGCGCGAGCGCCGGCACCGTCTGCAGCGACGCGTAGCGGTCGGCGGACATGCCGAACGCGACCACCTCGGCGATCGGCTCGAGGCCGAGCTGGCGGGCGCGTTCGTCGCTCGTCACCACGACCGCGGCGGCGCCGTCGGAGATCTGCGACGCATTGCCCGCCGTGACGGTGCCCTCGGCCACGAAGGCGGGGCGCAGGCCGGCGAGCGTCTCGGGGGTCGTCTGCGGCCGGATGCCCTCGTCCCGGTCGACGACGACGGGCGCGCCCTTTCGCCGAGGCACCTCGACGGGCACAACCTCCTCGATCAGGCGCCCTTCCTCCCATGCATCGTGTGCGCGCGCGTGGGAGCGAGCCGCCCAGGCGTCCTGGTCCTCGCGGGTGATGCCGAGCTCCGCGTTGATCGCATCGGTGCCCTCGCCCATGTGCCGGTCGTCGAAGGCGCACCACAAGCCGTCGTGGATCATCGAGTCGAGCATCGGCGAGTCACCGAGCCGAGCGCCACCGCGCGCCTTCGGGAGCACGAACGGCGCGTTCGTCATCGATTCCATGCCGCCGGCCACCACGACGTCGAGCTCGCCCGCCCGGATCATCTGGTCGGCCATCGCGATCGCCGACGTGCCGGAGAGACAGACCTTGTTGATCGTGATCGCGGGCACCTCGATCGGGATGCCCGCGGCGACGGCGGCCTGCCGGGCGGTGATCTGGCCCTGCCCCGCCTGCAAGACGTGGCCCATGATCGTGTACTCGACCTGATCGGGAGCCACCCCGGCTCGCGCGAGCGCTTCGCGGATCGCGATCGCGCCGAGATCGACCGCGCGCATGCCGGCGAGGCCGCCCTGGAACCGTCCGATCGGCGTGCGCGCGCCGGCCACGATCACGGATGTCGTCATGCCTCGAGTCTATCCCGCCTGCTGCGACCCCTCGACCGGCCGGGGCGACCGGTCCCGGATGCGACCGCGGACGGTCAGGACCTGGCGGAGAGCGCCCGGTCGATCACGGAGAGGATGTCGTCGCGCACGAGCTCGTCCCGGGCGATCAGGGCGTCGCGCAGCGCGGCGTGCACGTCGCGGTTCTCCTCGAGGACCTCGCGGACGTGCTGACGTTGATCTTCGAGGATGTCTTCGACGCGCTGCCGCGCCTCCTTGTCCGCAAGCACCTTGCCGACGAGGTTCGGGCCGCCGATCGGACCGTCGGAGATCGCGTCGAACGAGATCAGCGAGCCGGCCATGCCGAACGATCCCACCATGTTCGCGGCGAGGGTGGTCGCGTGGGCGAGGTCGGCCGCGGGCCCGGTGCCCGTGTCCCCGATGCACATCTCCTCGGCCACCAACCCGCCGAGCGCGATCGCGATGCCGGCCTCGATCTCGCTCCGCGTGCGGGTGAACCGTTCCTCGGAATCACCGTGGGCAAGCAGGCCGAGGGAGCCACGCCGCTTGATGATCGACAGCACCTCGAGCCGGCGATTCTGTCCGACGAAGTGGGCGACCGTGGCATGTCCGGCCTCGTGGGTGGCGACGGCTTCACGATCCTGCTCGGTGTAGACCACGGGCTGCTTGAGCCCGATCTCCTCGTTGAACTTGGCCTCGATCACGTCGTCGAAGTTCATGTCGCGTCGGCCCTCGCGCAACGCGACGAGCAGTCCCTCGTCGAAGAGGTGCTCGATCATCACCGGGGTGTAGCCGAACGTCTCGTAGGCGATGCGCTCCCGCATCGACGGATCCTCGAGCTGCTGGTGATGGCGCTTCCGCGAGAGGAAGTAGTCGATCAGGTCGATGCGGCCCTGCTTCGTCGGCACGTCGAAGTAGAGGCGACGGTCGAATCGCCCGGGGCGGACGAGCGCCGGGTCGAGCGTGTCCCCCCGGTTCGTGGCCGCGATCAGCAGGATGTTGTGGTACTCGGACTTGATGGAGGCGAGCTGGCTGTCGCTCGGCAGGTACGAGTTGACCCAGCCGATGACCTTCGCCCGCAAGCGCTTGCGCAGCGGCGGCTGGTCGAAGGACTGCAACTGGATCAGCAGCTCGTTCACCATCGAGCCGCCGTCAGCCGAACCCATGAAGGGCGAGGTGGCACGGCCCGGGAGGCCCGATCCCGGCGCGGAGCCCTCGACCGAGCCGTGCGCGGCCTTGCTCACGGCGCCTCGGGACATGCCGATCGCGTCGATCTCCTCGATGAACCCGATCGCGCCGCCTTCCTTGCGCGCCGCCTTGCGGAGCGCCTTGAAGAACGATCGGATGCGGTAGGCGGTCATGCCCTGCCACATCGACTGGAACGCGGGCGCCGAGATGAACAGGAAGGGCACCCCTGCCTGTTTCGCCATCGCTTTGGCGAGATAGGTCTTCCCGGTGCCCGGTGGACCCTCGAAGAGGATGCCGCGCCTCGGCGTGCCGCCGAGCTCGTTCCTGAAGGTGGCGTAGCCCAGGAACACGTCGAGCGAACGCACGACCTCGTCGACCTGCATGTCGAGGCCCTTGATGTCCGTGAGGCCCGATTCCACTTGCTCCGGATAGACCGTGATGTGCGGCGACTTCCCGTTGATCAGGGGCAGCGCCACCATGATCAGCACCGGGATCAGGATGAGCAGCGGGAAGGCGAGGAAGACCCAGCCCTCGGGCAACGACGGCAGGGTCAGCGGGTTGCCGTTCGCGTAGCGCCCGTAGAGGTACCAGTCGACGAGGAAGACGACGACGAGGGCGCGGATGACCCGCTTGAGCTTGGTGCGCTCGCGCTGACGGAACACGTCGGCGCGACCCTTCTGCAAGAGCTGCGATCCCTGCAACAGCGCGGCCGCGCCGGCCGGTTCCTTGTTCGCCACCAGCATGCTCCTCACCGATCGCGGGCCCGGACCCCCTGGTGATGCCTCCCGAGGGGGCCACCCTACGCCGGGAGCCCTCCTCGGACATCGGTCCTTCGGCCCATGCGACCGACCGAACGGCCGGGCGTCCGCAGGGGACGGGTCGGCGGGAACCGGCTGCGCTGCAGCAGGAGGGAGGCCGCGTTCGCCCGGTTCGCGGCCAGCGGATACAGTGCCGCCGTGGCGCGGAAGAAGCACCCTCCCATCAGCGCGAACGACAAGCACGCGATCGGTTCGACGCTGCGCGAGATCCGTCGCGCCGCCGGGTATCGCTCCGTCGAGAGGGCCGCCGAGGTGCCGTCGTGCCCCGCGTCGCGGCAGACGATCTACGCGTACGAGCGTGGCGGGCTCGTGCCGTCGTTGTCGCAGTTCCTGGAGCTCGTGGAGTTCTACGTGCTCCAGGCGCCCCTGCCTCCCGCGCCCGGCTCGGCCGCCAAGCCCGAATCCGACCTGCGTGCGCTCGGCATCGCGGCGGTCACGCGGGCCCTCACCCTGCCGGCCTACCACGTCGCCCAGGCCCACGAGCTGATCGCGCGCATGCAGCCCGAGCTGGGACGGCGGGCGTGACGATCGAGCTCCTCGACATCGACCACGTGGGCATCTCGGTGACCGATCTCGACACGGCCGTCGCGGAGTACCGGCGCCTGCTCGGCGTGGACCCGGCGCATCGGGGTAGGGTCGAGGACCAGGGCGTCGAGGAGGTGCTGTTCGCCGTGGGCTCGTCGTACATCCAGCTGTTGGGCGCGCTGGGACCGGATACCCCCGTCGGCCGGTCGCTCGCGTCGCGAGGCCCCGGCGTGCACCACGTCGCGTATCGGGTCGACGACATCGAGGCGGCGCTCGCGCACCTCCGGGCCGAGGGGGCTCAGCTCATCGACGACCGCCCCCGGCCGGGCTCTCGCAACACGCTGATCGCGTTCGTGCACCCGCGCTCGATGGGCGGCGTGCTCGCCGAGCTGGTGCAGGAACGGTGATTCAAGGCAACACCGGGACCGACGTGTGGGCTGCGGTCGCCCGAGCCAGACGCTGATCCGTGGTGAGCACGGAGCATCGAGAGGATCAGAGGCTTCCACATGCGAAGCGCATGTGCAACGGTGGGGGCCGCGTGCCGCAGCGGTCGCCGGCGTAGACACGTCCGGCGTCGGATGATCACGCCCGTCCCGTGCGCCTCGGCCGCCGGCGCGTCCATCGCCTTGCGCTCGTGGAACGCGAGGAAGAGGCAGATGATGGCCATCGATGCCGACCTACATGGATCGTCATTCCACCGAGGGCCTGACGGCCGACGACGTGGCTCGCGCTCACGCGCTGGACCTCGAGGTGCAGGATCGGTTCGGTGTTCGGTTCACGACCTACTTCTTCGATGAGTCCGCCGGCGTGACGTTCTGCCTGGTCGAGTCCCCGTCCCGCGATGCGGTCGTCGCGGCGCACACCGCAGCGCACGGAGTGGCCCCGGACGAGCTGATCGAGGTGGACCCGCGAGCGGTCAAGCTG
>JBOGVO010000274.1:0-28681 GCA_050692855.1 Actinomycetota bacterium | reverse complement strand
TCGCGACGACCGCCGCCATCCGACGACGCTTGCCTGCCTCCATCCCCGTCCCCCCGATCCGTCGGCGACATCCTGGCATGAGGGCGAACCCGGAGCCAGCGACGCCGGCACCCGGGGCCCTTCGGGGAGCTCCGCTCGACTCAGAGAGCCTGCCAGGCGGCGACCACGGGATGATCGACGGTGGCCGGCCCCACCTGGGCGGCGCCGCCGGGGGAGCCGACGCCGCTCACGTCGTCGTTGAACCATTCCGCGTTGACCGGGGTGAACTGCTTCCACTCGCCCGGAACGTCGTCCTCGTAGAAGATGGCGGTCACGGGGCACGCCGGCTCGCAGGCGCCGCAGTCGACACACTCATCGGGCTGGATGTAGAGCATGCGGGGACCCTCGTAGATGCAATCGACCGGGCACTCGTCGACGCACGCCCGGTCCTTCACGTCGATGCAGGGCTCTGCGATCGTGTACGTCATGCCATAAACCCCTTTTCCACGGTGCCGACCTTGCAAACCCAGTCTACGCTTCCGACCGCTGCTGGCAACTAGGCGTCGGGCGCGAGCGCTGCCATGGATCCGGCCACCGACCTGGCTCCCGCCCCCGTCACGGCGACGGGATAGACCACGCGGAGGTCGCAGCCCGCCTCCCGGTAGGCCGCCAGGCGCGCCCGAGCGGCGGACGAATCGCCCGAGAGGCAGACCGCCTCGACCAACGCCAGGGCTCCCTCCGACGCTGCATCATCGTTCGGCTGGGCGGCCGAGGCGGCCGAGGCCGCCGCGGCGGCTCGCCCGAGGCCCATCGCCTCGAACTGGCGCCGATACGCGGGGTAGGAGGCATACTCGCCCGCCGCCGCCGCCAAGGAGCGCGCGGCGACGACATCGTCGGACCCGACAGCGGCGCGGATGTAGGCGGCCACCGTGACGGACTCGGGGTCGCGCCCGGCATCCTCAGCCGCGCGCGCGACCGCTCCAGCAGCCTCGGCGACCCGCTCCGGCGTGCACCAGTTCAACAGGACCCCGTCGGCCACGGCTCCGGCGAGCGCGAGCGCCGCAGGGCCGAGCGCGGCCGTCCACACCGGCACGGGCCGCTCGAGCACCAGGCGCTCCGGCCCGCCGCTGGGGGCTGCCGGCGAGTCATCGCCGGCGAGCAGGTCCCGGATCTCGGAGACCTGCTCTCGGAGCGCGTCGAGCGCGCCCGGTCGTGGGCGGCCGGTCCCGATCCCGAGGATCGCGCGGCCGCCCGATCGCTCGTGCACGGTCGCCGCACCCATCGCGGTGATCGACACGCGACGGGACGTCATCGGCACGACCCCGGTGCCGAGTAGCAGCTGAGAGGTCTCACCCGCGAGACCGGTGAGGGCGGCGAACGCGTCGCGGCCCGCGATCTCGGGGAGGAATACGGCTCGGTAGCCGAGGTCCTCCCCGTGCCTGGCGAGCCGGGCGAGCTCCGCCCACGGCCAGGCATCGCGCAGCGCGAACGCCGTGCCGGTCACCCTCGGTTGTCGCACGGCTCCCACGGCTGCCATCGTCGCAGACCGATGGAAGCGGTGACGTTCTCGACCGGCGACGGGGTGCGGCTCGAGGGAGAGATCCGGCGCCCCGACGACGCGCCACGGGGCTCAGCGGTGCTGTGCCATCCTCACCCCAAGCACGGCGGCAGCAAGGACCACCCGATCCTGTGGGCGCTCCGGAACGAGCTCGCGGGCAAACGCGGCCTCGCGGTGCTCGGCTTCAACTTCCGCGGGGTCATGGGCTCGGGTGGCACCTACGGCGGCGGACGCGACGAGATCCACGATGTCCGGGCCGCCATCGGGCGGATCCGGGAGGAAACGCCCGAGCGCCCCACCGTCCTATGCGGATGGTCCTTCGGCGCCAACGTCGCCTTGCGCGAGGCGCTCGACGACCCTCGCGTCGCTGCGCTCGTCCTGATCGGCATGCCCTTGAGGCCGAACGACCTGACCCTGCCGGCCCTCCCTGACGAGGCCGAGCTCCGGGGCGTGCGGCGTCCGGCCCTCGTGCTCGCCGGCGACAACGACCAGTACTGCCCGGTGGACGACGCCGCCGAGTTCGCGGCGTCGTTGCCCCGGGGCCGCCTGCACATCGTGGACGGGGCCGACCACTACCTCTGGCGTCGTGAGCGGGAAGCGGCCGCCGTCGTGGGCGACTTCGTCGACGAAGCGCTGGGCGACGACGGGAACGACGCACCCGGCGGCTGACGACTCAGGACGGGTCGGAAGACCGTTTCTCCGTGGGCTCGCCACCACCGGTCGCCGGGCGAGATCCGCCGCGATCTGAGGCCGCCCGCCACGACCGCACGAGTCGGCGCACCACGAAGACGCCGAAGACCACGACCAGCGCGGCGAGCAGGATCGAGAGGGCGTCCATCGGCGCCAGCTTCTCAGGACCGACGACTAGAGCGGGACGTGGGACAGGACCATGATCCGGGGCTCGGTCATCTCCTCCATCGCGAAGCGCAGGCCCTCCCGCCCGAAGCCCGATCCCTTCGAACCGCCATACGGCATCTGATCGGCACGGAACGCGCTCACGTCGTTCACGATCACGCCTCCGACCTCGAGGGTGCGGTGCGCGTCGAACGCGCGGTTGATGTCGTTGGTGAACACGCCCGCCTGCAACCCGTACTTCGAGTCGTTCACCTCCGCGAGCGCCTCCTCGAAGGTCTGGTACGGGGTGATCGTGCAGACGGGACCGAAGACCTCCTCGCAACGCACCTTCATCTCGGGCGTCGTGCGCGAGATCAGGGTCGGCTGGAAGAACGGACCGTCGGCCGTGCCACCCGTGAGCACCTCTGCGCCCTGCGACTCGGCCTCGGCCACCCACTCCGCGATGCGGTCGACCTCGCTCTGCGTGATCACGGGTCCGACGTCGACCGTCTCGTCCATCGGATCGCCGACCTTCAGCTGCTCGACCTGCTTCGTGAGCCGGACGGCGAAGTCGTCGTAGACCTCGCTCGCGACCAGCACCCGTTGGACGCTGATACAGCTCTGCCCGGCCTGGTAGTAACCGCCGAACGCGATGCGCTGAGCGGCCAGATCGAGGTCGGCGTCGCTGTGCACGATCACGCCGGCATTGCCGCCGAGCTCGAGCGTCACCCGCTTCTTGGGGTCGAGGCCCTTCAGGTACCACCCGATGCCCGCCGACCCCGTGAACGAGATCTTGCGGAACCGCTCGTCCCGCGCCATGCCGTCGGCGACCTTCGAGCTCACGGGCAGCACCTGGAACATGCCCTTGGGAAGGTCGGTCTCGTCGAAGAACTCGGCGAGCCGGAGTGCTCCGATCGGCGTGGCGCTGGCGGGCTTCACCACGATCGGCGCCCCCACCGCCAGCGCCGGCGCGACCTTGTGCGCGACGAGGTTGAGCGGGAAGTTGAACGGCGTGATGCCGAACACCGGGCCGAGTGGGAACCGCCGCAGGATCCCGAACCGGGAACCGAACGCGGCTTCGGTGTCGAGCCGCATCGCCTCGTCCTGGCCGTGACGGAGCGTCTCCGAAGCCCATCGGAACGTCGACACGGCTCGGGCGGCCTCGACCCTCGCCCACTTCAGCGGCTTCCCGCCCTCGGCGGCGATCAGATCGGCGTTCTCGTCCTGCGTCTCCGCGAGCCGCTGGGAGATGTGGTCGAGGGCGGTGGCCCGGGCGGCGACCGACAGCCGCGCCGCCTCCTCGAACGTCGCCGCCGCCGTGGCGATCGCCTCCTCGACGTCGGCGTCCGTCGGCACGCCGAGCTCGGCGACCACGCTGTCGTCGAACGGGCTGCGCACCTCGAAGGTCTCCTCGCCGGTGCGCCACTCACCGTTCACCAGGAACGGCCGGATCTCGGTCATCTGTGGTCTCTCCTGAGTTCGTGGCCTGTGATCGTGGCTGTGATCGTGGCTGTGATCGTGGTCAGTCGAGCGAGATCATCACGTGCTTGATGTTCGTGTAGTCCTCGATCGAGTAGATCGACATGTCCTTCCCGTGACCGGACTGCTTGTAGCCCCCGTGCGGCATCTCCGGAGTGAGCGGGATGTGCGTGTTCACCCACACGGTGCCGAACTGCAGCTTGCGCGACATGCGCATCGCGCGGCCGACGTCGCGCGTCCAGACCGAGGCTGCGAGGCCGTAGTCGACGCCGTTTGCCCAGGCGAGCGCCTGCGACTCGTCGTCGAACCGTTGCACGGTCACGACCGGGCCGAACACCTCTCGCTGGATGATCTCGTCGGACTGCTGGGCGTCGGTGATCACGGTCGGGCGGTAGAAGAACCTTCCCTCGCCCATCTCCATCGATCCGCCCCCGGTCAGGATCTTCGCGCCGGCCTCGGCCGCGCGGTCGACCATGCCGGAGATCCGCTCGAACTGATCCTCGGAGACCACCGAGCCCATCTCGGTGCCCTCGTCCCAGATGTCGCCGACCTTCAACGACTCGACCTGGGGGACGAGCTCGCCGAGCAGGTTGTCGTAGACGGCTCCGCCCGCCATGACCCTGGTCGCCGCGGTGCAGTCCTGGCCCGAGTTGAAGTACCCGGCGATCTTGATCCATTCGGCGGCCGAGGAGATGTCGGCATCATCGAACACGATGACCGGCGCCTTGCCTCCGAGCTCGAGGTGGGTGCGCTTCATCGTGTCGGCGGCGTTCTTCATGATCAGCTTGCCGGTGGACGTCTCGCCCGTGAGCGACACGATCCCCACGTCCGCGTTCTGCACGATGCGCTCGCCCACGGGCACGCCGTCGCCGGTGACCACGTTGAACACTCCCGGCGGGAACACGTCGGCTTCCGCGACGTATTGCGCGAACTTCAACAGGGTGATGGGCGTGAGCTCCGAGGGCTTGATCACGATGCAGTTCCCGGCGGCGAGCGCCGGGCCCATCTTCCACGCCGCCATGTAGAGCGGGTAGTTCCAGGGCGCGATCAACCCGGCGATGCCGATCGGCTCTCGGCGGATCATCGACGTGAAGCCCTTCATGTACTCACCGGTGGCCCGGCCCTCGAGGAATCGCGCCCCGCCCGCGAAGAACCGGAACTGGTCGGCGATGACCGGGATCTCCTCCGACATCGTGACGGCGTACGGCTTCCCAACGTTGACCGACTCCAGTCGTCCGAACTCCTCGCCGTGCTCCTCGACGATGTCGGCCATCTTCAGCAGTGCCGCCTGGCGCTCCCCCGGGGTCGCATCCGACCACGTCTCGTCGAAGGCCGTCCGCGCCGCGCCGACGGCGCGGTCGACGTCGTCGGCCGAACCCTCCTGCACCTCGGCGAGCACCTCGCCCGTCGCGGGGCTCGTGATCGACCGGGTTTCACCCGACGTCGAATCGACCCATTCACCGCCGATGAACATCTGGTAGCTGTCGGCCATGTTCCCTCCTCGAGTGGGAGCGGGCGCTCCCGAGCGCACGCTCAGACCGCCAGTATGCCTCGCATCGGGAAACTCGGACCACCCGACGGAACGGCCGCCGGTCGACCCGGTGTTGGACGCGGTGGACAAACCCGACGGTGCATCACTCCTCGATCTGCGCGTCCTGGAGATCTCGGGCTCGCAACGCGAGCCAGAACTCCATGCGGTCGAAGCTGCCTGAGAGGTCGCGACCCGTGAGCTCCTCGACCTTGCGCATGCGGTAGCGCAGCGTGTGCCGGTGCACGAACAGCTCGGCCGCGGCGGCTTCCCACCGCGCGTTGTGCTGCAGGAACCCCTGCAGCGACGCGAGCAGCTCGCCGCCGTGCTCGCGATCGTAGGCGTCGAGCGGCGCGAGCATCGAATCGGCGAACGCCCGGAGCGCGTCGGGATCGGCCATCGAGAGGAGCAATCGGTAGGTGCCGAGGTCCGCGAACCCGGCGTGCGGCCAACCCTCGAGACGGCAGACCTGCAGCGCGTACCGGGACTCGCGCAGCGAACGGCCGACCTCGTCGGGCGTGACCGCAGACCCCGCCCCGGTACGGAGCTCGGCGCCGAGCCGCTCACCGATCGACGTGGAGACGTCGGCCAGGTCCGGCGGAGGATCGGCCGGAAGCAGCAGGTGCACGCCGGCGTCGTGCGCCGAGGCGAGGAACCCCCCGCCCTTGCGGGAGCGATCGTCCGTCACGGAGTCGGCCAGCGCCTCCGGCTCGATCGGGCTGCCCGCGGCCTCGAGCGACAGGACGACGACGTCGGCCCGTTTCGCGAATCCGAACCGGGCGAGGCCACGGGTCGCGTCGCCGGCCGAGAGGGTTCCGGCGGCCAGCTCGCCGAAGAAGTCGCCCTGCAGGCGGCGCTGCGCGTCGGCCACAGCGCGCGACTTGGCGAGCTCGATCGCGAAGAGGCTGAGCGCGTGCCCAGCGACGATCCGGTCGAGCTGGCTCGGTTGCTCGGACTTGCCCACCGCGAGGAACGCCTCCACGCGACCCTGGGCGCCGACCGGCTGGACCCAGACGTGATGGCCTCGATCGACCAGCGTGACGCTGAACGAGGTGCCCTCCGGACGACGGGAGCCGAGCTCCTCCCAGACCCGCTCGGCGCGGAGCGTCGCGGCCCGTCCGGTGCTCGCGATCGGAAGCCCGTGGAGGTCCAGCAGCAGTGCCCATCCCCTCGTGACGTCGGCGAGGGAGCGAGCGATCCCTTCGAGCCCCGAGCCCTCCATGACCGCGCGCGTGAGCACGTGTTCAGCGTCGATGGCGCGCTGCAACGTGTCGTACTGCTCGGCCGCGATGCGCGAGAAGATCGCCTCGGTGATGGCGATGAACGGCACGGGGTACGGCACCTCGAACAGGGGGAACCCCGCCTGCCTCGCCGCGGTGATGAGGGGCCGAGGGGTCTTGTCGTGGGTGAACCCCAGACCGAAGCCGAGACCCGTGAGTCCCGCATCCACGAGTCGCTGCACGTAGGCGCGCTGCTTCGCCGGCGTCGAGCCGACGCCGAGCCCCGTCGTCAGGATCAGCTCGCCGCCCTTCAGCCACGGCGTGGGATCCTCGAGCTCCGAGACGTGCACCCACCGGATCGGCCGGTCGATGTTGCCATCGCCCACCAGGAGCTTCAGGGGCATGCCGGGGATCGAGACGATGTCCTTCACGCTCATGGACATCCGTCGATTGTACGAACCGTACAGCGAGGCCCGCCGGGCCCGTGGTCGCCCGCCCGCTGCGATGGACGGTCCGTACAAACCGAACGCGGGTTGATGGTATCGCCGGTTCCTGACAAGCACCGGTGCTCCGTCGGAGACTGCCGGGATGGACATCCCGCAGGAACGCAAGCTCGTCACGGAGATCCCTGGGCCGGCATCGAACGAGTGGTTCGCCCGACGAGCGAGGGCCGTGCCCCACGGCGTCGGCGCGATGCACCCGATCGTCACCGCGCGCGCCTCTGGGGCGATCGTCGAGGACGTCGACGGCAATCGACTCATCGACTTCGCCTCCGGCATCTCGACCCTGAACGTGGGGCACACCGCGCCCGAGGTCGTCGCGGCGATCGCCCACCAGGCAGAGCTCGAGACGCACACGTGCTTCCACGTGTCGGCGAACGAGCCCTACATCGAGCTCGCCGAACGCCTGAACGCGCTCACCCCCGGTGATCACGCCAAGAAGACGATGTTCGTCAACTCCGGCGCCGAGGCCGTGGAGAACGCGGTGTAGATCGCCCGCTACCACACCGGACGCAGTGCGATCGTGACGTTCGATCATGCCTTCCACGGACGCACGCTGCTGGCGATGTCGCTCACCGCGAAGGTGATGCCGTACAAGCAGGGCATGGGGCCGTTCGCCCCGGAGATCTTCCGGCTTCCGTTCGCGTACCCGTACCGCTGGCTGGGAGACCCCGATCACGTGGCCGAGGAAGCCCTCGCCTACGCCGCCGACGAGATGCACAAGCACATCGGCGAAGAGAACATCGCGGCCGTGATCCTGGAGCCGATCCAGGGTGAGGGCGGGTTCATCGTTCCGTCGCCGGGCTTCGTGAAGGGCATCGCCGAGTTCTGTGCTGCGAACGGCATCGTGTTCATCGCCGACGAGATCCAGTCGGGCATGGGTCGAGCCGGGCGCTGGTTCGCGATCGAGGACGAGGACGTGGTCCCAGATCTCGCGATCACCGCGAAGTCGCTCGGCGGCGGCTTGCCGATCAGTGCGGTCACCGGGCGGGCCGAGATCATGGATGCGGTGCATCCCGGTGGCCTCGGCGGCACCTATGGCGGCAACCCCGTCGCCGCCGCCGCATCGCTCGCGGTGCTCGACACGATCGAGCGCGAGGACCTGTTGACCCGGTCGCGAACGATCGGTGCCGCGATCATGCGGCGGTTCGAGACGTTCGCTTCCGAGCACGACGTCGTCGGCGACGTGCGCGGCCGAGGGGCGATGTGCGCGATCGAGCTCGTCGCCGATCGGTCCACCAAGGAACCGCTCGCCCCAGATGCCGTGAACACGATCGCCCGCCGATGCCTCGAGCAGGGCGTCCTGGTGCTGACGGCCGGTACCTACGGGAACGTGATCCGCTTGCTGCCGCCGCTCACGATCGACGAGGCGCTGCTCGAGGACGGGCTCGAGGTGCTCGGCCGTGCGGTCGGCGCCGTCGAAGCTTGATGCAGCGCCGGGTGTGACGACAGCCGCCTGCTAGCGTCGCCCCGTGTCCGACGGGGAGAGACCGGAGCGGGTTCGCTCGGCCGCGCGAAGGTTCGCGCTCGACCTCACGCCCTTGCGCGTCTCCCGAGACTACCGGTTGCTCTGGACCGGCCAGTTCGTCTCAGAGCTGGGGTACCAGTTCGCCCGCGTCGCGATCTACGTGCAGGTCTTCGAGCTCACCGGCTCGACAGCCGCGGTCGGCTTCACCGGGCTCACGGGGCTCCTCGCGCTGTTCGCCGGCTCGCTCGTTGGATCGTCGTTCATCGACGCTCACGATCGGCGCTCGATCCTGATGGGCTCGCAGGTCTTCATGGTGCTCGCGGCCACGATCCTGCTCGCGGGCGCCGTCGCCGGACGTCCGCCGCTCGCGCTGATCTACGGAGCGAACGCTCTCACCGCGTTCGTGGGCGCGATCGAGCACCCGGCCCGGTCGGCGATGACCCCCCGGTTGGTGGGGGCAGCGCTGCTTCCCTCGGCGCTCACGTTGAACCAGGTGCTCTGGCAGACGGTCTCCATCCTCGGGCCGGCGGTCGCCGGGGTGGTGATCCAGACCTCCGGCTTCGGCGTCGCCTACGCGTTCGACCTGATCACCTACGGCGGCCTCTTCCTCGCCGCAGCCCTCATGCGACCGATGCCTCCGGAGCACGACCCGAACGGGTCGGCGGGCTGGGCCGCCGTGAAGGAGGGCTTCCGGTTCGTCCGATCGAACCGGCTCGTCGCGTCCACGTTCGTCTGCGACCTCGTCGCCATGATCTTCGGCATGCCGGCAGCGCTCTTCCCGATCCTGGCGATCTCACAGTTCGATCGCGGCCCCGAGATCGCGGGGTTGCTGTTCGCCGCTCCGTCGGTCGGCGCCCTCGTCGGCGCCGTGTCGGGAGGATGGGTGCGGCGCGTGCAGCGTCAGGGGGTCGCGGTCATCTGGGCCGTGACGGCCTGGGGCGCCGCGATCACGGCTTTCGGTCTGGTCGGATCGAACCTCCCCTTGGCGCTCGGTTTCCTCGCGCTCGCCGGCGCGGCCGACGTGATCAGCGCGATCTTCCGCTCCACGATCGCCCAGCTGGCGACCCCCGATCGCCTGCGCGGGCGCCTCTCGACGATCTTCATCCTCGTCGTCAGCGGCGGGCCGCGGCTCGGTGACTTCGAGGCCGGCGTGATGGCCGCCTGGTTCACGCCGACGATCAGCGTGGTCACCGGCGGGCTGGCCTGTGTCGCAGGGGCCGGGATCGTGGCGATCGCCTATCCGGAGCTCCGCCTCCAGCGCGCCACCCCCGCGTCTGAGTAGGCTCCAGGTGCGATGAACACCCCTTCCGATCCGGAGGTCCTCGCGTCGATCGCCGAGGGGCTGCCGGAGTGGCGCCCCGAGGACGGCGCCCTTCGCGAGGGATCCACGTTCCCCGGGGCCATCGACGCCGTCTCCGAGCCCGCCGATACACTGCGCTGATGTCACGGAGAGGAACCACCGCGACGCGCGCGATCGAAGCGCCCGTCGTCGTCGCTTCCAACCGTGGCCCCGTGAGCTTCGACCGCGACGCTCGGGGCCGGCTGGCCGCTCGCAGGGGCACGGGCGGCCTGGTCACCGCGCTCTCGGGCGTCTTCTACCGCGACGATACGACCTGGGTCTCGGCGGCCATGACCGACGGCGATCGGGCCGTCGCACTGAAGGGCCGGCGGCTGGAGGCCGGGTCGAACCAGCGGATGCGATACGTCGTCCTGCCTGCCGAGCGATTCGACGGCTACTACAACGAGGTCTCGAACCGCATCCTGTGGATGGTGCACCACAACCTGTGGGACATCCCTCGGGCTCCGATGTTCGACGACGGCACGCAAGAGGCCTGGCACGATTTCGTCGAGGCGAACCGAGCCTTCGCCCAGGCGCTCGCCGACGAATCCGACCACGATCCTGTGTACCTGGTGCAGGACTACCACCTGTGCCTCGTCCCCGGCTTCCTGCGAGAGCTCGTGCCCGACGCGAAGATCGTGCACTTCTCGCATACCCCGTTCGCCGGTGGCACGTACCTGCGCGTTCTCCCCGAGACGATGCGACTGGGCCTCCTGCGAGGCCTGGCCGGCGCCGACGTCCTGGGGTTCCAGGCCAAGCAGTGGGCCGAGAACTACGTCCTGTCGGCGAGGAGCCTGCCGGACGTGCGCGTCCTGCGGGGCGGCCGTCTCCAGGTCGATTCCAGGACGGTCGCCGTGCGGTCGTTCCCGGTGGCGGTGAGCGCGGAACCGCTCCGAGAGACCGCAGAGCGCCCGGAGGCCGACGAGGTGCGCGAGAAGCTCCGCGCCTGGGCCGGCGAGTGCCGCGTGATCCTGCGGGTCGACCGGTTGGAGCCCTCGAAGAACATCTTGCGGGGATTCCTGGCCTACGAGCTGTTCCTTCGGCGCAACCCGTCGTGGGTCGGACAGGTCCGGTTCTTGTGCCTGTTGAGCCCGTCGCGGGAGGACGTGCCCGAGTATCGGAACTACGGCGAGGAATGCCTCGCCGAAGCCGACCGCGTCAACGCCGCGTTCGGCACGAGGACCTGGCAACCGATCGACGTGCGCGTGCAGGAGGACTACGCGTTCGCCGTCGCCGCCTACGACATGTACGACGTGCTCCTCGTGAACCCCACCTACGACGGCATGAACCTGGTTGCGATGGAGGGCCCGCTGGTCAACCGCCGCAACGGTGTCCTGGTGCTCTCACGCAACGCGGGCGCGTACACGAGGCTCGGGCGACAGGCGCTGGGTGTGAACCCGTTCGACCTCGCTGAGACGGCGGAGGCGATCCGGGGATCGCTGGAGATGCCCGACGAAGAGCGCGCGCGGCGCGCCCGCGGCATGTCCCGCACCGTGCAGGCGCACACCCCGCCTACGTGGCTCGCGAGCCAGCTCGAGGCGGTCGACCAGGTGCGCCCCCCCGCGCGTCGCCGTTGACGGCGCATGGCATCGCGTCGTCGGAGCCCGGGCGTGATGCTCAGATGCCCCGAAGCAGCGTGACGAGGCCGGCGGGCCCGTCGACCACGACATCGGCGGCATCGCTGAGCGCGGCCGGGGTCTCCCGCCCGTGCACGGCGACCTTCACCGTGCGCACTCCCTGCTCCGCGAGGCGATCGAGCGCCTGGAACGCCCGGATGTCGGCCACATCGTCGCCCGCATAGAGCACCGCATCGAGGTGCTCGTCGGCGACGATGCGCTCGACGGCTCCTTCTTTGAGCGGTCTGCCCGCCGGCACCAGCTCGACGACCATCTTCCCGAGCAGCAGATCGAGTCCGGCGTCGCGAATCAGGGGCGCGAGGGCGGCCGTCAACGCGGCCTCCGCCTCCACCGGGTCTTCGGCGGCTCGGTAGTGCACCGCCACCGATGCGCCCTTGCGCTCGACGCGACTCCCGGGCACCCCGCGGGCGACCGCCGTCACGGCGTCGAGGAGCTCCTCACCCAGCGGCGACGCCTCGTCCGCGAGGCCGTAGATGGCCGCGAAGCGAACTCCCTCGACGCCGACGAGCTCGCGGAGCTCGTCACCCGTGCGTCCGGAGACGATCGCGACGACTGCCACTCGACCGACGAGACGCGTGATCGCGTCGCGAGCCCCCTCCCGGATGCGGGCGAGCTCGGGACGCGCCACGATCGGACTCAGGGTGCCGTCGAAGTCGAGGAGGACGCCTGCGCGGCCGTCGGCACTCCGGAATTCCCTCAGGCGATCCATCACGGAAATCCTAGTGTTGGGACGGGACAAGGCTACACTCGCCTCCCGTGAGCAACGCTTCAGTCGTCCCGTTTCCGGACCCGGCCGCCGCTCCTCAGGGTGGCGCCGTCGCGCCGCTGCAGAGTCATCAGAGCCCGTTCCCACCGATCGCGGAGTACGGCTTCCTCTCCGACCGGGAGGTCACGGCGCTCGTGGGACCGAGCGGCAGCGTGGAGTGGCTCTGCGCCCCCCGTCCCGACAGCCCCAGCGTGTTCGGGGCGATCCTCGATCGATCTGCCGGTGCGTTCCGCCTCGGCCCGGCCGAGCTGCTCGTGCCGGCAGGCCGGCGCTACATGCCGGGCACGAACGTGCTCGAGACGACCTGGCAGACCCGCACGGGATGGTTGATCGTCCGCGACGCGCTCGTGATGGGACCGTGGCTCGACGACGAACGCCCCGAGGGGTACCGGCGGCCCCCGGGCGACTATCGCGCCGAGCACATGCTGCTGCGCGTGGTCCGATGCATCCAGGGGCAGGTGGACCTCGTGCTGAACTGCGAGCCGGCGTTCGACTACGGTCGTTCCGACGCCAGGTGGGAGTACACGGGCCCCGGTTGGACCGAGTCGATCGCCCGGGGCGGGAGCGACGACCCGCCGCTCCGCCTCGCCACCGACATGCGGCTCGGGCTCGAAGGCCGTTCCGCGGTCGCCTTCACCCGGCTGAACGACGGCGAATCGGCGTTCGCCGCGTTGAGTTGGAACGGCGACCAGCGTGCCGTTCCCGACAACGCCGATGACGCGTGGCAGCGGGTCTACGACACGGCCGACTTCTGGCGAGGATGGCTCAACATGGGCGAGTTCCCCGATCACCCGTGGCGCTCCCACCTGCAGCGGGCGGCGCTCACGTTGAAGGGCCTCACCTTCGCGCCCACCGGGGCCTTGATCGCGGCGCCGACGACCTCGCTGCCGGAGGCGTCCGGCGGCGAACGGAACTGGGACTACCGGTACAGCTGGGTGCGCGATGCGACGTTCGCGTTGTGGGGCCTCTACACGCTGGGCTTCGACTTCGAGGCGAACAGCTTCTTCTACTTCATCGCCGACCAGGTGAAGGACGGCTCCTCGCTGCAGGTGATGTACGGCGTCGGAGGCGAGAAGGACCTCCCCGAGACGATCCTCGATCACCTCACCGGCTACGAGCACTCGAGTCCGGTCCGCGTGGGCAACAACGCCCACGACCAAGAGCAGCACGACGTTTGGGGAGCGCTGCTCGACAGCGTGTACCTCCACATGCGCTCAGGTGAGTTCCTCTCCGGCCGAATGTGGAGGGGCCTCGAACGCCAGGTGGACGAGGCCGCCTCCCGGTGGCGAGAGCCCGACCACGGCATCTGGGAGATGCGCGGCGCCCCCCAGCACTTCACGTCGTCGAAGATCATGTGCTGGGTGGCATGCGACCGAGGCGCCCGGCTCGCCGAAGTGCTCGACAAGCCCGACCTCTCCGAGAGGTGGAGCGCCGAGGCCGACGCGATCAAGGCCGACGTGCTCGCCAACGGCGTCGACGGTCGCGGGGTGCTGACGCAGACCTACGGATCCGACGCGCTCGATGCGTCGCTGCTGCTCGCTCCCTTGATGCGGTTCCTGCCGGCCGACGACCCGGTGATCCGCGCGACCGTGCTGGCGATCGCCGACGAGCTGACACTCGACGGTCTCGTGCTGCGGTACCGGGTCGAGGAGACCGACGACGGGCTCGACGGCGAGGAGGCGACGTTCGCGATCTGCTCGTTCTGGCTGGTCTCGGCGCTCGCCGAGATCGGGCAGCTGGACCGTGCGCGCGACCTGTGCGAGCGCATGCTCTCGTTCGCGAGCCCACTCGGGCTCTATGCCGAAGAGATCGACCCTCGAACCGGCCGGCATTGGGGGAACTTCCCGCAGGCGTTCACGCACCTGGCCCAGATCAACGCGCTGATGCACATAATCCGTGCCGACACGACGTCGTCCGGCGCCACACCCATGAGGTGAGCCGAGGTCCGGCGACCCGGCGCTAAACCACGTCGGCCTCGCTCCGATCGGCTTCGGTCGAGACCGGCTCCTCCTCCGCACCACCCTCGACGTCGATGCGTGGGACCACGCGCTCGAGCAGCCCCGGCATGCGGAACACCGACCCTCCGAAGAGCACCAGCATCGCGGGCGCGAGGAGCACCACCATCGTGCCCGCGAGGAGCACGGCGGCCGCCAGCCCCACCCCGAACTGCTTCACGGTGGGGTCGCCGTTGATCACGAAGCTGGCGAACACGCAGAACATGATGGACGCGGCCGCCGTGATCACGCGCGCGCTCGTGCCGAGCCCGGACGGTACCGCCTCTCGCGGCGACTTGCCCTCGGCGTGCTGCTGCTCGATGCGGCTCATCAGGAAGACCTCGTAGTCCATCGACAGCCCGAACAGCACGGCGAACATCATCAGCGGCACGAAGCTCGCGATCGGCACCGTGCCCCTGGGCGCGTCGAGTCCGATCAGCGACAGACCCCATCCCCATTGGAAGACGGCGGTGAGCACGCCGAGGGAGGCGGCGACCGAGAGGAGGTTCGTGACGGCGGCCTGCAACGGCACCATGAGCGAGTGGAACGCCACCATCAGCAACAGGAAGCTCAGCACCACCACCGTGGCGATCACGATCGGCAGGCGCTGCCCGATCTTCGCGGCGAGGTCGACGTTCGAGGCGGTCGATCCTCCGACGTTCGTGACGATGCCGCCTTCCTCGGTGGCTGGAGGCAGCACGTCGCTCCGGAGGGTCCGCACGAGGTCGGCCGTGGCGGGTGCGGAGGGAGCCTCCTTCGGGATCCCGCTCACGACGGCGGCGTCGCCTGCATCGTTGATCTGGAGCGGAAACAACCCCACCACGCCGTCGGTGGCCGTGAGCGCGTCCTGCACGCGGACGATCCGGTGATCGGTGCCGCGGTCGTCCCCACCAGCCTTCGTGAGGATGTCGGTGAGCTCCGCCTGCAACTGGAGGGCTCGCTCCTTCTGGGCGTTCGCCTCGTCGGCCTCGGCTCGGAGCTCGGCGGCCCGCCGCGTCAGCGCGGCCCCCTGGCGCTTCAGCTCGTCGGCCTGTGCCCGCAAGGACGCGCCTTGCCGCTCGAGCTCGGCGGCTCGCGCGTGCAGCGCGTCGGCCCGACGCTGGAGCGCCTGGGCCTGGGCCACCAGGCGCTCGGCCTGAGCGAGCAGCACCCGGGCCTGCTCGACGATCGGTTCGAGGCGTGCGCGGGTACGAGCCTCCTTCCGCTCGAGCCGGGCCAGACGTCGCCGGAGCCGCTCGAGACGGTCCGGGTCGGTGGTCTGCTCGATCTGCCGTTGCACGAACCGTTCTCTCGCCAGGATGAAGGCCAGGTGCGCCACGAGGGGCTTGGCCCGTTCGGCCAGCCTGGCCGCCTGCGTCCGCAGGGAGGCCTCCTCAGCAACGAGCTGGGCCCGTTGCGTCTCGAGCGCGGCGGCCTGCCGCTCGAGCGCAGCCTGGCGGCGTTCCAACGCTGCGCCCTGACGCTCGAGTCGTGCCTGCTCGGCTTCGAGATCCGCCTGCTGCTGCTCCAGTGCGGCCTGCTCCCGCTTCAACCGTCGCTGCTCCTTCTCGAGCTCAGCCTGCAGGGCGGTTGCCTCGTCGTACTTCCGCCTGTACCCGGCGCTCGGATGCGCCGGCGGGTCGAGGGTCATCGCCACGAGGAGCGGTCCGTTGTACCCCACCCCGAACCCGCGCTTCATGAGGTCGTAGGCCTGCCGTTCGGTGGTGGACTTCGGCGTGACGCCGATGTCCTCCTGGCCGAGGCGAAGCGAGAAGAGCGGCACGACGAGGGGGACGAGGATGGCGATCGAGGCGACCACCGCGAACCACGGGTGCCGCGCTACCCCGCGCGCCCAGGCGTCCCACCGCGTCTGTCCGGCCGGGCGCTTCCGCATCTGGAGGAACCCCGGCACCCGCAGGCGGTTCACGCCGTTGCCCACGAGCGAGAGGATCGCCGGCATCAGGGTGATCGACGTGATCACCGCCGTGAGGACCGCGATCGCTGATGCGAACCCGAGGGTGCTCACGAGGGGGATGCCGGCCACGGCGAGCGAGACGAGGGCGATCACCACCGTGCACCCTGCGAAGACGATCGCGCTGCCCGAGGAGGAAACGGCGCGGGCCACCGACTCCCGCATCTCGACCCCGGAGGCGAGCTGCTCCTTGTGCTTCGTCACGAGGAAGAGGGCGTAGTCGATGCCGACCCCCAGCCCGATCATCGTGGCGAGGGTGGGCGCGACCGTCGGCACGGAGATCAGGTGGCCGAGCAGCCCGATCAGCGACGTGGCGATGGCCAGACCGACGGCTGCGGTCACGATGGGGAGTCCCATCGCGACGAGGCTGCCGAAGACGAGAGCGAGGATCACCATCGCCGCGAGGTTGCCGATCAGCTCGCTCGTGCTGGTCTCGGGTTGCGACAGCTCGCTGCCGATCGGGCCGCCCACGGCCACCTGCAGCCCCGCGTCACGCGCCGGATCGGTCGCCGAGAGCACCTTGTTCGCGAGGTCCTCGGTGATGAATCCGGAGTCGATGTCGAGCAGCACGGGCATGAACGCGATCGTCTCGTCGTCGCTCAACAGGCCCGCAGCCCTCCCGTCCTTCGAGAGTGGATCGACGACACTGGCCACGTGCTCGGCTCCCCGCATCCGCCGATACGTCTCGTGGATCGCGTCCTTGGCGTTCTCATCGGTGAGCCGTCCCTCGTGCGCGGCGAACATGAACGGGCTCGAGCCGTTCTGCTGCGGCGGGAACCGATCGGCCAAGACGTCGAACGCGGCCTGGCTGTCGGTTCCCGGTAGCGTGAGCTCGTTGTTCGTCTTCGCCCCGAGCACGCGAACCGAACCGACAGCGATCAGGACGAGCAGGACCCAGGCCCCTGCCATGAGGACGCTGTGACGGGCGGCGAGCTTCCCGAGTCGGTACAGCAGTCGCGCCATCAGGAGGAGTCCCCCTCATCCCTTCCGGTGGGACTCGCCCACACTGGCTCTCTCCTCCACCCTAGGGTGGATGGCCGCGCCGGGTCAACCGCCCTGATTCAGGGATTCGATGCGCTGCAGCGCATACAGCGCACCGACGCCGGCCGCGCGCCCAGCCGGTCGTCGGGGATCCTCGTGCCGCATCGGTCACAGATCCCGTACGTGCCTTCCTCCAGCTTGGCGAGCGCCCGCCCGACGTCCACGAGCTTCGCCGCGAGCGTTCCCGCCTGGCCGATCCGCTCGATCCTGCCGATCGCCTCGGTTGTCCCATCCCCGACCCGCTTCCCGAACCCGATCGTCGCCACGGGATCGCGCGGGACGGCGGTGAGCGAGTCGAGCTCCCGCGAGAGCTCGCGTTCCGTCGACTCGAGCTTGCTGCGGATCTCTTCGAGGTCGAGGCTCATCGAGAGCCCTCTTTCGCGGACCGGTCGGGCACCAGCACGAGGGTGTCGTGGGGTTCAACGACGTCGATCGTCCCCGACAGACCGGGGGCGACGACGAGTGTGAACCCGGCCTCGTGCTCCACGAGGCCGTCGCCGGGCTCGGGCTCGTCCACGAGCTCGAAACGGACGCCCTTCATCGCGTCTGGCACGAGGCGGATGCGCGCATCGGGGTCGAACCGCCGAGCGCTGCGTTCAGCCCGCGCCAGCAGGTCGATGGCTCTCGTCGTGCATCGGATCACGAGAACGATGCTACCGGCCTCCGTCTATGCGGTGGGCGCCCGAGCGCCGGGAGTCCACCCTCCGGCCACCGCGTACGCTCCTCTCGTGAGTGGCACATCGATCGCCGGACCCCGGACGCGAGCCGTGACGTCCCTCGAGCTCCCGCTGGTCGGACCGGGCGGCGAACCCGTCGATCTGGTGCGGACGGTCAACTCCCACGGATTCGCGGAGCTGGCGCCCACATCGCTCGATGAGGGCTCGCATGCGCTCGAGCTCACGGTGCGGGTATCGGGCGGACGGCCGCGTCGGATCCGGGTCGAACCGGGCAGGATCGGGTTCGCACGCATCGACGTGCTCGGCCCCGGAGCGGGGACCCGAGTGCGCGCGGCCGCGCTCACGACGGCGGCGTACGTCCTGCGCCTCGATCAGGACCTCTCCGGCTTCTACGAACGCATCGCCGGCGACCCCGAGCTGTCCTGGGCCGCGACCGGAGCCGGCCGCATGCTGCGCTCCCCCACCGTGTTCGAAGACATCCTCAAGACGGTCTGCACGACCAACTGCGCGTGGAGCGCCACGGTCCGTATGGTGAACGGCCTGGTCGCCGGGCTCGGGGAGCCTGCGATCGGCGGAGCCGGCCCATTGACGAACGCCTTCCCGACCCCGGCGGCGATCGCCGCCGCCACTCCCGGGTTCTTCCGCGACGTCGTGCGGGCCGGATACCGCGGGCCGTACATGATCGAGCTGGCCCGGAGGGTCGACGCGGGAGAGGTGGACCCGGAGCCATGGGCGTCGGCGAGCCCCGAGGAACTGCCCGACGACGAGCTGGAACGCGCCCTCCTCGATCTCCCCGGGGTCGGACCGTACGCAGCCGCCCATGTGATGATGACGCTCGGCCGGAACTCGCGATTGATCCTCGACAGCTGGACCCGCCCGAAGTACGCGCGACTCACGGGCCGGACGAAGCCGGTTTCCGACACCGCGATCCACCGTCGGTTCCGCCGCTACGGCGATCATGCCGGACTGGCGTTCTGGCTGTTCCTGACCCGCGACTGGCTCGACGACTGACGCCGCCCCGCTCGGTTGTCTCCTCGGCGAGGCGGGTCCCATACTGTCGCGTCCGCGACGGACGATCGACGATGCACGTGCCCTTATGCCTCGCCTGCGCCGCACACCGCGGCTCCTCGCGGCCCTGCGCTCGGAACGTCGCACGCTCCGGCAGGGCGTGGTTGCTCTCGTCCTCAGCACGGGCGCAGGGTTCGTCGCGGGGCTGGTCCTGAGCCATATCACCGGAACGCTGGAGCGCCTCCCCGGGCTCCTCGTGCTGATCCCGGCCGCCGTCGGGATGCGCGGCACGATCTTCGGCGCCCTCGAGGCTCGCTTGGGCACGGGCATCCACGCCGGGCTCTTCCACGTGGGGCTCGAGCGTGACGGCATGCTCCGGGACAACGTCACGGTGGCCGTCGTCACGACCCTCATCGCATCCGCCTGGCTCGCGGTGCTCGCGAAGCTCGCCGCCGCCGCGTTCGGGGACCCCTCGATCTCGGTCATGGAGCTGTTCGTCATCTCGGTCGTGGGCGGCACGCTCGGCTCGGTGCTCATCCTCGCCTTCACGATCGGGCTGTCCGTGGTCTCGTTCCGTCGAGGGTGGGACCTCGATACGGTGGGAACCCCGATGGTCACCGCGCTCGGCGACGCCGCCACGCTCCCGACCCTGTTCCTGGCCGCGTTGCTCGTCACGAACGACCTCGTCACGGTCGTTGCCGCGGTCGCCTGCGTCGCGGCCGTGGCGTGGAGCATCGGCGTCGCCTGGCGAAGCGATCGCCCGACCGTGCGTCGCATCGTGGCGCAGATGATCGGCGTCATCGTGCTGACCCCCTTCCTCGACATCGCGGCGGGAGGTTTGCTGGGTCATTCCCAGCCTCAGGTGGTCGGCAGCGCAGGCGTCCTGATCCTGATCCCTCCCTTCGTCTCCCAGTCCGGAGCGCTCGGCGGCATCCTCGCGTCCCGGCTGTCCTCGAAGATCCAGCTGGGCCTCATCCGACCGACCGCGTTGCCGGATCCGCTCGCCTGGGTCGACGCGGCGATCGTCTCCACCCTCGCGATCGCGACCTTCCTCGTGGTGGGGTCGGGTGCGACGCTGCTCGCGGAGCTCACGACGCGAACGCACCCCGGCGCCCTCGTGATGATCGGGGGAACCATGCTCGCGGGGTTCATGCTCCTGCCGCTGATCCTGGTGCTGTCCTACGTCGTCGCGGTCGCGACCGTGCGGGCCGGGCTCGATCCCGACGATCAGAGCGTCCCGATCATCACCAGCAGCATGGATCTGGCCGGGGTCATCGTGGTGCTGCTCGCGCTCTCGTTCTTCGGCGCCTTCCAGGCGTGAGGCGCCGCGCACTCGGCAGCTTGTCCGGGCCCCGGGGCCGGGCGATACTTCGGCGGACCATCGCCGCGCTCCGTACACCGAAACGATGACCCAAACCCCATGGCCTCGCCCCGAACCACCCGCCTCGTGCCCAGACGCGCCCGTCGTGTCTACCGCACCTTGCGCGGCGAGCGCCGCACCCTGCAGCAGGGCGTGGCCGCCCTCGGCCTCAGCACCGCCGCCGGTTTCGTCGCCGGCCTGATCCTCGGCTCGATCACCGGCACCCTCGAGCTGCTCCCGGGTCTGCTCGTGTTGATCCCGGCCTCCGTCGGTATGCGGGGCATGATCTTCGGGGCGATGGGAGCCCGGCTCGGCACCGGCATCGCCGCGGGCGTGTTCGAGCCGAACCTGCGCCCCGACGGCGTGCTCTCGCGCAACGTCGAGGTGGCGGTCATCTCCGCGGTGCTCTCGTCGTTCTACCTCGCCGCGATGGCGAAGCTGGTCGCGTCGAGCTTCGGTGAGAACACGATCTCGTTCTGGGATCTGGTCACGATCTCCGTCGTCGGTGGGGTGCTGGCATCGGCCGTGATCCTGGTGGTCACCGTGGTGCTCTCGGTGCAGTCGTTCCGACGCGGATGGGACCTCGACGCCGTGTCGACACCGATGGTCACGGCGATCGGCGACATGGTCACGCTGCCGGCCCACTTCCTCGCGACGTTCATCGCGCGCAACGACTCGTTGAACGCGATTGTGGCGACGCTGTGCACGGCCGCCGCGATCGGCGCGCTCACCTGGGCGATCGTCCGCAGCTCCCGCGACGTGCGCCGCATCCTGCTCGAGATGGCGGGCGTGACGGCCCTCGCCCCCTTGCTCGACATCTTCGCGGGAGCCGTGCTGGAGGCCCATCGAACCGAGCTCGAGACGATCCCCGGCATCCTCATCCTCATCCCGCCGTTCGTCTCGCAGGCCGGCGCGATCGGCGGCATCTTCTCGTCGCGCCTGTCGTCCAAGCTCCAGATGGGGGTGATCACGGCCCGCGGTCGGCCCGAACGTCCCGCGTTCGTCGACGCGATGGTGGTGGTCAGCCTCGGTCTGGTGGTCTTCACGGCGATCGGCGCCGTCGCCTCGGTGCTGGCCGCCCTCATCGGGGTCGCCCGACCCCCTCCGGCCCTGATGCTCGGCAGCACGGTGCTCGCCGGGGCGCTGGTGCTGCCGGTCACGCTCGTCGTGGGCTACTACGTCGCCGTCCTCACGACCCGCTTCGGTCTGGACCCGGACAACCACGGCGTCCCGACGATCACGGCAACGCTGGACCTCACGGGCGTAGCGGCGGTCCTGTTCACCATGTCAGTATTGGGGGTCACCTGATGAACGAACCGAACAACGTCAAGGACCTCCTCGTCGAGCTGAAGGACGCCTCGGAGTTGATGGTCGATCTCGCCTACGCGGCCGTCTTCTTCAACGAGGACAAGCTCGCGAGGGAGGTCGCGCGGCTCGAGCACCGCATGACCGAGCATCTCCGCCGGCTCCGCACGACGGCGATGCTCGCCGCCCGCAGCCCCGAGGATGCCGAGAGCATGGCCGGTGTGCTGTGGATCGCCGACGCCATCGAGCAGGTCGGGGACGCGGCCTCCGACATCGCGCGCGTGGTCGCCTCGAGGCTCGGCATCCCCGAGGCGTTGAAGCCCGACCTGCGCCACGCGGACGAGATCACGGCCCGCGTGAAGGTGCGAGAAGGCGCCGAAGTGGTCGGACGCGACCTCCGGGAGCTCTCGCTCCCGACGGAGTCGGGCATGTGGATCATGGCGATCCGCTCCGGGCTCGACTGGCGGTTCGACCCCGGTCCCGACGACGTGGTTTCGGCGAGCGATGTCCTGCTCGTCCGCGGACCCGACGAAGGGGTGAACGAGGTGCGCCGGCTCGCCGGAGCCCCCCCGCTCCCGCCGCCGCCCGAGGGCGACGAGCCCGTGCTCTCGGAGCTCGATCGCGCCGTCGACATCCTCGTCGAGATGAAGGATCTCGCGGAGGCGGCCGTCGGGATGGCCTACTCGTCGCTCCTGTTCAACAACCGCTCCTTGGCCGCCGAGGTCGGCGCGCTCGAGGGACGGAGCGATCAGCTCCGAGACGAACTCGAGTCCTGGGTGCTGCGGGCGGCGCCGGAAGCGCGCGATCCCGACGAGTTGCGAGGACTCCTGCGGCTGGGCGCGGCCAGCGAGGCGATGTGCGACGCTGCGCGCGACATGACGTGGTACGTCGAGCACGGCGAGGGATTGCACCCCGTGGTGCAGATGGCGCTCGAGGAGACGGAGGAGACGAGTGCCGAGACGACGGTGCAGCCGGGATCGTCGGCGGCCGGCCGGTCGCTCAAGGACCTCCGGCTCGAAACCGAGACCGGCATGTTCGTGCTCGCCGTGCAGCGCGGAGCCCGATGGATCTACCGGCCGAGACCCGGCTTCGTGCTCCGGGAGGGTGACCGGCTGATCTCGGTCGGACCGGAGGAGGGCGAGGAAGAGCTATGGGCGCTCACCGGGGCGCCGGTCGCGACGCCCGGGTGACGTTCGCCGGTGCAACCACGCTCCTTGTACCGGGTCCGGTCGTGACCTAGCCTCGGTCCATGGACGCCTACGTCTACCTCAGGGTCGCTCCGGGGTCGATGGACCAGGTGCTCGCGGGCCTCGCTGCGACGTCGCAGGTTCGTCGCGCGATCGCCGTCGTGGGGACGTGGGACGTGCTGATGCACGCCGAGGGCCCCGACCTCGCATCCATCGCCACCCAGGTGCTCTCGGAGATCCATCACGTGCCCGGGGTCGAGCGAACGCTGACCGCGCCGGTGGTGCCTCCCGACCGCGTCGGCATCGCGGGATGGGGTGCACCGCAGGCGCCGGCGATCATCGGCGACGCCTGCTACGTGCACATCAAGGCCGCCGCCGGGGCGGCGGCCGGCATCGCGGAACGGCTTGCCGACGTGGCAGACGTGTCGGGCGTCGCCGTGCTCGGTGGCGCCTACGACCTGCTCGCCTGCGTGGCCCAGCCGTGGGAGATCGCGAGCGGCATCATCCTCGAGGAGATCCATCCGCTCCCAGGTGTCGTCGCCACCGAGACGCTCGTCTCGATCGTCTACGAGGAACCCGAAGAGGACCGCGACCAGTTCTCCGCCTGGACCTGAGGCGCGTCCTCACGAAGCCGACAGCGGGATCTCGCGCACGCCGGCCGGCAGCGAGAACCGCACCCGCTCCTCGGTGAGGGTGACCTCCTCGACCGCGGGGAAGCCGCGCTCCGCGAGCCACGCCACCATGCGGTGCACCAGCCATTCCGGCGCGGAAGCGCCGCTCGTGAGCCCGATCGTGCCTGCTCCCTCGAGCCAGGCCGGGTCGACGGAGGATTCGTCATCGACGAGGTGCGCCGGTGTGCCGAGTTCCCGCGACAGCTCCGCCAACCGGTTCGAGTTCGAGGAGTTCCGCGACCCGATCACCAGCACGATGTCGGAGGCCGGCGCGATCACCTTCACCGCGTCCTGGCGGTTCTGCGTCGCGTAGCAGATGTCGTCGCGCGGAGGGCCCTGGATCGCCGGGAACCGCTCCTCGAGGATGCGCACGATCTCGTTCGTCTCATCGACCGACAGCGTGGTCTGCGTGAGGTAGCTCAGGTTCTCGGGATCGGGCACCGCCACCGTCCTGGCCTCGTCCGGTGACTGGACCAGGATCGTGCGCTCTGGCGCCTGACCGCTCGTGCCCTCGACCTCCTCGTGGCCGTGGTGCCCGATCAGCACGATCGTTCGCCCCTGCCGGGCGAAGCGCCTGGCTTCGACGTGCACCTTCGTGACCAGGGGGCACGTCGCGTCGATCACCTCGAGCCCGCGGGCCTCCGAGGTGTCGTAGACCCGCGGGGCGACCCCGTGCGCCGACAGGACCACGACCGCCCCCTCCGGCACCTCCGTCTCCTCGTCGACGAAGACCGCACCCTTGCCCTCCAGGTCCTTGACGACGTGCAGGTTGTGCACGATCTGCTTCCGTACGTAGACCGGCGCACCATGCTTGGCGAGCGCCCGTTCGACCGCGTCGACGGCGCGCTCGACCCCCGCGCAGTAGCCGCGCGGCGCGGCGAGCAACACGGTCCCGGCGTGGTCGGCCACGGACCCATCGTAGGTCCCTCCGTTGTGACCTGGGGTCATTCTCAGGTTGTCGCCAGGTTGTCGCCCGGTTGTCGGTTGTCGGAGGCCACCCGTAGGGTGAACCGGCACGACGCGGACGACTCCGGTCCGCTCCTCCCTCGGCGCTCACTGCGCAACCACCTTCCCAGGGTCGGTTCCTGCATGCCTGCACGCCCCGGGGGCTGGGACCGGGACGCTGCGTCGTGCGATAGGTCACACAGACTGAGATATCGACCACAGGAGGTGATGTCCGCACCCACGACCTACCGCGGGGACGCTCGGCGCGCCGGTGAAGAGCTCACCGCGCGGCCGGCGGACCTGAGCGCAACGGCCAGTTCCGCTCACCGCGGGGGTGAACCGATCTATGACTCGAACGACCACGATGCGCCGCCACTTCCCGGCCGCGCTGATGCTGGCCGCGCTGATGCTCATCGTTCCGGTCGCCACGACCGGGGCGCAGGCCGGCGAACACGGGGTGCCACCGCGCATCTGCCAGATCGATTGGCGGAAGGGCACGTGGCACGTCAGGCAGTTGATCCGCTGCGCCGAGCGACGATGGCCCGTCCCGGGCGGACCCTCGCAGGCTCTGTACGTTGCGGACAGGGAGTCGAACTTCGAGCACGACGCCTACAACTCCTACAGCGGTGCCAGCGGCATCTTCCAGCATCTCCGTCGCTACTGGCCCGGCCGTGCGGGGGCGTACGGCTTCGGTGGCTGGTCGGCGTTCAACGCCCGAGCGAACATCATCGTGACGATGCGCATGGTGCACCGCCTGGGCAGCTGGAGCCCCTGGGGCTTCTAGCGAGGACCAGACCAGAGCACCACGACCGAGCGCCCTCAGGCGCCGGCCGGACCGCCCGGGCGAGGCAGATCCAGCACCAGGCCTCGCACCTCGCCGAGCGAGGTGGCCACCACGGTGGCCCCGGGCGTGTCCCGGTCCACGACGATCCTCATCACCGGGAACCGTTCGTGCACGATGCGCACCAGCTCGCGCTGGTCGCCGAACGCCACCAACACGTGCGGGCGCTCGGCGTCGATCTGGTCGAGCGCCGCACGCAGGTCGGTAGCACCGGCCGTCAACTCCCAGTCGGCCGCGACCGATGTCTCCTTCAGCGCGGCGAGCGCCCCTCGATCCTCGGCCACGCACATGACGACGAGAGCCCGGCACACGCGCTAGAGCCACCCCTTCCGCTTGAACAGCACGTACAGGCCGACGGCCGAGCCGGCCATCAGTGCGAGCGCGAACGGGTAGCCCAGAGCCCAACGGAGCTCCGGCATGACGCGGAAGTTCATGCCGTAGATGCCGGCGATCATGGTGGGCACCAAGATGATCCCGGCCCAGGCGGTCATCTGCTTCATCGCTTCGTTCAATCGATTGGCAGCTTGGGCGACGCGGACCTCGAGCAGCGAGGTGAGCAGGTCGCGGACGTTGTCGGCGAGCTCCACCACACGGATCACATGGTCCATGACGTCGCGGTAGTAGGGGGCCAGCTCCGCGCCGCCGAGCCTCGGTTCCTCCTGGATCAGGTCGACCCCCTGGCGCAACGGCATCGCCGCCCGGCGCACGGTGACCGTGCCGCGCTTGAGCCGGAACAGGCGCTCCTGCATCGCCGACGCCTGCGGCGTGGCCGCCTCTCGTTCGAAGACCGCGTCTTCGAGGTCGTCGGCCTCGTCCTCGAACGCCTCGATCGCGGAGAGGTACCCGTCGACGACCTCGTCGAGGAGCACGTAGAGCGCGAACCCGGCGGTGCGCAGCTCGGGGTGGCGTTCCCAGCGGATCGTGACGCCGTCCATCGGATACGCGGGCGACCATCTGAGCGTGACGGCGAAGCCCTCGCCCACCAGGGCGTGGACCTCGTGCTCCTCCACGTCGATCGGCGGGCCGGGCGAGATCGTCACCGCGCGCAACACGACGTAGGAGTAGTCCGCGAACAACTCGACCTTCGGCCGTTGGCGCCGGTGGAGCGTGTCCTCGAACGTGACGGGGTGCAGCGCGTAGATGTCCCTCAGCCGCTCGAGCTCGGCGGCCTCGGGATCGACGATGTCGTACCACGCGAACGCTCCAGGCTCGCTCCGGGCCCGCTCCGCCAGCGACAGATCGAACGCCTCGCCGTCCGCGTGCCCGTCCCGATAGAGACGCCCGGTGATCACCGCTGCAGCCTATCCGATGCCCCGACCTGGACTCGCGCGCACAGGGTCGGCGACGGCGCGGTGCCTCAGACGGGCGGCGGCCGGTAGCGCGCCTCGGTGAAGAGGCCCCCGTCGCGCTCGAGCACCCAGGTCGATCCCTTCTTGCTGGCGAGTCCGTCCCGCACGACGACGCCACGATCGGCGAGCGCCTGCATGACCTCCGGGATCACATCGCCGTGGCTGCACACCACCGCCGACGCGCCGAGTGCCCGCAGCAGCGAGAGGGCCGCCTGCGTGTCGGCGCCCTCGTGCAGCGCCTCGCGCTCTTCGAGGGGCAGCCGGCGCGCGAGCGCGAGCGGTCGCACGGTCTGCACGCACCGGACCGACGGGCTCGACAACACCCGCTCCACGGGCTCTCCGTCGAACGCACCCGCCAGGGCCTCGGCCTGAGCCCGCCCCTTCTTCGAGAGCGGGCGGAGGCGGTCGTCCTCGGTCCAGGCGTCGCGATCGCCCGCTTTCGCGTGCCGGACGAGGAAGATCGGTCGATCGAAGCCCGCGGCGGCACCGAGCACGGACCGGTCGTGCTCGTAGGTGAGCATCGACCGCGCGTCCTGGGCCGACACCCATCGAAGCCGGTCGACCTCCGATCCCGGAACGAAGGTTCCGCCGGTCGGGTACATCAGCCAGTACCGGACGGTCTTCGGTCGTCCCTGATGATCGGTGTAGCGCACCGTCGAGAGCTCGGGCCCGAGCTCGCATCGGGACCCCGTCTCCTCCAGCACCTCGCGGGATGCGTTCTCCTGAGCGGTCTCGTCGCCTTCGGCCTTGCCCTTTGGAAAGGTCCAGTCGTCGTAGCGCGGTCGGTGCACGATCGCGAAGACCGGGCCCAGGGGACCGCGCCGCCGAAGCACCCCGCCGCCTGCGCGGACCTCTTGGCTCACGCCCAGAACCTCAGATCCGGGTCGTTGAGGCGGTTCCAGGCGGCGGGCCACGCACGCCGCGCGACCTCCTTCGCGCGCGCCTCCACTCCGGCCATCGAGCCCGCCGTGAAGGCGACGCGCGCCGTGGTGCCCGCCGTCTGTTCCCGAAGCCACGCCGTGGCCATCACGGCGTCCTGATGCTCGCCGAGCACCGCCTGGAGCGCCGCAGCTCGCCGGGCGAACCTCCGTGCCGGTTTCCCGACGACCGGGGCGAGCGCATCGGCCGCGTACCGCACCCGCTTGACGCGGATGCGAGCCCGGTGCAGGTCCACGTCGGGTGACGATGCATCGAGCCGCTCGCCGCAGCGCTCCACGTGGGCCCACGGGCGCTCCATCACGCCCGAGACCGTCCCCGTGGCACGGAGTCCCGCCGTCTCGGGGCGGACTGGCGGTGATCCGACGAAGGCGACGAGGAGGTCGAGCAGCGCCAGGTACCGCGGTTCGCGCATCGCCGAGAGCAGCTCTGCGCGCGCCGAGTCCCGTTGGGACCGAAGGCGCTGGAGCAACGTGGCCACACCTCGAGCGTCGTCGTCGGGCAACGCGGAGACGTGCCTGCGCAGGCGATCGTCGAGCACGTCGAGGTCGCGAGCCCTGCCCAGCTCGTCGCCGAGCCAGCCGAGCTCCTCGCGCAACCGGTCGCGTGGCTCGGCGTCGAGCTGCTCACGGAACGTCCGCAGGTCGCTCCGAAGGCGACGCGTGGCGACCCGGGCCTGGTGCACGCCTTCGGGGTCCTCGCCGAGGCGAACCAGCGGGTCGTGATGGATCAGCCGTTCGGCCGAGGCGGCGAGCGCGGCCTGCACGACCTCGCCGACGCTCGAGCGCTTCCCGATGCTCGGCACCACCACATCGGCGGGGAGCAGCGATGCCGGACGGAGGGCACGAGCCACCTTCGGCATCGCGGTCTCGCGCCGGGCTCCCTCGCGGACGAGTCTCGAGACGACCGCATCCAGGATCGCGTCGTCCGTGCCTTCGGCGAGCTCGACCTCGACCTCACGGAATCGATCGACGGTGCGCCGTCCGTCGAGGACGGCGACCTCGTCGTCGACCACCTCGGCGACCTCGCCGTCACCGGTCGCCGAGAGCGCCACCAGCCGGCGCACCGTGCGCAGTCTCGTGGCGAGCCCGACTGGGGACTTCCGCAC
>JBOGVO010000273.1:0-9238 GCA_050692855.1 Actinomycetota bacterium | reverse complement strand
CCCGGTGCACGTGCTGGATCTCGCCGTCTTCCTCCCCGCGGCGGTCGCGGCCGGCGTGCTGCTGTGGCGACGGCGTGCCTGGGGATACGTGCTCGCACCTGTGGTGCTCGTCGCGATGATCGCGCTGGCCGCAGGGATCGTCACGCTGATGGTCGTCCTCGCCGCGCGGGACCTCGACGCGACGCTGGGCGTCGGCGCGGCGATCGCCCTGCTCGCCGCCGTCGAGCTCGCCGTGCTCATCGTGTTCCTGCGAGCGGTCGACCCCGAGGTCGCAGCGTTAACGCGTTCCTCGCCGTGATCTGGGCGATGACCAACTCGGACTTCTCCCGGCCCATCTTCTCGATCGCCGGCCGGGAGATCGGCCTGGCGTTCCACGCGTGGGACACGTACGCGGACAGGAAGCCCGCCGAGGAGCGGGTGCGCCGGGAGATGGAGCGCCTCGAGCAGAAGGACCGCGGCTAGCCGGCTTGGAGCGGGGTCGCTGGGCCCGGGTCGTCAGGGACCTTCGCCCCGTCAGCGCGAGCCGATGCGGCGCGATACTCGCGGCATGCTCGCCCGATACTTCGTCGAGATCCCCAGGAGCCCCGCCGACGTCGAAGCCGGGCTGTTGCGCGATCCGCAGTCGTGGCTGCCGACGCTCGCGACCGAGGCCAACGGCCGGGGCGACGAGCTCCTCGCCGAGGTCGGGTTCGGCCGCAGGATGCGCGTCCGGCGCGTGGTCCGGATCGAGCTCGGCGAGCCGGTCCGCGCCCGGACGAAGACCGTCGTGCCGCTGCGGTGGGCGGCGGTCGGCGCCGGAGGGCTCTTCCCCGAGCTCGACGCCGACCTGGAGATCGCCGAGATCGCTCCAGGCCGCTGCCAGCTCGCGATGAGCGCACGATACGTGCCGCCGCTCGGCGTCATGGGACGGGCGCTCGATCGCGCCGTGCTGTTCCGCGTGGCGGAAGCCACGATCAAGGACTTCCTCGATGGGGTGGCCGAGCGCCTCGCGGGATCGGCGGACGAGCGTGCCGGCGTCGCGGGCTAGTATCGCTCCCATGGACCGGACCCCACCGCTCCGAATCATGATCGTCGACGACCACGAGATCGTGCGCGACGGCATCAAGGCGATGCTCGACGCGCAGGACGACGTGGTCGTCACCGCGCAGGCGGGCACGGTGCGTGACGCCGTCGAAGAGGCCGCGCGCACGCGCCCCGACGTCGTCGTGATGGATGTTCGCCTCGCCGACGGAAGCGGCATCGAGGCCACCCGGGAGATCCGCGCCGACAACCCCGACGTCCAGGTGCTGATGTTGACGTCGTTCGCCGACGACGAGGCGCTGTTCTCGTCCATCATGGCCGGGGCGTCGGGCTACGTGCTGAAGCAGGTGCGCTCCGACGATCTCCTGCGCGCGATCCGGTCGGTCGCCGCTGGCGACAGCCTCCTCGACCCGAGCGTGACGAGCTCGGTCCTCGATCGCCTCCGCAAGGGCAAGCACCTCCTCAAGGACGAGAAGCTCGCCCGGCTCTCGCCACAGGAGGAGCGGATCCTGACGCTCGTCGCCGACGGCCGGACGAACCGAGAGATCGGCGAGGAGCTCCACCTCGCGGAGAAGACCGTGAAGAACAACGTCAGCTCGATCCTGTCCAAGCTCGAGGTGGCGCGACGTGCCGAGGCGGCCGCGTACCTCGCACGCCACACGACCACGCCCGGGTCGGTCGGCTGACCCCCAGGACCGTTACCGGGTCGAAGGTCCCGCTCCACATCCCCTGAGTCCCCGAACGGCACGGTCCATCGGCCCGTGCCGCCGCCACGCCGACGGCGCCATGCTGCGGTCATGGAAGGGGAGGTGAGGACGATGACGACGACGCGGGGAGGAGTCGCGACGGAGATGCCCCCGGTGGAGCGGCTCGAGCCGATCCACACCACGGGCCTGCAGCGCGTCTTCGGGCTGCTGCGCGTGGCGATGGGTTGGACGTTCCTCTGGGCCTTCCTCGACAAGGCGTTCGGTCTCGGGTTCTCGACCGGACGCGACGTCGAGACCGGCGCGATCGTGTTCGGAGGCCCGGAGGCCTGGATCAACGGAGGGTCCCCGACCGCCGGGGTGCTCGGGTTCGCCATGAAGGGGCCGTTCGAAGGCTTCTACCGGACGATCACCGGGTTCACGACGGGGGCCGCGGGGCCCGAGGTCGCCGCCTGGGTCGACTGGGTCTACATGCTGTCGATGCTCGCGATCGGCGTAGGGTTGATCCTCGGGGTCGGCACGAGGCTCGCGGCCCTCGGCGGGATCGTCTGGATGGCGATCTTCTACACCGCCACGGCGATCTGGCCGGAGCACAACCCGTTCCTCGACGACCACGTGATCGAGGCGATCGTGCTGGCCGGGCTGTTCCTCGCGAACGCCGGCCGCTACTACGGGCTCGGCAAGGCCTGGCAGCGGCTCGGCTTCGTCGAAGGCCGGCCGCTGCTGTACTGATCGGCCGAACGCACGACGCATCCAGGAGGCGGGGCCGCCCGGCCCCGCCTCCGTCGTCGTGAGGATCGGTGTGGGAAGGTGCCGCCGGCGGATGTGGTTCGCACGATCGAGGGAGGACGCACCGATGACGGGAAGGGTCAGATGCTGAACGACACCGATCGCGCGCTGTTGCGGGCGCCGAACTTCGCGAGCCTCGCGACCGCGATGCCCGACGGCGGCCCCCAGGCGACGATCGTCTGGATCGACGTCGACGACGACGACGACATCCTCGTGAACACGGCCGAGGGACGTACCAAGACCGAGAACATGCGCCGCGACCCCCGGGTCGCCGTGTGCCTGTTCGACCGCAAGGATCCTTACCGGCAGTTGATGATCCGGGGGCACGTCACGGGGTTCACCCACGAGGGCGCGGACGCCCACATCGACTTCCTCGCGAAGAAGTACACCGGCGCCGACGTGTACGGGGGGCACCGGCCCGACCAGCAGCGGGTGATCGTGCGGATCGCGCTCGACCACGTCGCCCGCATGGGCTACTGAGGAGAGCTCATTGCAGATGTCTAGTCTGACTTAGACTACCTACCCGTCCAGGCCCGAGCGGAGACGCTTCCCCGCCTCCTCGAGTGTCTCGATGCGCTTGCAGAACGCGAACCGCAGCAGGTGAGCCCCGTCGGAAGGATCGGAGACGAACGACGAGCCGGGCACGGTCGCGACTCCCACGTGCTGTGCGAGGTGGCGCGCCGTCGCGACGTCGTCGCCGAGCCCGAGGTGTGAGCAGTCGGCCATCACGTAGTAGGCGCCCTCGGGCGGGCACGCGATCTCGAACCCGCTCTCGGCGAGCACGCGAAGCATCACGGCGCGGCGCTCGGCGTAGTCGGCGCGCATCCGCCCGAAGTAGCTCGCAGGCAGCTGCATCGCCGTGATGCCCGCGATCTGGAACGGGGCCGGCGCCGCCACGGTGAGGAAGTCGTGCGTCGGCCGGATGCCCGCCATCAGCGGCGGCGGCGCGATCGCCCAGCCGACCCGCCATCCGGTGACCGAGAACGACTTCGACAGCGCGCTGATCGTGACGGTGCGCTCCCGCATGCCCGGCAGCGTCGCGACCGGCACGTGCTCCGCGCCGTCGTAGGTGATGTGCTCGTAGATCTCGTCGGTGATCGCGATCGCGTCACGGTCGATGCAGAGCTCGGCGATCGTCGCGAGCTCATCGCGGGTGAACACCTTCCCCGTCGGGTTGTTCGGTGTGTTGATCACGACCGCGCGGGTGGCGGGCCCGAACGCCGCTCGTAACTCGTCCTCGTCGAACGTCCAGTCCGGCGGTCGCAGCGACACGTGCCTCGTCGTAGCGCCCGTGATGATCGCGTCCGGCGCGTAGTTCTCGTAGAAGGGCTCGAACACGACGACCTCGTCGCCCGGATCGAGCACCCCGAGCATCGACGCGATCATCGCCTCGGTGGACCCGCAGGTGATGCAGATCTCGGCCTCGGGGTCGATCGAGAGCCCGTAGTCGCGCTCGTACGCGGCGGCGATCGCCTCACGGAACGCGCGTACGCCCCACGTGATGGGGTACTGGTTGTGGTCCTCGGCGATCGCGCGGATCGCGGCTTCCTTGAGCTCCGCGGGCGACTCGAAGTCGGGCATGCCCTGCCCCAGGTTGATCGCGTCGTGCCGACCGGCGAGCCGGGTCATGTCGCGGATCACGGACTCGGTGAACGACGAAGCCTTCGCCGACGCTCGTTGATCCGCAGGGGTCATCGGGCGAGAGCCTACAGACGGCTCCGCAGACCCCACAGCTCCGGGAAGCACCGCTTGTCGAGGGTCGAGCGCAGGTAGCCGACGCCGCTGGAGCCGCCGGTCCCGCGCTTCGCGCCGATCTCGCGCTCGACCATCAGCACGTGCAGGAAGCGCCACCGCGCGAGGGTCTCGTCGTGATCGAGCAACCCCTCGCTCACGGCGAACACGTCGCCGCGCTCCCGTGCCATCGCGACGAGCGACGCCGCTCGAACCTCGGCGTCGTCGCGGGGCATCGGGTAGCCGTGGGCGCGCATCAGCACCTCGAACGCCTCCCAGAGCGTGCTCTCGCCGAGTCTCCACGCGAGCCGATCGCGTTCCTGGGCCGACGCGACCATGTCGTCGAGGAACCGGTCGTCCTTCAGTCCGCTGAGGAACTCCATCTCACGGAACTGCGCCGACTGGAAGCCGCTCGCCGGTGCCAGCACTGCCCGGAACTCGAGGAAGTCCTGCGGGGTCATGGTCTCCAGCACCTCGATGTGCTCGATGAGCACGTGCTCGATCACGCGCACGCGGGCGAGCAGGTGCCGCGCCCGATCAGGCCGGTCGGCCTCCATGGAGTCGCGCGCGGCCTCCATCTCGAAGAGCAGCTGCTTGAACCAGAGCTCGTAGGCCTGGTGCACCACGATGAAGAGCAGCTCGTCGTGCACGGGCGGGTCCGACCGGAGCTGCTGCAGCGACAACAGCTCCGGGATCTTCAGGTAGGAGCCGTACGTGAGCAGCCCTTCCTCGGCCTGCTCGGTGAGCCGTCCGAACCGACGTTCCTGCCGCTCGTGCCCCTCGTCGCCGGTCATGCACGGCACCGTAGGCAGGCCGCGCACACCGGTCAAACCATCCGGACGTGTGAGGATGTCGCTATGACGACCGAGAGACCCGCCCCGACCCTCGGCAGCGAGATGCCCGACGGCGTTCGGTTCGTGGGCCGCGAGGGAACCGTGACGCCGAACTGGATCGGCGTCGACCACCCCGCGGACGCCGACCTCGACGCCTGCGTCGCGTGCGGGTTGTGCCTGCCCCACTGTCCGACCTACCGACTGACGGGCGAGGAATCGGCGTCGCCCCGCGGCCGCATCACGGCGATGCGAGCCGTCGCCGACGGGCTCGCGGAGGTAGACGACACCTTCGGGACGTTCATGGACCTGTGCCTGGTCTGCCGCGCCTGCGAGGATGTGTGTCCGTCGCACGTGCCGTTCGGCCGCATGATGGAACGCGCGCGCACCCAGGTGGAGCCGCGTCGCGGGCCCGGCGCCCGGCTGCTGCGGTGGCTGGGGCTCGACGTGGTGCTTCCGAGGCCCGGCCTGCTGCGACTCGCCGCCCTCCTGCAGCCGGTCGCCCGGCCGTTCATGCCCCGGCGCGTCCGCGCGCTGGTGCCGCGGGGTGGTGCGCCCTTCCGGCGGCTGCCCGTGACGACCGACCCGCCGGCCGGAGTGCAGACGCGCGGTACCGTCGCGTTGCTCTCGGGATGCGTCCAGGATCGGTGGTTCCACGACGTGAACGAAGCGACCATCCGCGTGCTCGCCCGCTCGGGGTGGCGCGTGGTCGTGCCCCGCGATCAGCGGTGCTGCGGCGCCCTCCAGGCGCACAACGGACGTCTGGGGACGGCGAGACGGCTCGCCCGTCGCAACGCGCGCGCGTTCGAGGGCGTCGACCACGTCGTCGCCGACGCGGCGGGCTGCGGCGCGCACATGCAGACGTACGGAGAGCTGGCCGACGGCGCCGAGCTGCCCGTGCGCGACGTGATGGTGTTCCTGTTCGATGAAGGCATCGACGGCCTCGAGCTCGGGCCGATCGGCGTCGAGGCCGTTGCCTACCACGACGCATGTCATGCCCTGCGCGCCCAGGGCATCCACGGGCAACCGCGAGCGCTGCTCCGGAGGATCCCGGGCGTGCGCGTGGTCGAGATCCCGAACGGCGATCGATGCTGCGGCGCCGCCGGCATCTACAACGTCACGGAGCCCGGGCTCGCAGGCCGCCTGATGGGCGAGAAGGGCGAGGCCGTGCGATCGACCGGCGCGACGGTCGTCGCGAGTGCGAACCCCGGCTGCACGATGCAGGTGCGCGCGGCCCTCGGCGACCTCGGGATCGTCGCCGAGGTGGTCCACCCCGTCCAGCTGCTCGACCGTGCGCTCGCAGGAGCGACACGATCAGGAGGAGGAGGAGGATCCGGATGACCTACATCGGCGTCGGGCGGCGCTTCATGGCGTGGTTCGTCGACATCCTGATCACCGGTCTTGCCTGGGTGCCCTTCGCGCAGGTGGAATCCGGCGGTGGCACGTTCGCGATCGGCTGGCGGGGTATGGACTTCGCGCTGCCCATGCTCATCACCGTGGCGTACTTCGTGCTCCTCGAGGGCCTCGCGGGCGCGACGGTGGGCAAGTTCGTGTTGGGCATCCGGGTGCGGGGGCTCGACGGTTCCCGGATCGGGCTCGGCCCGGCGCTCGTGCGCAACCTCGCCCGGGTGGTCGACGCGTTCCCCTACGTGATCCCCTACCTCGTCGGAGCCATCGTCGTGAACCGATCGGACACCCGCCAGCGCCTGGGCGACCGATGGGCCAGGACGGTCGTCATCCTCATGGGCACCGAGGGGAACGTCGTCACCGCCCCCGCTGAGCCCGCGCCCGACGCCGCCGCGCTTCCCTCGCCGCCCCCCGGCTCCCCGCCGGCCGGTGTCGGAGGCGCGCTGCCTCCACCACCGCCGGGGTAGCGCCTCACCAGCGCGACTCCTGCGCGTCGAGCGCCTCGCGTGCCGTGCATCGGGTGCCGGACCCGTAGAGCGGGTCGTCCAGCCCCTCGACGAGCTTCAGGTAGAAGCAGCCGTTCTTCTGCGCGCTCACCGCCGCGGCCCACGTCGAGTCGTCGGCGTAGACGCTGACCTGCCCGAGGCCCGCGGAGACCTGGTCGGGGCCGACCACCGACAAGGACCCGCCGTCGAGCTCCGCCGCGCTCAGCGCCGCGGCGTCGGCGCCTTCGAACGAGCCGGTCTCGGCCAACACCGACTCCGCCGCGGCCTGCGCCACCCGCAGGTCGTGCTGGGCACGCCCGATGCTGTTCGCGATCGGCCGGTTCGCGAAGATCTCGACGAGGATGATCGCGCTCGCGGCGACGATCGTGCCGAGCACGATCCAGAAGCCACGGTTCGACCCTCGCGGCCGCCCCGGCCCGGTCCCGAGCTCCTGCTCGAAGGCCTCGATGATCTCGTCGTCGTCGCGCATGACGCTCTCCAGCGTAGTCGCCCGCGGCGTCAGCCTCCCAGCGTCGCCGCGAGGTGCTCCAGGCTCTCGAGGTTGTGGCCGGACAGGAACACGTCGACGCTCGGGAGCGCCGCCACCATGCCGCGGGCAAGAGGCTCGTATCTGGGCGACCCCTTGAGCGGGTTCACCCAGATCACGTGGTGGGCCAACCTCCGGAGGCGAGCCATCTGCACCCGCAGCAGCTCGGGATCGCCGCGCTCGAGCCCGTCGGAACAGAACACGACCACCGCACCGCGCAGGGCAGCGCGCTGGCTCCAGCCATCGAGCAGTGCCTTCAACGATTCCCCGATGCGCGTGCCGCCTTCCCAGTCCTCGACCTGCCGGCCGATCTCGTGCAACGCGCGGTCGGGATCCTTCGTGCGCAGCGTGCGGGTGACGCGCGTGAGCCGCGTCCCGAAGACGAAGGTTTCGACGCGCCGACCGGCGGCCATGGCCGCGTAGGCGAACTGCATCAGTGCCCGCGAGTAGGGCGCCATCGATCCGCTGATGTCCAGGATCAAGACGAGGGGGCGGCGGCGTGCCGTGCGCGTACGCCACGCCCGGTCGAACGGCTCACCCTGCGTGCGGAGAGAACGTCGGAGGGTGCGCCGCAGGTCGAAGCGGGCGCCCTTGGTTGCGGGGCGGGTTCGGCGGGTCCGCTCGACCGGGACGCGCAGCCGCAGCGACCGGATCAATGCGGCGACGCGCGCGCGCTCCTCCTCGGTGAGCGCGCCGAACGACTTCGAGCGCAAGACCTCCACACCGCTCGCAACGATGCGGATCGACGACTCGTCCCCGCCCTCGACCTCGTCCTCCTCCTCCGCTCGATGCCACTCCGCGGCGACCTGGTTCACCACCTCGAGCCCGTCGGGCCCTTCGCTCTGAGCGGCAGTTCGGGGCTCGGGGCTGCTCGTGGGGAGGGTGAGCTCGACCCCGAGATCCGCGGTGCTCCCGAGCGACCGGAACCATGCCTCGAACACCTCGTCGTAGACCTCCAGGTCGTCGCGACGAGCGATCAGCGACGCGCTCCCCGCCCAGTAGAGGCTCTCGCGGTCGGCCAGGCCGAGCACGGCGACCGAGCGCACGAACGTGAGGATGCGCCCGGTGCCCACCGGCAGACCGCGGTCACGAAGCCGCCGGCCGAGACCGACCAGCGGCGAGAGCGGCCCGGTCGGCGATCGGTCGCTCGAGGGGGGCGTCCGGTCAACCATCGTCGCCGACGACCTCGGCGAGCCGGGCGACCACGAGATCCTGGTCCTCGTGGTCCTTCACGACGGCGCCGAGGGTGTCGGATGCCAGCGGTCCGGTGAGCACGTCGGCGCCCAGGAACGCGAGCGCGTTGGCCCAGTCGATCGTCTCGGCCACGCCGGGCAGCTTCGCGAGGTCGAGCTCTCGCAGCCGGGCGACAGCCTCGGCCACATCGCGCGCGAGGGCCTCGCTGACCTGCGGCGCCCGCGCCCGCACGATCGCGACCTCACGCTCGAGCTGCGGATGGTCGATCCAGTGGTAGAGGCATCGCCGCTTCAACGCATCGTGCAGCTCCCGGGTGCGGTTCGACGTCACGACCACCGCCGGGACGGTCTCGGCCCCCACGCGTCCGATCTCGGGCACGCTGACCGCGAACTCCGACAGGATCTCGAGCAGGAACGCCTCGAACTCGTCGTCGGCACGGTCGAGCTCGTCGACGAGCAACACGGCTCGGTCTCCCGCCCGGATCGCGGCCAGCAGCGGCCGTTCCACCAGGAACTCCTCACCGAACAGGTC
>JBOGVO010000272.1:0-5075 GCA_050692855.1 Actinomycetota bacterium | reverse complement strand
CACCGTCGCCCGGGGAAGCGGTGCGGTTCGCGTCCGACTTATCGACCCGGAGCCGATCCGGGCGTCGGGTCCTTCGCCGGGTCGACGCCTCCGTGGTGCTTCGACGGGATGCTCTCGCGAACCTCGTCGAAGCTGTCGGGCGTTCCGATCGGAACGGTGCTGACATGGTGGCCCACCTGACGACCGGTGGTCGCGGGCCCGCTGAACTCCACCGCATCGTTGGTGTTCCACTGCATGGCGAGCACGATCACCGCGGCGAGGACCAGCCCGACGGCGCCGGCCAACACCCACGACAGGAACGAATGCCCGTGGGTCGCTTCGTGAGTCCTGGACGCATCCATGACTCCTCCCTTCGGTCGGTGGCTGCGTTGTTCGCAACTCTCGGGACGACCGTAGGCATCGAGGCCCCGCGGGTCGGTGCACGGATTCACAGAATAGACGTGAAGCGGGTCACGCCCGATTCCGCAAGGTGAAGGCTGATCGACGCCGGATCACCTTGAGCTGAGCTGCCGAGTTTGACCAGGCGACAGTGTTTGCGACCCAGGCCACAGCGTGCAAGGGTAGCGCGCACTCGAGACGGAAAGGGGAACGACTCATGCGCGATGCACTGCGCAGGCATGTCACGACCATCGTGGTGGCGTTCGTAACTGCGTCGGTCGCTGCCGGCGGAACGGCGATCGCCATCATTGCCAACGCCCACAAGGTCGATGGCTACCACGCCAACCAGCTGACCCGCCTATCCCAGAAGCAGGTTCAGAGCGAGGCGTTCGCCGGGGGAGGTGCAGGAACGGTCCTCAAGACCTCGATCCGAGCGCCCAAGAAGGGCTACCTTTTCATCGTGGCGTCGTCGGATGTGTTCAACCTCTCCGACCCCGACCGCTTCCAGTGCTTCATCTCGCTGAACGGCGCGGATCTGCCTGCAAGCCGCAGGGAGATCCAGCTCTCGCCTGCTGACAACAACGAAGAGATGGACTGCGGCACGCAGATCGCTTGGTCGGTGAAGGCCGGGAAGCACGTCGTGCGGTTCGAGACAACAAACACGGCGGCGACCACAATCTATGACGAATCGACACTGGAAGTGCTGTTCTTCCCGTTCAACGGTTCGGGGAACGTCCCGAAGCCGCTTTCGCCTCTCGCACCGCGAGGCGGAGCGAGCAACAACTGAGCAGCGGCTCCCTACGCGCTCTACGAGGGCGGGTCCTTCCAGGACCCGCCCTCGTAGAGGTCCGACTCCTCCATCCTGATCCGTTCGAGCGGACGATCTCCAGTTCCGAGAACCGGACCCTCAAGCTTGGGCGCCAACCGGACGAACGAAGGAAGGGCCATGAGACGCGCCATCGCAGCCGCGGTCGGGGTGATGTTCACCCTCGGCACACTCGTCACGTCGGCGCCCGCCCAATACGGCCGAGAAGTTGGCAAGGGCCTCTTCTGGGTCGAGTGCGACGTCACGACCGAGGAACGGTCCATCGATCCGATCATGGCCTTCGGTGGCATCTCGGCGCACGAGCAAGTGATCTTCGGATCGAAGCTTGGCCGAAGGTCCACTGGCAACACGTTGCGTGCCCGCGGATTCACAACGTGTTCGGCCCCGGTGGACTTCAGCGGGTACTGGGTGCCGACCTTCCATGACGCCGATGGGAACCTCGTCACACCGGACGACATCGTCGTGTACTTCTACGCGATGGGAGATCGAACTCGCGTGCCCTTCCCGCAAGACTTCGGCCGAGTGTCAGAAGAGGTCTACTACACCTGCGGACGTGGCACCCCGCGCGGCACTGATTTCCGCTCGTGTCCGGCACCAACGTCTCCACGCATGATCATCATCTTCAAGCCGGGTCCGGGAGACCCGAACTTCCCGGAGACCCGCCTTGGGATCCGATGGACCTCACAGGTCGGCGCCGATCCCTCCACGTGGACAGCCTCGTCGGATCCAGGGCCGATGCACGGAGATTTCCTGAATGCCTGGAAACGTAGGGACCTCAGGATGCTGATCGACAAGTGCCTGAACGATCCGACGCCAGTCAAGTGCGGCATGATCACTCCGGGAGATCTCTAGCCTCCGACTGCCGCCGCCTCAGAGGATTCCCCACGAAAACGAGCCCATCCAAGCCATGTCAGACCCTCGGGCTATGGTTCTTGCATGGCACAGGTCATCTCGCTCGACGATTTCCGCGCACGTCGTACCGGTCCGCTCGCCCACGCCGTTCAGCGGCTCGATCGCGCGGTGGGGCGGCTCGACCCTCTGGTTCGTGACCGCACGGGCAGGCTGGTGCCCTCGGTCGAGCGTGAGTTGGCGCTGATCGCCCGAGATGTCGGCGCGGGCAACCCGCTGCAGGCCGCGATCCGCGCCGAACGGCTCGCTGACCTGCTCGAACATCCTGCCGCGCTCGGCTGAGCGTGGCCCGACGACGTCTCGTTCACTCGACCCCGGGCATAGCGCGAGGGGAGCAGGTATCAAGCGTCTCGTCTCGCACGTGCTCGGGCGCCGGCGGCGTTGCCCCCGGGGCCTGAGCATGCCTCCCGCGGCTTGACTCGCGCGTGGGTTCTGCTCCCCTCGCGGGTACCTCTCGGCACCCGCCTCGACGCTACACCCGCCGCGAGGAACCACGCAAACCCGAGTGACCGCGTGGCGGGACGGATCAGCTCTCGCGGCGACCGGCTCGCGACCGGAGCGCCACCCACACGAGCACGATCGCGACCGCGGCCGCACCGACCGCCGCGGCGATCGACGGCTTCGGGGGCGGCACGACCTGCGCGATACGCGTGCGCAACCGCACCGGGCGACGGAAATCTCGCACCTGCCAGCCGCGCTCCTCGGCCTCGCGTCGCAGCTCGCGATCGGGGTTCACCGCGACCGGGTGCCCCACCGCCGAGAGCATCGGAAGATCGGTGATGGAATCGCTGTACGCGTACGAGCGCTCGAGGTCGATGCCGAGCCGTGCCGCGAGCGACTCGATCGCCTCGGCCTTCTGCGCCCCGTAGGCGTAGAACGCGAGCTCGCCCGTGTACCGGCCGTCGTCGTCGATCTCGGCGCGGGTCGCGACGACCCCGCTGGCGCCGAAGTGCTGAGCGAGCGGGCGCACGACCTCCTCGGGGGAGCTTGAGACGATGTAGATGCGACGGCCCTCGCTGTGGTGCAGCGCCATCAGGTCGAGCGCCTCCTGATACACGTACGGATCGATCACGTCGAAGATGACCTCGCGCACGAGCGTCTCGACCTGCGAGCGGTTCCAGCCCTTGGTGAGGGAGAGCATGCCCTCCTTGAGGCGCTCCATCTTGTCCTCGTCGGCTCCGACCAGCAGGTACACGAGCTGCGCATAGGCGCCTCGCACCAGCTGGGAGCGCGACACCATGCCGGCCCGGTACAGCGGACGCGACAGGGCGAGCGACGACGACCGAGAGATGATCGTCTTGTCGAGGTCGAAGAATGCAGCTTCCATCGTGCTCTCCATCGTACGGTCGCTCACCGACTCGCCTCGATCAGCGTCGAACCTTGCCGAGCGCGGCCCGGTAGCTCATGAGCCACGCGAGCTCGGCCTCGGCCAGCGCCTCCTGCTGACGGAGCATCGCGTTCGAGACCGAGCGTCCCGCATCGCGGGCCGAGGCCGTGCGGTCGAGCTCGGTGCGCACCCCGTCGAGCAGATCGCGCACCGCCCGCTCGCGTCCGTCGGCCATGGCTTTGGCCGCGGCGGCGGGCAGGGCATGGGCGAACCCGAGCGCCGCCGCCGCGTCGCCGTCGTAGGGCGCCAGCCTCGTCGCCATGGCCTCGAGCCCCTCGGCCAGCCGATCGCGACCGGCCCGTGTGATGCGGAACACCCGCCGGTCCGGGCCCTCGCGTCCTTCCTGCGTCTTGCCGGTCGCGAGCCCGTCCCGCTCGAGGCGCTTCAGCACCTGGTACACCGACGCCTTGCTGAGCTCGGTCCAGAAGCCCATGCCGCGTTCACGGAACCGCTCGAGCAGGTCGTAGCCGTACATCGGCTCCTCGGCCAACAGCCCGAGCACCACGATCTCCACCTTCGTCGACACGCGTCGGATCACCTTTCTAGTCTGGTGTGGACTAGAACAGCGTAGCTCGCGACCCGGCCGCAGGCCAGCACCCGGGCGTGGCGTCCGGGTAGCCTTGGGGGCGGAGGCGTCAGGGTTCCTGGTGGGCCCCACGGTCTTCAAAACCGTTCGAGGGGGCGCAAGCCTCCTGGCGGGTTCGATTCCCGTCCGCCTCCGCATGGAGAGAACGGGGAGCGGTTGTGGAGGGGAGAGGCCTCCACATCCTCCCCGCCGTCTCACCACGTCCACGTCAGATCCTCGAGTTCCTGACCATAATGAGGGCCAGGTTCACCCCCGACCGGGGCCGGGCGACGACCTCCCAAGCGAGATGAGGCTGACCGGACAGGGCGCGCCGCCACCACGTCGAAGCAGCGAGTGCCGTACTGGCCGCCTCCGCGAGCCCGGCGCTACCCATCGAACCACGCGGAGCGTTCCGGATCCCACCTTCCGCTTGCGCGGTTCGCGAGGATCGGGTTGAGGAATGCGGAGGCCTCAGCGTGGCCGACCGCGAGGCCCGAGGCATGACCCGATCCAGGCCCGCGTCGCCATCTCGCAACGCCTGCCGCCTACCGACTCCTCGTGACCCAACAACCGTTCGATGAAGAGGCGTATCTTCGAGGGAGGCTCAGTCGCGGGCGGTGACGGCCACGTTAGCTATGCCGCACGTCGGCGCAACCTAGCTTGCCGCCCGTCCGCGCTGGGCCGCCTCCACGGCGCACACGAAAGCCTGCCGCTCCACGGCGCCTGATCAGCCTGCCGGGCCACACGCGGCCCAACCTGACCAACGAAGATCGCGCTTCATCGGGTGCCACCAGCCGAGCGCTCACGCCCGGCCGATCAGGCGCGCCGGACCTCACCCTTGACTCACGGCGTGAAAGCTAGGCGGGCCGCATCTGCTGCTGGGGCTGTTGAACCCTGAAGAGAAGCCGGTTGACTTCCGTTCCATCGATCTCGAAAACGAACCCGTACCTACCCGGGGCCTCGAACTTGATACCATTGAGGTTCACTGCCAGGGGTACGGTCTGTTCATC
>JBOGVO010000271.1:0-10924 GCA_050692855.1 Actinomycetota bacterium | reverse complement strand
CTCGTCGCCCCGGCGGCACGGGGCGCACCGTCCGCACGGCCAGTAGTGGAACACCGTGACGAGGGTGCCCGTCGGCAGCAGGTCCGAAGGGTTGGTCTCGAGGACCCGGCCGGCGACCTCGTGGCCGGGCACGTGGGGGAGTTCGAGGCCGGCGCTGTAGGGCATCAGTCCGCGTGCGATCTTGACGTCGCTGAAGCACACCCCGCACGCCATCACTTCGAGCAGGGCCGAACCGGGCGCCAGGCCGGGTTCGGGCACGTCGATGGGAACGAGCGGATCGCCGTAGACGGTCACCGCCATCGCCCGCATCGCCTTCAGACCTCGACCACGATCTTCAGCGTGCCGGAGCCGCTCCGAGCCATCGCCTCGCCCGCTCGCTCCAGCGGCACCCGGTCCGTCACGAGGCGCTCGAGGTCGACGGCGCCTGCCGCCGCCGCCTCGATCGATGCGACGACGTCGTCGTCGGTCGCCGCTCGTGGGCTCACGAGTGCCAGCTCTTTGTAGTAGAGCTGGTAGTAGGGGAAGGGCCCTCGGTCCTCGGTGATCGTGCCGTAGGCGAGGATCCGTCCGCCCGGCCGCGCCACGCGGACCGCCCGTGCCAGCGTTCCCACGGTGCCCGCGCACTCGATCACGACATCGACGCCGCCGCCGGTGATCTCTCGAACGATGTCGTCGGCGCGCGGGTCGTCGGCCGGCACAGCGTGCGTCGCCCCCATCTCGAGCGCGAGGGCGAGCTTGTCGGCCGACCGCGTGACGCCCACGATCGGCGACGCGCCCTTCGAGGCCGCGAGCTGCACGTGCATGAGCCCGGTCACGCCGAGGCCGATCACGGCGACCGAGCCCCCCGGGAGCAGGTCCACCATCGCCTGACCGTGCAGGCAGGTCGAGAGCACCTGGATGGACGGCGCGGCGTGATCGGACACCCCCTGGGGCACCACATGCAGGTTCGCGCTGGGCACGGAGACGGTCTCCTGCAGCCCTCCGTCTCGATCGCGGCCGAGCAGCCACCCCCGATCACACAGGTTCTCCCGGCCCTCCCGGCACCGGGCGCACGATCGACAGGACACGCTGGGGTTCACGACGACGCGCGTGCCGGCGAGCATCCCGCCGTCGCCGCTCCCGCCGCTCTCCGCGACCTCTCCGACGATCTCGTGGCCCAGGATCCTGGGGTAGCTCACCGGGATCGCGCCGTGGAAGATGCTGAGGTCGGTCCCGCAGATGCCGACCGCCCGCACGTCGATGAGGGTGTGGTCGGGCGCGAGGGGCGGCGCCTCCATCCGCCGGAGCTCGATCCGTTCCGGCCCCTCGAGCACCATCGCACGCAGCGCGACCCCTTCCTCAATGACATCAACGACGTCGGCCCCAACGGCATCGACCTCGATCCCGACACGGCCTCCGGCGGGCCCACGCTCGACCGACATCTGCCGGCGAGAGAGGAGCATCCCCGGAACATACATAATATACTGTTCTTGAGGGTCTCCTGGCCTGGCCGGCGGGCGGGCGGGACGGGGAAGGACCGAAGCGAGGGGAGTGACGTCATGCTGAGGACGGTCGACCTGTCGCAGGCGATCTACACGGGGATGATGGTCTACCCGGGCCACCTGAAGACGGTGCTGTTCGACCACGCGTCGCACGAGGAGACGGCACAGAGGTTCGACAGCGGCTTCTCGTTCCAGACCAAGGGATTCCTGATGAACGACAACGGGCCGACGGAGGTGGACTCGTTCAGCCACCTCGATCCCGACCCAACCGCCCAGACGATCGATGAGATGCCGCTCGATCTGTTCTTCGGCGACGCGGTGTGCATCGACGTCACCGGTGCTGAGCCGAGGACCGACATCGGCGTCGAACGGGTGGAGCGAGGGCTCACGGATGCGGGTCAAGAGGTGCGCGAGGGTGACATCGTGCTCTTCTACACGGGCACCGCGACGAAGTACCAGGGAATCCCCGCGTACGTGAGCGAGTTTCCCGGGCTCGGCGTCGACGTGGCGGACTGGATCGTGGCTCGAGGGGTGAAGTCGTTCGGCGTCGACACCTGCACGCCGGACAACCCCTCGAGCCGCAGCTATCCGATCCACATGATGGGGCGGGCACATCACATCACGCACTACGAGAACCTCACCAACCTCGACCAGGTGGCGGGGCATCGGTTCACGTTCTTCGGGTTGCCGCTGAAGCTGCAAGGTGCTCACGGGGGACCGACCCGGGCGATGGCGGTGCTCGATGACTGACGCCGGCCGTCCGGGGGTGGGGGACCGGGCGCCCTCGTTCACCCTCCGCAAGACTTTCGAGGAGAGGATCTCACTCGAGCACCTGCTCGAGCGGGGCCCGCTGCTGCTGGCGTTCTACGTGTTCGACTTCGGCTCGGTCTGAAGCACCGAGCTGTCTCAGTTGGGACAGGCGGTGCCTCGGGTGGGGGCGGCGTGCGGGACGATCGCCGCTGTGGCGGTGACGGCGACCTTCTCGCAGATGGCGTTCGCGAAGCAGCTCGGCGTCCTGTTCCCGCTGCTCTCGGATTGGGGACGCGAGGCGTGCGGAGCCTACGGCGTGCGATACGACGTCTGGAAGGAGCACGACGGCCTCGCGAAGCGGTCGTTGTTCGTGATCGACCGCGACGGGGTGATCCGGTTCCGGTGGGTGAGCGACGATGCCCTCGTCACGCCCGACGAGCAAGAGGCGATCGACGTCATGGCATCGCTGTGAACCTCTCGGCGAACGGTTGCGACGGATCGCGGGTCGAGCGGAGGTAGCATCCGGCCGACATGGACGACTCCCGACGCGACCCCGCTTCCGACGGCGGTGCCGCGCCCCGCGGCCCGGTCGACCCGCTCCAGGTGCCCCGCTTCGCGGGTCCGTCGACGTTCGCCCGGCTGCCGCGCCTCGACGAGGTCGACCGATGCGACGTGGCGATCCTGGGGGTGCCGTTCGACAGCGGCGTGACGTATCGCCCCGGGGCGCGATTCGGTCCACACGCGGTTCGCACCGCGACGCGCCTCCTGCGGGCGTATCACCCCGGCCTCGACGTCCATCCCTTCGGAGCCCAGCAGGTGGCCGATGCGGGCGACATCGCGTGTACCCCCTTCGACATCGCCGAGGCGATCCGCCAGATCGAAGGTGCTGCGTCGTCGCTGCTCGATCGCGCCGGCACGGTGCTGTCGATCGGCGGCGACCACACGATCGCGCTGCCCCTGCTTCGGGCCGTCGCCGGCCGCCACGGGCCGGTCGCGTTGCTCCACTTCGATGCACACCTCGACACGTGGGACACGTACTTCGGCGCCTCGGTCACGCACGGCACCCCGTTCCGGCGAGCCTGGGAGGAAGGACTGCTCCTCGAGGATCGATCGGTGCACGTGGGCATCCGCGGCCCGCTGTTCGGCCCGGACGATCTCGTCGACGACGCCGGCTTCGGATTCTCGATCGTGGGAGCGATGGACCTCGAGGAGCTCGGCGTAGCGGGCGCCGCCGCACGGGTGCGCGAGCGCCTCGGTGACGCGCCCGTGTACGTCTCGGTCGATATCGACGTGCTCGATCCGGCACACGCTCCCGGCACGGGGACGCCGGAGGCGGGAGGACTCACGAGCCGCGAGCTCATCGGCATCCTCCGTGGGGTGGCGGGCGTGAACGTCGTCGGCGCCGACGTGGTCGAGGTGGCACCCGCGTACGATCATGCCGAGATCACCTGCATGGCTGCGTCGCATGTCGCGTACGAGCTCCTGGCGATGCTGGCTCGCACCACCTGAGCCGACGGAGTCCTGCGATGTGGTCGCGATCGAGGCCGGGACCGGACAGACCCTGCGAGCGCAAGCCCCGAAGCGTCCGCCGCGCCGTCGCGTCCGGGCACCGGGGAGGTTGAGTCGGCGGGTGCATCGTGAATCGCGCTCGTGGATGCGTCCGGCAGCGGTGGCCATGGCCGTCGACACGGTCGGGGGCTGCCGATCTCATTCGCCACGGGGTGGACCTGGCTGGGCTCTTACAACCTCGCGATGGTGCGACTGAACCCCGTGGCACCCGGTTCGGCCGTGGGCATCACGCAGACCGGCGCGTTCGCCGGCGCGATCGTCGGACCGATCGGACTCGGGTTCCTGGCCGAGGAGATCCCGTTCTCGGCAGCATGGCTCGCGGCCGCGACGGCGTCGCTCGCGGCCGCTGTCATCATCTTCGTGCTCCGGCGGTTCATCCTTGGCGAGCCGGGACAACGCGAGCTTCGGGAGATCGAACGCTCGATGATGGAGTTGGAGCGACCGAGAGGAGCATCATGACGCGAGGGTTACTGGCGCGGTACCGAGCGAAGCCGGGGCAGGGCGACATCGTCGAGCGTACGCTTCTTGAGATGGCCGAGGCGGTGCGTCGGACCGAGCCCGGATGCCTCGTGTACCGGGCGGCTCGCTCGACCGAGGAACCCGAGATCTTCGTGCTGTACGAGGAGTACGAGGACGAGGCTGCCCTGCTCGCTCACCGCGAGACGCCGCACTTCCGGACGCTCATCGAGGGCGTCGTGGCGCCGGTGCTCGCGTCGCGGGAACGGGAGATCCTCGCACCGCTCCTGCCGGCCCCGGGGGGTGCCTCGAACGTTGGGGGGTGAGGGACAGCTCCTCTGGACGCCCTCCGATCGGCTGATCGCCGACTCGGAGCTCACGCGGTTCGCCGAGTGGCTCGCCACAGAGCGTGGGTTGACGTTCGACGACTATGGCGAGCTCTGGCGGTGGTCCACCGCCGACCTCGAGGGCTTCTGGAGGGCGATCTGGGACTTCTTCGAGGTATCCGGGGCGCCCGCGCCGGCGTCGAGGCTCTCCTCGCGCTCTATGCCGGGCGCCCGATGGTTCGAGGGCGCGATGTTGAACTACGCGCAGGAAGCGCTGAGCGCCGATGACGACGGGCATCCCGCGATCGTGGCTTTCCGCGAGGACGGATCCGAGCGCGAGATCGGTCGATACGAGCTCGTGAGGGAGGTGGGTGCGGCGGCCGAAGGATTGCGCGGGCTGGGCGTCGGACGGGGCGATCGTGTGGCCGCCTACCTGCCCACGGTTCCCGAAGCGGTGATCGCGTTCCTCGCGACCGCGAGCATCGGCGCCGTCTGGTCCTCGTGCTCGCCCGACTTCGGGCCCCGGGCCGTGATCGATCGCATGGGCCAGATCGAGCCGCGCGTGCTGATCGCGGTGCCCGGCTACCGGTACGGGGGACGATGGTTCGATCGGCGCGATGTGCTGGCCGAGATCATCGAGGCGCTGCCAGGCGTCGCGGTCGTGCTCGTGCCCGGCGACGACGGGGGCGATCTCGGGCCGCTCGCGGACAGCGCCATCGCGTGGGGTGACCTGATCGCGTCGCCTGGCGAGCTCCGGTTCGAGCCGGTGCCGTTCGAGCACCCCCTGTGGATCCTCTACTCCTCGGGCACGACGGGGCTGCCGAAGTCGATGGTGCAGGGTCACGGCGGCATCGTGCTGGAGCACCTGAAGTCGCTGGCGCTCCATCTCGATCTCGGGCCTGGCGATCGCTTCTGCTGGTTCACGACCACCGGCTGGATGATGTGGAATTTCCTTGTGAGCGGGCTCCTGGTGGGGGCTACGATCGTCCTCTACGACGGCAGCCCGGCCCATCCCGACCTCGGCGCTCTCTGGCGGCTCACCGAGCGGGCCGGCATCACCTACCTCGGCACGAGCGCCCCCTTCATCCACGCCTCCCTGCGTGCCGGCATCGACCCACGCTCGATCGCGGACCTCTCGACCCTGCGGGCGATCGGGTCCACCGGGGCGCCGCTGTCGTCCGAGGGGTTCGTTTGGGTGTCGGAGCACGTCGGCGAGGACGTGTGGCTCGGATCGATCAGCGGCGGGACGGACCTGTGCACCGCGGTCGTCGGATCGTGCCCGTGGCTGCCCGTTCGGGCCGGGGAGATTCAGTGCCGGGAGCTGGGCGCAAAGGTCGAGGCGTTCGACTCCCGGGGCCGATCCGTGATCGACGAGGTCGGGGAGCTGGTCATCACCGAGCCGATGCCCTCGATGCCCATCTCGTTCTGGAACGACCCCGACGATGCCCGCTACCGCAGCAGCTACTTCGATCCCTTCCCGGGGATCTGGCGACACGGCGACTGGATCACGATCCGATCGTCGGGGTCGTGCGTGATCTCCGGCCGGTCCGACGCCACCCTTAATCGCGGTGGCGTGCGGGTGGGAACGAGCGAGTACTACCGGGTCGTCGAGTCGATCCCGGGGATCGGCGGATCGCTCGTCGTCGACACCGGCGACCTCGAGCACGAGGGTTCGATCCTGCTGTTCGTGATCCTCGACGGCGCGACGCTCGACGAAGAGCTCCGCGGTCGCATCGTCGAGGAGCTCCGGACCCAACTCTCGCCGCGGCACGTGCCCGACCGCATCGTCGAAGCGCCAGGGGTGCCGACGACGTTGAACGGCAAGCGCCTCGAGGTCCCCGTCAAGCGCATGCTGATGGGCGAGCCTCCGGACCGGGTGGCGAGCCCGGAGTCGCTCCAGGACGCCGAAGTCTTCGCATGGTTCGCGGCGTATGCGCGGTCGCGGAGGTCCGACGGCGCTCCGGATAGCTGAGACTTCCGTCAGGGCTTTGTCGCTGACCCCAGGATCCGTGCTGGGTGACGCTAGTCGAGGAGACGGTCCTCGTACTCGACGCGTGACAGGATGCGCGGGTCGCTCTCGGTGACGAGCACCATGTCCTCGATGCGGACGCCCCCGCCGCCGGGGACGTCGGCGACCCACACGAGCGGCTCCACGGCGAAGACCATGCCGGGCTTCAGGTCGAACACGGTCGAACCCGGAAGCGTCTCCCCGATGTAGGGGGGTTCATTCGCCCCCATGCCGATGCCGTGCCCGATGAACAAGCTGAAGAGGTTGTCGCCGAAGCCGTGCTCGGCGACCTCCGCGATCACCGCGTCGGCGACGTCCTGGTTCGTGCGGCCCGGACGCATCTCCCCGACGCCTGCCATGAGTCCTTCGTAGACGGCCCGGTAGACCTGTTTCTGGAGAGGGGAGGGCTTCCCCACGACCGTCGTGCGTCCGATGTCGGCGAAGTAGCCGTTCCACATGGCGCCGATGTCGATGAAGCAGAGGTCGCGGTTGCGGATGATCTTGTCGGTACAGATGCGATGGGGGGGCGACATGTGCTCTCCGGAGGCCACGAACGGCGTGATGACGTGGGCCATCTCTCCGCCCATGTAGTACAGGGTCTGCATCGCGTCGCCGGCGACCTCGTTCTCACGGCGACCGGCGCGGGTGGAGTCGAGAGCTCGCTGCGTGACCGCGTCACCGATCGCGCACGCTTCCTCGATGATGGCGATCTCTTCATCGGTCTTGACGAGGCGCACCTGCTGCATCAGGTGATCGCCGTCGGTCGGCAGCAGGTCGGGCAGGTGCGTCCGCATGGCATCGACCAGCGAGAAGTTCACCTGGTCGACGCCGATGCGCCCTGCAGCCACTCCGAGGTCGTTCAGGAGCGGGACGAGCGTCACCTTCACGAAGCCCTCGACGAGCTCGCGCTGTTCCATGATCGGGATCGGGTGCGCGGCCGTGAGCCACGACATGCCCATCGAGGCCTTGTCGATCTCGCCGCCCGAGCACAGGAGCACCGGGTCGGCCCCCGGGGTGAGGAGCACGCCGTTCAGGGAGGACATCTTCCCGGCGATCAGCTGTGCCCTCAGCGACGTGAGGTAGCGGACGTTCTCGTCCTTCCACAGCAGCAGGGCGTCGAGATCGGAGGCGCGCAGGGCCTCCTGCACCGCCGATATCCGCGTGCGGCGGAGCCGGTCGAAGTCGATCCGGTCCTCCCAGTCGACGTTGTGGGGGCCTCGCGCGTAGCCGCTCACCTCACCTCACTCCTCCCCCGAGCCCGACCGGGTCGACCACGTGTCAGGGCGTTGGCTCGGTCACCTCTCGGACCCGACCGAACCGACATGTATCATACATCCTGTCGGAAGTGGGAGCCCCGTCAGTGGGGAGAGGGATGCACATGGCGAGCACGAAGGCCGTCGTACCCGATATCGCATGGGCGAACGCCGCGAACCTCGAGGGTCGCCGCACCGCCCACGAGTTCGTGAAGGACAGTCTTCGTCGCGCGATCCTTCGGGGCGAGCTGAGCGGGGGAGCGCGGTTGATCCAGTCCGAGCTCGCGTCCACCCTGAACGTGAGCACCACGCCCGTCCGCGAGGCCCTGCGAGACCTGGCGACGGAGGGCCTGATCACGCTCGATCGTCACCGTGGAGGTGTGGTTCGGGAGCTCAACTGGTCCGACATGGAGGAGATCAGGCTGATCCGCCAGCAGCTCGAGCCCCTTGCGGTGAGGCTCGGGGTCGAGCACATCACCGACGACGAGCTCTCGGAGACCGACCGGCTGCGCCAGCGCATGTCGAAGGAGCGCGACCTCGGCAACTGGGTCGAGCTGAACACGCAATTCCACCTCGTGTTCCACGAATCGACGCGGGTGGCGCGGCTCGCATCGATCTTGAAGCGCTTCGAGGAATCGTCGGCGATCTACGTCGCCCAGGCGCAGCGCTGGCATCCGGAGATCCGACGCAGAGCCAACGACGAGCACGGAGCCTTGATCGAGGCGTTCCGTGCTCGAGACGCGGAGCGAGCCGCCGAGGTGATGCGCGGCCATGCCGCGATGCCGATCGACATGACCAAACCGGAGGAGCGCGGCACCACATGACAACCGTCGTGCCTGTCATCTCGGGCTGACGATCGCGCCGCCGAGGGACCGAAAGGGGAACGATCCATGGAGAACGTCCGTCTCGGTGTCGTGGGGCTCGGCTGGTTCGGAGGGATGCTCGCGGGAGCGGCCCAGGGAACCGGCCTCGCCGACGTGGTCGCCTGCTACTCCCGATCAGCCGAGCGTCGGTCGGCGTTCGCCGAGACGTACGGATGCCGAGCAGTGGGAGAGCTCGACGAGATGCTCGGCGATCCGGGCGTGGACGGCGTCGTGCTCGCCACCCCGCACTCGACGCACGTGGACCTCGCCGTGAGGTGCGCCGAGGCGGGCAAGCACGTGTTCGTGGAGAAGCCCCTCGCTCTGACCGCCGCGGGCTCCCGACGAGCCGCCGAGGCGGCCGAACGCGCCGGGGTTGTGCTCCAGGCGGGTCACAACCGGCGCCGCCAGCCGGCGAATCGTCGGATCAAGGCGATGATCGATGCCGGCGAGCTCGGGACCGTACTGCAGCTCGAAGGCATGCACTCCGCCTCCGGCGGTCACAAGCCCGAGCTGCCCGCGTGGCGGAGCGATCCGGCCGAATGCCCTCACGGCGGCATGACGGCGCTCGGTGTGCATACGGTCGATACGTTCCACTACTTCATGGGCCCGGCGAAGCGCGTGACGGCGTTCACGTCACGCATCACGGGGCTCCGCGATCTCGACGACGCCACGTCGGTCCTCATGGAGTACGAAGGCGGAGAGCTCGCCTCGATCAACACCACCTATTTCTCCCCGCCGGTCGTGACCCTCTCGGTGTTCGGGACCGACGCTGCGGCATGGAACGAAGAGGACGGTGCCCGGCTCTACGTGCAATCGAGGACCGATCCGATCCGAACCGAGCAGCAGGTCGACACGATCGACACCATCGCCGACGAGCTCGCGGAGTTCGCTCGATGCATCCAGGAAGGGACCCGTCCGGAGACCGGTGTGCGCGCGGCGATCGAGGTCGGTGCCGTCCTCGACGCCATCACCCAGAGCGTCGAGTCGGGTTGCGCGGTCGAGCTCGCCGAGCTCCGATGACCGAAGGCGGCGACCGAGCCCTCCCCACTGCCTAGACAAGGATTCCCATATTCTATAAAGTGCGCGACCAGGGCTGACCGACGTACGGGAGGGGGCTCATATGAGTCGTAGCAGGTTCGCCCGTGCCGCTGCGCTGTTCGCGACCGTGTCGCTCGTGTTGGTCGCGTGTGGTGGCGACGGCGACGGCGATGGTGGTGAGAGTGGCGGCGGCGAGGAATCCAACGTGATCAGGTTCACGTTCGCGCCCGACCCCGCGTGGGACTGGGTGAAAGATCAAGGCATCCTCGAGACGATGGAGCAGGAATCCGGCTTCCGGATCATCCAGCTCGCCACCTGGGACGAGTGGGCGACGTTCGCCGGCGGCCACGCCGACGTGGTCTCGACCGGCACCTACGAGACGCCGCTCCTCGAGGAGGAGGGCATCGAGACCGTCACGTTCGGCCAGTTCAACATGAACAAGGACGTGCTGGTCACGGCCAACCCCGAGTACAAGACGGCGTCGGACTTCCCGGCGGGCTGCAAGATCGCCACGGAGTCGGTCACCGGAAACACCATCATCTGGAGCTCGCTCATCAAGGAGTTCGACGATCGTGTGGTGGCCGAGGGGGGCGACGACATCGGCATCGTCACAGCCGACTACCAGGTCATCCCGAACCTCCTCCGTGAGGGCGAGGCATGCGCGGGCATCCTCGACCCCACGCAGGTCATCCCCGACATGGCTTCGGGCGACCTGACCGTGATGTACGACGGCCTGTCGGCCTCGCAGCTGTACGGCGAGACGATCGTGCCCGGGCACGAGGGCGTGCTGAGCAACGCGTTCGTCTCTCGCAAGGAGTGGTTCGACGCGAACCCCAAGGCCGCCGCGTTCTTCCTGAAGGTCTGGGACTGCGCGATGGAGCAGTGGGCGGAGCACCGCGAAGAGATCATCGACACCTACCCGCAGCACTTCGCGGTCGAGGATCCGTCCGAGGCCCAGTTCATGAAGGACTACTTCGCCAACACGTTCGACTGGTTCGTCGAGAGCCCGTACCTCACCGAGGAATGGATCGAGGGCGAGCAGCCCGTCTTCGATCTCGTCCAGGAAGCCGGCGTCGTTCCGGAGGACGCTCAGTTCCCCGAGCACGCGGTCATGACGCCGGACTACGACGGCTCGGCGTGTCCCGCGGAGGCGGCGTAGGGAGGACGACCACGATGGAGC
>JBOGVO010000270.1:0-3050 GCA_050692855.1 Actinomycetota bacterium | reverse complement strand
GCACGGGCCGGCTCGGCGCGCTCGTGCCCCCGGTCGAGGCGAGCGCGACGGCCCCCGCGACGAGCGCTATCGCGGTCGCCGTCGCCGCGACGCGCGTCCACATCTTCTTCACGGGCCCCCCTCGATCGCGGCCACCCGAGCGATGGCACAAGGTGGCGCACAGGATAGCCTCGGCAGACGGCCGATACTGTCAGCCGACCGGGGGAACCTTTTCGGCCCTCATCAGAGAGGAGGCCACACCGTGCACGAGCGCATCCGTCCCGATCGCGAGACCTTCGACGCCTTGGCGTCGGAGTGGCCCCTCGTGCCGGTCTGGTCGGAGCTCCTGGCGGATGTGTCGACCCCAGTGGGACTCTTCCCCGCCCTGGCGGGCGACGGCCCCGGAGTGCTGCTCGAATCGGTGGAGCGATCCGAGCGCTGGGGCCGGTACTCCTTCGTGGCGGGCGACCCCGCCGCCGTGGTGGTCGGCGATCGCGACGGGGTCCGCGTGAGCGACGTGGTCCGCGAGCTCCCGATCGCCGTGGGCCAGGGCGGGGCGAGGGACGCGTTGATCGGCATCGCGCGGTCGTTGCGGGCCCCGAGGCTGCCCGACCTGCCCGCCCTCACCGGAGGGCTGATGGGGTACGTGGCCTATGAGGCGGCGGAGCTGCTCGACGGGCACCCCGTGCCCGACCCGTCGTCGGCGCCGGTGCCTCCCATCGGCCTGCTGGTCGTCGACCGCGCCGTCGTGTTCGATCACTGGAAGCAGCGCCTCCTGCTCGTGGCCCACGTGCCTGCCGGCGGCTACGACGACGGCGTGGACGCGCTGCGGACGCTCGCGCGGCGCATCGACGGCGCGATCGCGCCCGAGCTCGCGCCGGTTCCCGACGGCCCGGCGGAGCTCCCGGGCGAGCCCAACATGTCGGACGAGCGCTACCGCGAGATCGTCGCCTCGTTCAAGGAGCACATCCTGGCCGGCGACATCTTCCAGGGGGTCCCGTCCCGCCGGGTGACGTTCCCCGCGCCCGACGGGGGCTTCGCGGTCTATCGCCGTCTCCGCGTCGCGAATCCAGCCCCGTACATGTTCCTCCTGCGCATGATGGGCATCGAGCTCGCCGGATCCTCACCCGAGCCGCTGGTCCGGGTCGAGGAAGGACGCGTCTCTACCAGGCCGATCGCCGGCACGCGCCCGCGTGGCGAGACCGAGATGCGCGACCGGTTGCTCGAGCACGAGCTGCTCGCCGATCCGAAGGAGCAGGCCGAGCACGCGATGCTCGTCGACCTCGCCCGCAACGACCTCGGGCGGGTGTGCATCGCCGGAAGCGTGGAGCCGACCCAGCTGATGGAGGTCGAGCGGTTCACGAAGGTGATGCACATCGTCTCGACGGTGGAAGGCGACCTGCGCGACGACCTGCATCCGCTCGATGCGCTGGCGGTCACGTTCCCGGCGGGCACGTTGTCCGGGGCGCCGAAGCGTCGGGCGATGGAGCTGATCGCCTCCCACGAGCCCGACGCCCGTGGCCCTTACGGCGGCGCGGTCGGCTACTGCACGTTCCAGGGCGACCTGGACTTCTGCATCACGATCCGCACGGCGGTGGTCAAGGACGGGCGGGCGCACGTGCAGTCGGGAGCGGGCGTGGTGGCCGACTCCGACCCCCAGGCCGAGCTCGAGGAGACCGAGGCGAAGGCCGCCGCGCTGCTGCCGGCGGTGCACGCCGGGGAGGCGATCGGATGATCCTGGTCGTCGACCATTACGACTCGTTCACCTACAACCTCGTGCAGCTGGTCGAGAGCCTCGGCCACGAGACCGAGGTCGTGAAGAGCGACGCCGAACCGGCCGAGGCGCTCGCCGCCCGCGATCCCGGGGCCGTGATCCTCTCCCCCGGGCCGGGTCGGCCGGAGGCCGCCGGGTGCTTCACCGAGCTGCTCGACGTGCTGCCGGCCGAGACCCCGGTGCTCGGGGTGTGTCTCGGCCACCAGGCCATCGGCATCGAGTACGGCGGCACCGTGGACCGCACGGAGCCCGTGCACGGCAAGGCCTCGTCGGTGCGCCACGACGGCATGGGCATCTTCGAGGGCGTGCACGACCCGTTCGAGGCCGGGCGCTACCACTCCCTGGTCGTGGAGCGGGCGGACCTGCCCGAGGAGCTCGTGCTCACCGCATGGACCGACGACGGGCTCGTGATGGGCACGCGGCATCGCCGGCTCCCCCGGTTCGGCGTGCAGTTCCACCCCGAGAGCATCCTCACCCCCGAAGGCCCGAAGATCGTGCGGAACTTCCTGGCGCTCACGCGCTGAGGGAGATGTTCGGCGTCCCGCGAGCGTTCCCTGCCCGGCGCGGTGCTACGGTCCCGGCCACCGACAGGGAAGGGACGCCGGTGCACGACGTGGCGGAACGGTACGTGGCGGCGCTCGCCGAGCTGGACGGGCACGTCGGCCGGATCGACGCCGAGCAGTGGACCAACCCAACGCCGTGCACCGATTGGGACGTGCGCGCGCTCGTCGACCATCTCGTCTACGAGACGCTCTGGGTGCCCGATCTCATCGCCGGGAAGACGCTCGCGGAGGTCGGCGACCGATACGACGGCGACCGCCTCGGCGACGATCCCGTCGCCGCGTGGCACCGAGCGAGCGCGGCCGCAGCGAGGGGGGTCCGCTCGGCGACGCAGGGCGTGGAGGTGCACACGTCCGGCGGCAAGCTCACGGCCGACGCCTACCTGACCGAGATGCTGTTCGACGCCGTGATCCACGGATGGGACCTCGCCCGGGGCATCGAGGTCGCCCATGCGATCCCCGACGATGTCGCCCGCGACCTCGAGGTCTGGCTCACGCCGCTGGTCGGCGGGATGGTGAGCTTCGGATCGACGTCGCAACCCGTCGACGTGGGAGCCGAGGGGGACGCCGCGACCCGCCTGGTCGCGCTCACGGGCCGCACCCCCTAGCGGCGCGGTCCCGGACATCGAGGCCCTAGTCGAACGCGGCGCTGCGCTTCGAGACGCGGCACCGGCGCGCGTCCACGGCCACGAACGCGCCGGCGGGCACCTGCTTCAGCTGGTCGAGCAGTCCGTTGG
>JBOGVO010000269.1:0-7712 GCA_050692855.1 Actinomycetota bacterium | reverse complement strand
CGACCCTGACCGCGGTGACCACCAGCCTGGCAAGCGACATCGCACACCCCTTCGTCTCGAGGTGTGAACGATGACGCGAGACAGGTGGGAACTATGTCCTGAAACCAAACACTGCCGGGGGCACCGGCGGCCCGTACGATGACGCGGCGATGAGCGACCCGCGCGCGATGCACGCCCCGTCAGGCTTCCACGACGACCAGCCGCTCGACCGCGACGACCTGCTGGACGACCCGATCGAGCAGTTCCGGCGATGGCTCGCCGACGCGGAACGAGCCGGCGTGCCGCTTCCGAACGCGATGACGTTGGCGACGGTCGATGCCTCCGGCAGGCCGTCGGCACGACACGTGCTGTTGCGCGGTGTGGGCGAGCGAGGGTTCCAGTTCTTCACGAACCGCGAGAGCCGCAAGGGCCGGCAGATCGCCGAGGTTCCCTGGGCGGCATTGGTCTTCCTCTGGAAGGAGCTCGACCGCCAGGTGGAGGTCACGGGAGCGGTCGACGCGCTGCCCGACGACGAGTCCGACGTGTACTTCGCGAGCCGTCCACGCGACGCGCAGCTCGGAGCGTGGGCGTCGCCGCAGAGCGACCCGATCGGTCGCGACGAACTGGACGCGCGTGTGGCGGAGGCGGCCGCGCGCTTCCCCGGCGAGGTGCCACGTCCCCCGCATTGGGGCGGCTACGTCGTGCGGCCGAGGACGATCGAATTCTGGCAGGGCCGGCGCCACCGGCTGCACGACCGATTCCTGTTCACGGCCGAAGCGCGCGGCATCTGGCGGGTGGAACGACTCGCGCCCTGATCACGCTTCGAGCGATAGGCTCGCCCGATCATGGACACGGACGTTCTGCGACGCCGCATCGCCGAGGGCATGCCGCGCACGATCGACGAGCTCGAGCGCCTCGTTCGGATCCCGTCGGTGGGCTACCCCGGCTACGACCCGACTCACGTGAGGGCGAGCGCCGAAGCGACGGCCGACATCCTCCGCGCCTCCGGTCTCGGCGAGGTGCGGCTCCTCGAGCTCGACGGAGGACACCCGGCGGTCTTCGGTGAGCTCGAGGGACCCGACGATTCGCCCACGGTGCTCCTCTACGCCCACCACGATGTGCAGCCGGCCCCGGACCCGGACGCCTGGCAGACGCCGCCGTTCGACCCACACGTGCGCGAAGGCCGGCTCTACGGTCGAGGCGCGGCCGACGACAAGTCCGGGATCGTGGTCCACGCTGCGGCGATCCGCGCCTCACTCGACCGGGGACCGCTCCCCTGCACCGTGAAGGTGCTCGTCGAGGGCGAGGAGGAATGCTCGGCCGAGCACCTGCCGGAGCTCGTGAGCGGCCACGCGGACCTGCTGAGGGCCGACGTCGCGGTGATCGCCGACGGCGGCAACTACCGCACGGGGGTGCCGACGCTCGGCACGAGCGTCCGCGGCGTCACGTCGGTCGAGGTCAGGGTCGACGTGCTGGAGCTCGCCCAGCACAGCGGGACCTTCGGCGGCCCGCTGCCCGACGCCGTGATGGCGCTCGCCCGCATGATCGCGAGCCTCCACGACGACGACGGGAACCTCACGCTCCGAGGGCTCCGGTCCTTCGAGTGGCCGGGCACGCAGGTGCCCGAGGACGAGTTCCGCGATGACGGCCGCGTGCTGCCCGAGGTTCGCCTGATCGGATCGGGCACGATCGCCGATCGCATGATGTCGAAGCCCGCGATCAACGTGCTCGCGTTCGAGGCGCCACGGGTGACCGATTCGGCGAACCAGATCGTGCCGACCGCTCGCGCCGTGATCGGCCTGCGTCTGGCTCCCGGCGACGACGGCGAACGCGCCACTCGCATCCTCGCAGAGCACCTGCGTGGGGCGGCACCCTGGGGCGTGCGGGTGACCGTCGAGCAGCACGAGCCGGGCGACGGGTATCTCGTGGACGCCTCGTCGCCGGCCTCGACGGCCGCGAAGGCCGCTCTGGCCGAGGCGTTCGCCGCGGAGGTCGTGGAGATGGGATCGGGCGGCTCCATCCCCCTCGTCCCGAGGTTGGCGGAGACCTTCCCGGGGATCCAGGTGCTCATCTGGGGCCAGGGCGACCATCGCTCGAACTACCACTCCACCGACGAGAGCGTGGACATCGGAGACCTGGAGCGGATGGTCCTCACCGAAGCCCTGTTCCTCGGGAGGCTCGCCGAGGCTGATGCTAGGTTGGAACGATGACCGACGATCTCACCGCCCCGGGGACCCCGCCGCAGAGCGGCGGCGGTCCCGATGTCGTCCAGGCCGTGCCCGTCGAGGGTGGGGCATCCACGGCTGCGGGCGCCCAGGCTTCCGCGGAGGTTGGCCAGGAGACGATCACCGAGCCCGCCAAGCTGCTCCGCATCGCCTCCATGGTGCGCGAGCTCCTGGACGAGACCCGGCAGGCCTCACTCGACGAAGCCGGCCGGCGCCGGCTCGCCGACGTCTACCACCGGGCGGTCGGCGAGCTCTCCGAGGTCCTCTCCGGCGACCTGAAGGAAGAGCTCTCCGGACTCGCACCGCCGCTCGAAGGGGTGCCGACCGAGTCGGAGATCAGGGTCGCTCAAGCGCAGCTCGTCGGCTGGCTCGAAGGACTGTTCCACGGGATCCAGGCGGCGATGTTCGCTCAGCAGGCGGCGGCCCGGGCGCAGTTCGAGGAGCTCCGCCGCCGCGGTCTGCCGGGCCAGAACCCGTCGGCGCCCGAAGGCAAGACCGAAGGTCCGTCGCGCGGCGGCCAGTACCTGTAGGTCACTCCGCAGGCATCGCGCTGCGTGGGCGGGCGGTCGCTTCACCCGTTCCCATGCCGGTCCCCGCATCGTCGGAGCTTCGAGCGAGCATCTGCGCGAGCAGCACCGGCACGATCGTCACCGTGACCGCGATCAGGGCGACCACGTTCGTCACCGGTCGGTTCCGCGGACGGAACAGCACCTGGAAGATCCAGATCGGCAGCGTGGGATCGCTGCCGCGCGTGAACGTCGTCACGATGATCTCGTCGAACGACAGGGCGAACGCGAGGACGCCACCGGCGAGCAATGCGGTCGCGAGGTTCGGCAGGATCACGTGGCGGAACGTCTGCCACCCCGACGCGCCCAGATCGGCCGATGCCTCGACCACGTTCGGTGACATCCGGCGGAGCCGCGCCACGACGTTGTTGTAGACGATCACGATGCAGAACGTCGTGTGCCCGATCACGATCGTCCATGTGCCCAATGAGGGGAAGTCGACGATGCCGATCGTCGAGCGCAGCGCGATGCCGGTCACGATGCCCGGCAACGCGATGGGCAGCACGATGATGAACGCCAACGCCTCGCGGCCGAAGAAGCGCGATCGATACACCGCACCCGCGAGCAGGCTGCCGAGCACGATCGCCATTCCGGCGCTGGTCGCGGCGACGAGGAGCGAGAGCCGGAACGCTTCCCACATGTCCGCGCGCCCGAACGCCACCCTGAACCACTCGAGCGTCAGTCCCGGCGGCGGGAACGTGAACGACGACGACTGCGTCGTGAACGCATAGAGCACGATGATCGCGAGCGGGAAATAGAGGAACAGCATCACGAGGGACGACGCGAGCTTCAGGCCGAGGCCGGCACCGGTGCGTTCGCGGCTCACCGATCCCGCCTCATAAGGACTCGAACGCTCCGGCGCGCTTCGCGATCGAGAGGTACACGATCATGATGGCCATGGCGACGAACGTGAACGCGGCGGCGAGCGGCGTGTTCCCCACGACGCCGATCTGCGTGAAGACCTGCTGGCCGAGGTAGAACTCGGAGCTCCCGAACATCGTTGGCAGGATGAAGTCGCCGAGCGTCAGCGAGAACGTGAAGATCGACCCCGCGATCAAGCCCGGCTTGGCCAATGGCAGCACGATGCGTCGGAAGGTCATCCGCGGGCGTGCTCCGAGGTCGCCCGAGGCTTCGAGGAAGGAGCCGGGCACCCGCTCGAGCGCCGCCTCGACCGGCAGGACCATGAACGGTAGCCAGAGGTAGGTGTAGACCACGAACAGGCTGATCTTCGAGGCGATCAGCGACGAGCCACCGACGACTGGTGCCCGGATCAAGGTGTCGAGCACGCCGTCGAGCCCCACCTTCCCGAGCGCCCAATAGAGCACGCCCTCTCGGGCGAAGATCTGCCGCCAGGCGAGCGCACGCACCAGATAGCTCGACCACAGCGGCATCAGCACCGCTAGGTACAACACGAACCGTCCCCTGCGGCTGGCGTACCGGGCCATGTAGTAAGCCAGCGGGAAGGCGAGGAACGCGCACGCAACGGTGACGCCGGCCGCCATGAAGAACGTCCGCAGCACGATGTCGCGGTTCGCCGGCTCGAGGAGGTCCTCGTACGTGCCGAGCGTGAACGTGCGGTCGATCAGGCCCGTGAACTCCTCGATGCTCCAGAAGCTGTTCACGAGCAGCCCGGCGATCGACCCGAGGTACAGCACCACCAGCCAGAGCACGGCCGGCAACAGGAGCAGCAGCAACTTCGACCACGGATGGCGGTAGAAGAACCGCGACACCCCCGCCATGGCGCTGCGGGGGCGCTCCCGCTGCGTCACCGCCACGGCCGCGCTCCTCTCAAAGGCGAGAGGTGGGGCCCGTCGAGGCCCCACCTCCGTGCTGCGATCGTCGCCGACGAGATCAACGCCCGCCGATCACCGCGACGTAGTTCGTCACCCACTGCTGGTACGGCACACACGCGGCGCCCGAGTCCGGCGCGAAACAATCGGACTGCGGTGTCTTCCAGAACTCGATCTGGTCGAAGTTCTCGATGCCGTTGGTGACGCACCCCTTCGGACCGAGCAGTTCGTTGCCGTCACAGGCGGCCGGCACCGAGGGCACCGAGCCGAACCACGACGCCAGGTCTCCCTGCACCTTCGGGTCGAGCGAGTGCTCCATCCACATGTAGGCGCAGTTCGGGTGCGGGGCCTCGGAGTGCATCATCGTCGTGTCGGCCCAGCCGGTGGCGCCCTCCTTCGGGATCACCGAGCTGAAGTCCTTGCCGGCGCCCTCGATGAAGTTCACCTGGAACGGCCACGACCCGCTCGCGACGGCTTCGCCGTTGACGAAGTCGTCCATCTGGACGTACGCGTCGTGCCAGTAGCGGTTGATCAGCTCGCGCTGCTGGCGGAGCAGATCCAGCGCGGCGTCGAACTGTTCCTGCGTGAGCGCGTACGGGTCCTCGATGCCCAGGTCGGGCTGCGTGGCCCTCAGGTAGAGCGCCGCGTCGGCGATGTAGATCGCGCCGTCGTAGGCCTGCACCCGGCCCTTGTTCGACGTGCCGTCGGGAAGGGTCTGCTCCTCGAAGACCACCGACCAGCTGTCGGGTGCCTTGCCCTTGAACGCCGCGGTCGAGTACAGCAGGACGTTCGAGCCCCACTGGTAGGGCACACCGTAATGCTCCGTGGTGCCGTCGCCGTCGGTGTCGACCGTGAACCACGGGGCGTCCTGAAGGTTCGGGTCGACGGTGGAGTAGCTGTCGATCAGGTCGAGGTTCACGGGCTGCACCGTGCCGCCTGCGACCAGCCGCAGGCTGGCGTCACCGGAGGCCGTGACCAGGTCGTACTGGCCCGCGCCCTCCTGCATCAGGGCCACCATCTCGTCGGAGGTACCGGCGGTGGTCACGTTGACCTCGCATCCGGTCTCGTCCTCGAACGAGGTCACCCAGTCGTAGTTCTCGTCGGTCGAGCCGTCCTCGATGTAGCCCGCCCACGCGATGATGCTGACCTCACCCTCGCCCTCGCCCACCTCCGTGATCGTCGGCTCGTCGGGATCGTCGGAGGTCGCGCCACCTCCGTCCGTCGCGCCACCGCCCGTGCCGCCTCCCTCGTCGTCGCCGCCACAGGCCGCAGCCACCAACGAGAGCACGGCGACGAGCGCCAGCAGGCGCATCCACTTCGTCATGCATCCTCCCCCCCGGGGTCGGTCGACCCCATCGTTCCGTCGACGGATGGTGCTGCGGGACCGTCTCCGGGTTCCACGTGGCGGCTGTGCTGTCGTTCCCACGTGAGTCGCACCCGGCGGCCCTGCACCTGCAGGGCCTCCATCGACGACGTGCGCAGGTTCTGTTGCATGACGACCAGCTCGCCCCCATCATCCAGCGTGACCGTGTACCTGGTCACGGCACCCAGGTATACGACCTTCGTCACCACCCCGGTTGCGGTGGACTCGCCCTCGGCCACCGCGGCGTTCACGTCGAGGGCGAGATGGATCTTCTCAGGGCGGATCGTGACCGCGTGCGGCGACCCCACGATGGCCGTCGCCGCGTCGCCCTCGAGCACGTTCGACACCCCCACGAATCCGGCGACGAACCCCGTGTCCGGCCGCTCGTAGACCTCGGCTGGGGTTCCGACCTGCTCGACCCGGCCGCTGTTGAACACCGCGAGGCGGTCGCTCATCGTCAGGGCTTCCTCTTGGTCGTGGGTGACGTAGATGAACGTGAGCCCGACCACCTGTTGGATCTCCTTCAGCTCGACCTGCATCGCCTGACGCAGTTTCAGGTCGAGCGCCCCCAGCGGCTCGTCGAGCAACAGCACGTGGGGGCGCATCACGAGGGCCCGGGCCAACGCCACCCGTTGTCGCTGACCCCCCGAGAGCTGCGCGGGCTTGCGAGCGCCGAATCCGGACAGGCGCACCATGTCGAGCGCTTCCTCGGCGCGGGATGCTCGCTCGGCCTTCGACGCCTTGCGCACCATCAGGCCGTACCCCACGTTCTCGGCCACGGTCATGTGCGGGAACAACGCGTAGTCCTGGAACACGGTGTTGACGTCGCGCTCGTACGGCGGCCGATCGCCCACGTCGACCCCGCCGAGCAGCACCCGTCCCTCGGTGGGCCGCTCGAACCCGGCGATCATGCGCAGGCAGGTGGTCTTGCCGGAGCCCGACGGTCCGAGCAACGAGAAGAACTCGCCCTCCCGAACCTCGAGGTCGACGCCGTCGACGGCGACGACGTCGCCGAAGCGTTTGACGATGCCTTCGAGCCGCACGGCGGCTTCGCCGTCGCGCGTCTGTGCCCGGCGCTCGGCCACGGCGGCGTCGCTCACGCGTTCCCCCCCATCCGACGGACCCCCCTGCGGAACCCGCACATCTTGACCGCGGATCAGCGCTGTCGCAACACAGGCGAACCGGCGTGCGCGGCCCTCTCTCGCAGTAGCCGGGCGAGACCGGCGGTGATCTCGCCGATCACGCCGGGACCGCCGTACACGAACGCGCTGTAGATCTGGACGGTCGTCGCGCCGGCATCCAGGCACGTGAGGACGTCGGCGGCGGTGAATACACCGCCGCTCGCGTTGATCGCCATGTCGCCGTCGATCGCTTCGCGCACCTCGCTCACGGTGCGGGCGGTGTGCGGCCACATCGCGCGGCCCGAGAGGCCGCCGCGACCGAACGCGAGTCGGGTGTCGGCGACGAGGCGGGTGTTCGAACACGTGAGCCCATCGGCCCCCGCTTCCCGCGAGAGGCGAGCGAGCGTGAGCACCACCTCTCGTTCCGTGGCCGAGACGAACGGCGGAAGCTTCACGAACAGCGGCTTGTCGGTGCGCCCGCGGAGCGCGACGACGAGGGCCCGCAGGTGCGTCTCGTTGTCGCGGTCGCGACCCCACGAGACGTTGGGGCAGCTCGCGTTCAGCTCGATGCCGTCCACGAGCGGCTCCACGAGCTCCATCGACGAGACCGCGTCATCGACGGCCTCGTCGGCGATGCTCACGATCCGAACGGCCGAGCCCCGCATCGG
>JBOGVO010000268.1:0-21545 GCA_050692855.1 Actinomycetota bacterium | reverse complement strand
ACATGGGGCAGTTCGAGCGCACGCTGATCATCGCCGACGAGGGCAGCTACGTGCACTACGTCGAGGGATGCTCGGCACCGATCTACACGAGCGACTCGCTGCACTCCGCGGTGGTCGAGATCATCGTGAAGAAGGGCGCCCGGGTCCGCTACACGACGATCCAGAACTGGTCGACCAACGTGTACAACCTGGTGACCAAGCGAGCGGTGGCCTCCGAGGACGCCGTCATGGAGTGGGTCGACGGCAACATCGGCTCGAAGGTGACGATGAAGTACCCGTCGATCTACCTGATGGGCAAGGGCGCGCGCGGCGAGGTGCTCTCCGTGGCCTACGCCGGCAAGGGCATGCACACCGACGCCGGCGGCAAGGCGATCCACGCCGCGCCGTACACGACCAGCGTGATCACGTCGAAGTCCGTCTCGAAGGACGGTGGCCGCACCGGATACCGCGGTCTGATCCGGGTCGAGCCCGATGCGCACCACGCGAAGTCGAACGTTCGCTGCGATGCGTTGATCCTCGACGACGAGAGCCGGTCCGACACCTACCCCTACATCGAGGTCGAGGAGGAGACCGCAGCGCTCGGCCACGAGGCAACGGTCTCGAAGGTCGGCGACGACCAACTCTTCTACTTGATGAGCCGGGGTCTATCGGAGGTCGAGGCCACCGCGATGATCGTGAACGGCTTCATCGAGCCGATCACGCGCGAGCTGCCCATGGAGTACGCGGTCGAGCTGAACCGCCTGGTCGAGCTGCAGATGGAAGGCTCGGTCGGCTAGGGAGGCGAGATGGCGGGGCGCTGGTCGGCGCCCGATCCCGCGAGATGCTTCCAGCGCAACGACGGGTTGGGCGAATCCGACCCCACAGGTAGCATTTGAGGCGTGACCACCGAGACCGGCCCCGCGACCACGTTCGACGAGCGCGCCCTTGCGAGTCTGCCCGAGGTGGCGGGATTCACCGGCGAGCTCCGTACCCGTGCCTTCGAGGAGTTCCGGGCTCTCCCGATCCCGTCGCAGGAGACCGAGGAGTGGCGCTACACGGATCTCTCGGAGTTCGAGCTCACGCACGCTCCGTACACCCCGGGAGGCCGTGCCGAGAACCTCGACGGGGTGCCTCAGGAGATCCTGAAGGCCGCCGGCGACATCGGTGAGCGAGCGGGCCTGCAGATCCAGCATGACTCCGACGTGTTGGTGACCCACCTCGATCCCGCCCTCGGAGCCAAGGGAGTGATCTTCACGGATCTCGACGCGGCGGCCGCCGAGCACACCGACCTCGTCGAACGAACCCTTCACGACCTCGTGCCGACGAAGCGCACGAGGTTCACCGCGATGCATGCGGCGTTCCGCACGGGCGGGACGTTCCTGTACGTGCCGCGCGACACGAAGGTCGACCTGCCGCTGCAGACCCTGACGTTCGTCGACGTCGATGGCGCCGCCGTCTTCCCGCACACGCTGATCGTCGTGGAGGCCGGCGCCGAGGTGACGTTCATCGAGCGGTACGCCTCGCCCGACCTCACGCGGGCGTTCAGCGATGCGATCACCGAGATCCACGTCGGGGACGGGGCGCACGTGCGCTACGCGGCGATCCAGGACTGGGGCGCCGGCATGACGCACCTCGCGATCCAGCGGGCTCGCACCGGTCGCGACGCCGACCTGCGGACGTTGAGCCTCGGGTTCGGCGCCGACCTCGCCCGGACCGAGACCGAGGTCGAGCTCGCCGAGCCGGGCGGGTTCAGCGAGCAGCTCGGGGTGTTCTTCGCCGATGGCGAGCAGCACTTCGATCATCGGTCGAGCCAGGACCACGTGGCGCCGAATTGCACGAGCGACCTGCTGTACAAGGGCGCGCTCCGCGACCGCAGCCGGGCCGTCTATTCGGGGTGGGTCTACGTACGCCCAGGCGCGCAGAAGACCGACGCGATGCAGACGAGCCGCAACATCGTGCTGAGCGAGCACGCCAAGGCCGACGCGATCCCGAACCTCGAGATCGAGGCCAACGACGTGAGATGCGGCCACGCGGCGAGCGTCGGCCCCGTCGAGGAGGAGACGCTCTTCTACCTGGAGTCCCGGGGCATCCCGCACGACGAGGCGGAGCGGTTGATCGTGACGGGGTTCTTCCAAGAGGTGCTCGACCGCGTGCGCATCGACGAGGTGCGCGAGGGCGCGGAGGCCGCGATCGCCGACGAGCTCGAGCGAGGCATCCGATGAGGGCTGTGCGTGTCTGCGAGACGAAGGATGTGCCCCCCGGCGAGGCGCGCCGCTACTCGATCGACGGCCGCCTCGTGGCCGTCGTGAACCTCGGCGAGGAAGGCTTCCGCGCGCTCGACGCGATCTGCAGCCACGAGAAGTACTACCTGGACGAGGGTGAGGTCGACGTGGACTTCGAGACGATCGAGTGCCCGAAGCACGGCTCGACGTTCGACCTCAACACCGGGAACCCGCGCACCCTGCCGGCGACGCGGCCGGTCGACGTGTTCCGGGTCACGACCGACGGCGACGACATCCTGATCGAGGTGTGACACGACGATGAGCGACGAGACGAACGACACCCAGACGAACGGCCGACCGAACGGCCACGGCGCGACCTCCGCGACGCTCGAGGTGCGCGACCTGCACGCGACGGTCGAGGGCAAGGAGATCCTGCGCGGCATCGACCTGATCGTGCGCCAGGGTGAGACGCACGCGCTGATGGGCCCGAACGGGTCGGGCAAGTCCACGCTCAGCAACGTGATCATGGGCCGTCCCGGCTACCTGATCACGGGCGGTACCGTGGTCCTCAACGGCGAGGACATCACCGCCCTCACGCCCGACCAGCGGGCCAAGCGAGGGCTGTTCCTCGCGTTGCAGTATCCGACCGAGGTGCCCGGCGTCTCCGTCGTGAACTTCCTGCGCACGGCCTACCAGGCGGTCAAGGGCGAGCAGGTGAGCGCGCTCGCGTTCCGCAAGCACATGAAGGAGCAGATGGACCGCCTGAGCATCGATGACGCCATGGTGAACCGCTACGTCAACCAGGGGTTCTCGGGGGGCGAGAAGAAGCGGAACGAGGTGCTGCAGCTCGCCGTGCTCGAGCCCCGGATCGCGATCCTCGACGAGACCGACTCAGGGCTCGACATCGACTCGTTGAAGCTGGTCGCCGAAGGCGTGAACGAGCTCGTGGGTCCCGATCTCGGCGTCCTCCTCATCACCCACTACCAGCGGATGTTGAACCACATCACCCCCGATCGGGTTCACGTGATGATGGGGGGGCGTATCGTGAAGTCCGGCGGCGCGGAGCTCGCCAACGAGCTCGAGGAGAAGGGTTACGAGGGCCTCCGCAAGGAGCTGAGGCTCGAGGCCCCCGTCGAGGTGGGCTAGACACGTCTCAGGGAGCAGGACCATGAGCGATCACGTGGGTGGGCTCGACGTCACGGCGATCCGCCACGACTTCCCGATCCTCTCGCGCACGATGGGCGAGCACCCTCTCGTCTACCTCGACAGCGCCGCCACGTCGCAGAAGCCGAACCAGGTGATCGATGCCGTGTCGGAGTTCACCCGCCGGCACAACGCCAACGCGCACCGCGGCATCTACGTGCTCGGCGAGGAGGCGACCGAGGCGTACGAAGGCGCCCGGGCCACGGTCGCTCGATTCCTCGGGGCGCCGGACCCCCGAACGATCGTGTTCACCCGAGGCGTCACCGAGTCGATGAACCTGGTCGCGCAGGGCTGGGGCCGCAAACACCTCCGCGAGGGTGACGAGATCCTCATCACCGAGATGGAGCACCACTCGAACATCGTGCCCTGGCAGATGACCGCCGCCGTCACCGGGGCGACCCTCCGCTACATCCCGCTCACCGACGACGGTCTGCTCGACCTCTCGCAGCTCGGGACGCTGCTCACCGAGCGCACGAAGATCGTGAGCGTCACCGGGATGTCGAACGCGCTCGGCACGATCCCACCGCTGCGACAGCTGGCCGACGCCGCGCACGCGATGGGCGCGGTGATCGCCGTCGACGCCGCACAGCTCGCGCCGCACACGCCCATCGACGTCCAGGCACTCGACGTCGATCTGCTGGGGTTCACGGGCCACAAGATGCTCGGACCGACGGCGAGCGGCGGCCTGTACGGACGCTACGAGGTGCTCGAGTCGATGGATCCGATGCTCGGGGGCGGGGAGATGATCCACGAAGTCTTCCACGACCACAGCACGTACAAGTCGGCCCCCTACAAGTTCGAGGCCGGCACGATGCCGATCGCGCAGCAGGTCGGTCTCGCGGTCGCGCTCGACTACCTCGAGGGGCTCGGCATGGCGAACGTCCGCGCGCACGAGGAGGAGATCACGCGATACGCGCTGGACCGGTTGCTCGAGGCCGGAGCGACGGTCTTCGGTCCCAAGGACGCGAGCATCCGCGGCGGCGCCGTGAGCTTCTGGTTCAAGGATGTGCACCCGCACGACCTCGCGACGATCCTGAACGAGGAGGGCGTCGCGATCCGCGCCGGGCACCACTGCGCCCAACTCGTGATGCGCCGCTACGGTGTGCCGGCGACAGCACGGGCGTCTTTCTACGTGTACAACACGAAGGAAGAGGTCGACGCGCTGGTCGAGGCCCTCGCGAAGGCCGAGGCGGTCTTCACGATCTGACCGTCTTCGACGACGAAAGGCGAACCGCGTGGCGCTCGACGACATCTACAAGGAAGTCATCCTCGATCACTACAAGAACCCGAGGAACAAGCGGGAGCTGCCCGGTGCCGAGCTGCAGCGGCATGCCAACAACCCGCTCTGCGGCGACGAGATCACGGTCTTCGCCCACGTCGAGGGCGACTCGATCGCGGAGGTGACGTTCCAGGGCGCCGGGTGTTCGATCAGCCAGTCGAGCGCCTCGATGATGACCGAAGCCGTCACCGGCTCGAACGTCGACGACGCGAAGGGGTTGGCGGCCGACTTCCGCGGGATGATGGCCGGCGAGGCCGAGCCCGACGAAGACCACTTCGGGGACCTCGTGGCGCTCAAGGGCGTCGTGCAGTATCCGATCCGCATCAAGTGCGCCGTGCTCGCGTGGGACGTCCTGCAGGACGCCCTCGACGACGCCGGGGGCGCGTCCGGCGACCTGCCCCACACGACGGGCTGAGCCTCTAGGCTTCGCGGCGTGAACCGTCGCATCACGCCCTCGTTCGACTGGCTGCTCGTCCTCGTGCCGGTCGCGATCGCGCTCGAGCTGACCGGTGGCGCCGAACTCGCCATCTTCCTCACGTCCGCGGCCGCGATCCTGCCGCTCGCGGGCGTGATCGGACGCTCGACCGAGCAGCTCGCGCTGCACACAGGACCGCGCGTCGGCGGGTTGATCAACGCCACGTTCGGCAACGTGACGGAGCTCATCATCGCCGTGTTCCTGATCCTGGACGACCGCACGGAGATCGTGAAGGCGTCGCTGACGGGGTCGATCCTCGGCAACCTGCTGCTCGTGCTCGGGGTGTCGTTCCTCTTCGGTGGGCTCCGTCACAAGGAACAGCACTACAGCGCGGACGCCGCCTCGGTGCATTCCACCTCGCTCGTGCTGGCCGTGACCGGTCTGCTGATGCCGGCGTTGTTCGCGCTCGGATCCAACAGCGAGAACCTGCTGCAGCGCGAGGTCGTGAGCGGCATCGTGGCGGCTGTGCTGATCCTGCTCTACGTCGGCGCCCTCGTGTTCATGCTCGTGACCCATGAGCACCTGTTCCACACGCCCGAGGAGGGTGAGCGGCCGGCCTGGTCCAGGCGGAAGGCCATCGTCGTGTTGGTGCTCGCCACCGGCCTGGTGGCGCTGATGTCCGAGTTCCTCGTCGGCTCGCTCGAGCCCGCGCTCGAAGAGATCGGCCTCTCCGAGTTCTTCGTCGGCCTGATCCTGATCCCCATCATCGGCAACGCCGCGGAGCATTCGTCGGCGGTGCTGTTCGCCATGCGGAACAAGGTCGACGTGACGCTCGAGATCGCGATCGGCTCCTCGACGCAGATCGCCCTGTTCGTCGCGCCTGCGCTGGTCTTCATCTCGCTGGCGGTGGGCCACCCGATGGACTTCATCTTCTCGACGTTCGAGGTCGCGGCCGTCGCGCTCTCGACCGTGCTGGTCTTCATGATCTCGAGCGACGGCCGAAGTAACTGGTTGGAGGGCGCCCAACTCACCGGCGCGTACGTGATCATGGCCATCTCGTTCTTCTTCGTGGAGCACCTGTGAGGCGCGCCCGGCATCTGCTGGCGCTCACCGGTCTCGCGGTGGCGACGGTGCTGCTGGTGTCCGCGCCTGTGCACGCTCAGGTCGGCGAACGCATCACGCGCTACGACGTGGCCATCGCGATCCGCGACGACGGCACGCTCATGATCGTGGAGACGATCGACTACGACTTCGGCTCGACCTCCCGCCACGGCATCCTGCGTGACATCCCGACGCGGCTGCGCTACGACGACACGTTCGACCGTGTCTACCCCCTCGACGTCGTCCGCGTGCGGGCCTCCGAGGGGACACCCGCGAACTACGAGGTCGAGTCGGTCGAGGGCGGCATCACGCGCATCCGGGTGGGCGACGCCGACATCGAGATCACAGGCCGGCACACGTACGAGCTCATGTACACGGTCGGGGCCGCCCTGAACGGCTTCCGCGATCACGACGAGCTGTACTGGAACGCGATCGGCACGGAGTGGTCGGCTCCGATCGAGCGGGCCACGGTGCGGGTGCGGGCGCCGGCGGACATCACCCAGGTGGCGTGCTTCCAGGGTTACCGGGGATCGACCCTTCCCTGCGACCGCGCGATCTCCGAAGGCACTGCAGCGAGGTTCGCGCAGACGAGCCTCGGCTCGTTCAGCGGGGTCACGGTCGTGGTCGGGCTGCCCAAAGGCGCAGTGCCTGAGCCGGTGCCCGTGCTGGAAGAACGGTGGTCGTTCGGCCGGGCGTTCGAGGCGACCCCCGCCACCGTGGGCTCCAGCGCCGCGCTCGCGGTCACCGCGATCGGCGCTGTCGCCGTCCTGGTGTGGCGACGAGGCCGCGACCGGCGGTTCCGCGGCTCGCAGGTCGACCAGATCATGGGCAACCCGACCGGCGTGGAGCAGGCGGTGCCTTTGGGCGAGGCGGATGCGTCGGCGCCGGTCGAGTTCGCGCCTCCAGAGGACATGCGCCCGGGCCAGATGGGAACCTTGATCGACGAGCAGGCGAACGTGCTCGACGTCTCGGCCACGCTGGTCGACCTCGCCGTTCGGGGGTACCTGTTGATCCAGGAGATCCCGAAGGAGGGGTGGTTCGGGAGACCCGACTGGCGCCTGATCCGCCTCGAGAAGCCCGACGACGACCTGCTCACGTACGAGCGCCGGCTGTTGAACGGGATCTTCCGCGACGGCAGCGAGGTCACGATCGCGGAGCTGAAGAACACGTTCGTCGAGCGGCTGAAGGGCGTCCAGGAGTCGCTCTACGCCGATGCCGTGAAGCGCGGGTGGTTCTCCGAACGACCGGATAAGGTTCGCACCCGCTGGTACGGCATCGGTGTGCTGGCCTTGGTCGTCGCCGTCGGCGCGGCGTTCGCCCTCGCGGCCCTCACCCACTGGGGACTCCTCGGGATCCCCTTGGTCCTCGGGGCGGTGGTGCTCCTCGCGAACGCGAAGCGCATGCCCGCGCGCACCGCGAAGGGCACGGCGTTGTTGCGGCGCGTGCGTGGGTTCCGCACCGTCATCGAGACCGCGGAGACCCACATGTCGCGATGGGCCGAGAAAGAGCTGGTGTTCACGCGGTTCCTCCCCTTCGCCGTGGTCTTCGGGGTCACCGACAAGTGGGCGAAGGCGTTCGAGGCGCTCGGCATCGAGCCCGACACGTCGTGGTACGTCTCGCCCTACCCGTTCGTGTACGCGCGGTTCGCCGACTCCATGGAAGGCTTCGCGGTCACCACCGGTGGCACGATCGCCTCGACCCCGTCGGGCTCAGGCTCGAGCGGGTTCTCCGGGGGCGGGTTCTCCGGCGGTGGCGGCGGTGGCGGCGGCGGCGGGAGCTGGTGAAGCGTGATGCCGCTCGCGAGCTCGTCGTTCCGTAGCATGGTCCGCACATGCGCATCGTGTTCAGCGAGGACGGGCGAGACTTCCACCGGCGTGGATGGCATGAGCTCGTCGAGGCCGATCCCGGGGGCACGTTCTTCCACACGCCCGCCTACCTGAAGCTCTACTGGGAGGAGTTCGGCGAGACGCCCGACCACCTGCTGCTGGCCTTCGCCGAGGAGGATGACGGCACGCAGGTCGGCGCGGTCGCGTTCGAGCGCATCGGGGAGACGCTCCGGTTCCTCGGCGGGACGGAGGTCACCGACTACATGGGCCCCGTGGGGCTTCCCGACCGGCAGGACGCGATGGCGAAGGAGCTCTGGACCGCCCTGCTCACCCGCGAGGATTGGAGCGGCGCGGATCTCCGTGGCCTGCCCGAGGACCGGCCGTGGCTCGGTCTGCTCCGCGATGCCGCGGCCGCCGCGGATCTGACCGTCGAAGAGACCGACGACCAGAACGGCGTGGCCCCCTTCCTGCCGCTGCCGACCACGTGGGACGGGTACCTCGCCGCTCTGTCGTCCAAGCACCGCCACGAGATCAAGCGCAAGGCTCGCAAGCTCACCGAAGAGGCGGGCGAGTTCCGCATCGTCGTCGCCCACGCCGACTCGATGATCCCCTTGCTCGACCGGTTCGTGGAGCTGCATCGCATGTCGGAGGGGCCCAAGGGTGTGTTCATGGTGCCGGGCATGGAGATCTTCTTCCGCCGTCTCGGCGAGGCCTTCTGCGCCGCCGGGGTGTTCCGGCTCACGTTCATCGAGGTCGGCGGCCAGCTCGCCGCGGGCACGATCGGGTTCGTCTGGGGCGGCACGTCCTCCCTGTACAACTCCTCGTTCGATCGCTCCTGGGGGAGCCTCGCACCCGGCATGGTGCTCGTGGCCGAGGTCATCCGGCTCGCGATCGACGAGGGGTGCACGGGCTTCGACCTGCTGAAGGGCGACTACGCGTACAAGTATCGGTTCGGATCGTTCCCGCGGGCCGTGAAGCGGCTCGTCGTCACGCGCTGACGGCTGGAGCGAACGCCAGGCCCCACGCCGGCCGCTTACGGGAACGCGCGCAGGTGACGGAGCACCGTGTCGGCGAGCAGTCGGTCGCCGCCGAGCACGACGTTGCCCGAGGAGAGCACCTCGTCGGGCTTGATGCGCTGGCCGGCCACGAGCGCGAGCTGTGGGGCGCGCCCGCCGATCGTCGCGTCGGGCTTCTTCCGCGAGGCGGGCACCTCGCCGCCGCCCAGCCCCCAGTGCCACGAACCCTCCCCGGCCCCTTCGGCGTCGACCCGGACGGTGAGGCCCGACAGGTCGTAGCCGGCGCGTCCCAGCGACCAGGGCAACATGCGCACGGCCAGATCGATCGTGAGGTAGATCGGCCAGTGCTCGTAGTTCGGTCCGAGGCCGTTCGTGGCGCGAACGTCCTCGCCGTGCACCCACCATTCGACCGCTCGGGTCTGCACGAGGTAGCGCGCGGCGATGGGTCCGGCGACGTAGTCGTATCGCTTCGACGCCCAGTCGGCATCGTCGAGCGCGGCGCAGTGAGCGAGGAACGACTCCGCCGCTTGACCCCAGAGCGTCAGCACCTCGCGCGTGTCGAGCCCCGATCGACGGTTGACGGTCCACGCGTTGAACGCGTCGATGTCGAACGGGACGTCCGGGTGGGCGGTCCGGAACTCCTCGAGCTCGGCCGCGGGCTCGCCCGCCACGAGCTGGGCTGCGATCGTGTCGCCCGCGGCGAGGTGCGCGATCACGTCGCGGTTCCACCATCCCTCGGCGGCGCTGGGCTGCTCCCAGGTCTCGGGATCGGCGAACTGGATCATGCGCCCGAGGCGCTGACGCTCGGCGGAGGCCACGCCCAGGAGCTGCTCGCGATCAAGGCTCACGTCGGTCCTCCTCATCGATGCATCCGTGGCTCGCACTGCCTCGCACCGAGCGGGCCGGCGGGCAGCGTAGCATCCGGGGGTGCGCATCCTGCTGGCTCCCGACAAGTTCCGCGGCACGCTGACGGCTCCTCAGGCGGCCGAGGCGATGGCGGCCGGATGGCGGCGCGAGCGCCCCGGCGACGACCTCGAGCTGGTGCCCATGGCAGACGGTGGCGAAGGCACCATGGACACGCTGATCGCGGCGCTCGGCGGACGGGTCCGGCGCATGCGGGTCGCGGGTCCGCTGGGCGATCCGGTCGATTCGGTCTTCGGCATCGCGGAGGCACCGGGCGACGAGTCGCCCGACGATCGGATCGGGATCGTGGAGATGGCGCAGGCGTCCGGCCTCGCCCTCGTGAGCCGCTCGAGGCGGGATCCGCTCCGCACCTCGACGCGCGGCACCGGCGAGCTGATGGCGGGAGCGATCGATGCCGGCGCGACCCGCCTGGTCGTGTGCCTCGGAGGAAGCGCCACGAACGACGGCGGGGCGGGCATGGCCGTCGCTCTCGGCGCTCGGTTCCTCGACGGGGCCGGCCGGGCGATCGCCGACGGCGGGGCGGCCCTCGTCGGCCTCGCGCGTATCGACCTCTCGAGCATGCACCCGAAGCTCGGCGGCGTGTCGGTCTCGGGCGCCTGCGACGTGGACAACCCGCTCACCGGACCGCGGGGGGCGAGCGCGGTCTACGGGCCCCAGAAGGGAGCCTCGCCCGAGGACGTCTCCGTGCTCGACCACGCCCTGGGGCACCTCGCCGCCGTCGTGGAACGCGATCTCGGGGTGGCGCTCAAGGACGAGCCCGGGGCCGGCGCCGCCGGCGGACTCGGGTTCGGCCTGATGGCGTTCTGCGGCGCCGGCCTCCGGCCCGGCGTCGAGGTCGTGAGCGGCGCGGTCGGTCTCGCTGAACGCATCGCTCGCGCCGACCTGGTGATCACGGGGGAAGGCTCGCTCGATGAGCAGTCGCTGCGCGGCAAGGTCCCGGCGGGCGTGCTCGCCGCGTGCGAGCTCGCGGGGGTGCCGGCGGCGATCGTGTGCGGACAGGCATCGATCGAGCCACCCGGCGTGCCCGTGATCGCCCTCGCCGACCGCGTGGGCCTGGACACGGCCCTCACCGATCCGCGCGGGGCCCTCGTGGACGCCCTCGAGGATCTCGCCTCGCGCGCCCCTGCCCTCGCGGCGGCGCGACCGTGAGCGGGGCGATGGATCGGTTCGCGGATGCGGCTCGAGCCTTGGGGCTCCACCCGCAGGTGCGGCGGTTCCCCGAGGGCACGAAGACCGCCGCCGACGCAGCGAAGGCGATCGGATGCGACGTCGGCCAGATCGTGAAGTCGCTCGTGTTCGCCGCCGACGATGCGGTGGTCCTCGCGCTCACGTCGGGGTCGAACCGGGTGGACGAGTCGAAGCTCGCCGGCGTGGCCGAGGCGACCGTCGTGCGGCGCGCCACTCCCGAGGAGGCCCGCGCTGCAACAGGTTTCGCCGTCGGCGGCACGCCGCCGTTCGGTCATCCGACGCGTGTCCGCGCGTTCTGCGACGAGGACCTGCTCGCGCACGACGAGGTGTGGGCGGCCGCAGGCACGCCACACTCGGTGTTCCAGCTCACGCCGGCGGACCTGGTGCGGTTGAGCGGCGCGGCGGTCGTGGACATCGCCGAGCGCTGAGGCCGGAAGTTCCCGATCTCGGAGATCGGTTTTCCTGCCCCCGGCGGGTAGACTTTGTGGGACAAGGCCGCGACACTCCCGGAGGAACGATGATCACGCTCACGCAGACCGCCGCCGGCAAGGTCAAGGAACTGCTGGCCGATGAAGGCCGCGACGACATCGCGCTGCGGGTCGCCGTGCAACCCGGTGGGTGCTCGGGACTCCGCTACGCGATGTACCTCGACGACCAGTTCGGCGAGAAAGACCAGGCCGAGGAGCAGTTCGGCGTGCGGCTCGTGATCGACAAGATGAGCGTGCCGTACCTCTCACAGGCCACGATCGACTTCGTCGACTCCCTGGAGCAGACGGGCTTCACGATCGACAACCCTGCCGCCCAGGGCGGCTGCGCGTGCGGCAGCTCGTTCCACTGACGCCCGACCTCCAGCTCGTTCCACTGACGATCGCACCCTGATCGGTCCACCTCGGTCCAGGAGACTAGTTCGCCGCGACGGCGTCGAGGCCTGCGCGGAACCCGTCGGCGATCTCGGCGATGTGCTCCTCACCGATCACGAGCGGCGGCGAGACGGCGAGCGCCCCGGCGACGAGCGGCCGGATGAGGAGTCCCGCTTCACGACACGCCGAGCCGACGCGCGCCGGAAGCGACGGATCATCGGCCACCAGGTCCTGCCGCAGGTTCACGGCCGCGAGGAGTCCGACGCCGCCCCGGACCTCCTCGACCAGCTCGTGGTCCGCGAGCGGCCGCAGCGCCTCGACCAGCGACGTCTCGAGCTTCAACGCGCGCTCGCACAACGCCTCGCGCTCCATGATGTCGAGGTTCGCCAGTGCGGCCGCCGCGACCGTGGCGTGGCCGCTGTACGTGTACCCGTGCCGCCACGGCCCCGCACCGGGCTCCCAGAACGGCTCGGCGACCCAAGGCGCGGCGATCACGCCGCCCATCGGCAGGTATCCGCTGGTGATGCCCTTCGCGCACGTGATGATGTCGGGGTCGAGCCCGAAGCGGCTCGAGGCGAACCAGTCGCCCGTGCGGCCGAACCCGGTGATGACCTCGTCGGCCACGAAGAGCACGCCGGTCTCTCGACACACGTTGCGAGCGGCCTCGAGGTAGCCCGGCGGGGGCGGGAAGACACCGCCCGCGCCGATCACCGGCTCGCAGAAGAAGGCGGCGACCCGCTCCGGGCCCTCGGTCTCGATCGCGGCGCGGAGAGCGCCGGCGTCGTCCCAGGGCACCTCGGCGATGTCCTCGATCAGCTCGCCGTGGCCGGTGGCGTTGGCCGGGATGCCGGCGAGCGACGTGCCCGCCGTGTGCATGCCGTGGTACGCCTTCTCGCGACGGATCAGCACGGTGCGCCGGGGCTCGCCACGCAGCTGCCAATAGCGTCGAGCCATCTTCGTGGCGGTGTCGATCGAATCCGAGCCGCCGCTCGTGAGGAACACCTTCGAGCCGCGCACGGGGGCGAGCGAAGCCACCCGCTCGGCGAGTGCCTCCGAGGGTCCGTTCGTGAGGTCGCCGAACGTCGAGTACGTGGGCAACGTGCGCAGCTGCATCGCGGCCGCGTCGGCGATCTCGTTCCGACCCCACCCGACGTTGCAGTACCAGAGCGATGCGGTCGCATCGAGGTAGCGGCGCCCGGTATCGTCGAAGACGTACGCGCCCTCGCCGCGCACGAGGCTGGTCGCGCCGTTCGCTTCGACGGCGTGCATGTCCGCGAAGGGATGCCAGAACTCGGTCATGGGTCGACGCTACCAGGGGGCTCTGGGGCGCCGCTGGACGTCCAGGATGGAACACCGGCGGGGGCGGCACGCCCCTGCGGCCCTCCGCAGCGGCCTCGATCAGCTGGGGTCGTAGGCGAGGTTCTCCCGGAGCCAGCGCTCGGTCTCGATCAGGCTCTGGCCCTTGCGCCGCGCATAGTCCTCGACCTGGTCCTTGCCGAGGCGGCCGACGTTGAAGTAGCGCGCCTCGGGGTGCCCGAAGTAGAGCCCGGCCACCGTCGCCCCCGGTGTCATCGCGTACGAGGTCGTGAGATCCATGCCGTGATCGCGGGCCCCGAGCAGATCGAACAGGGCTCGCTTCTCGGTGTGGTCGGGGCACGCCGGGTAGCCGAACGCCGGCCGGATGCCCCGGTATCGCTCCGCGATCAGGTCCACGCTCGTGAGCGACTCGTCGGGCGCGTACCAGGCTCGACGGACCTCGCGGTGCAGCCATTCGGCGAAGGCCTCGGCCAGCCGGTCGGCGAGCGACTTGACCATGATCGCGCGGTAGTCGTCGTGGTCGGCCTCGAACGTCTTCGCGAGATCGTCCGCACCGATGCCGGCGGTCACGGCGAACCCGCCCACGTGGTCGGTGAGGCCGCTGTCGGGCGGGGCGACGAAGTCGGCGAGGGATCGGTTCGGTCGGTCGTCGCCTTCGCCGTGGTCCACCTGCTGGCGGAGCATCGGGAAGACCACCCCGTTGTCCAGCACGATGTCGTCGGCGTCGGCCTGGGCGGGCCAGAACCCGTAGACGCCGCGCGCCTGGATCGAGCCGTCGGCCTCGATGGTGTCGAGCAGCTCCATGCCGTGCTCGAGGAGCTCGCGCGCCGCTCCCCCTTGTTGCGGGTGGTCGAGGATCTGCGGATACCGACCCTTCAGCTCCCACGCCGTGAAGAAGAAGGTCCAGTCGATCACCTCCCGCAGCTCGGCGAGCGGGGGTTCCACGACCTTGACCCCCGAGAACGGTGGCGCGGGCACGTCGCCGACACGCCATTCGATCGGCGTGCGGTTCGCGAGCGCTTTGCGGTAGGGGAGCAGCGGGGTGCGCTCTCGCTCCGCGTGCAGCTCGCGCAGACGCTGCTGGTCCACGCGGTTCTGCGCGTCGAGCTCGGCCTTGCGGTCGCCGTCGAGCAGCTTGGAGACGACGCCGACGACGCGCGAGGCGTCGACGACGTGCACGACGGGCTCCTCGTAGGCGGGCGCGATCCTCACCGCGGTGTGCTGGCGCGACGTCGTGGCCCCACCGATCAACAGCGGCAGGTCCATCCCGCGGCGACGCATCTCGGTCGCCACGTTCACCATCTCGGTGAGGGAGGGCGTGATCAGGCCCGAGAGGCCGACGATGTCCGCCTTCTCCGCCACCGCGGTGTCGAGGATCAGCTCGGCCGGGGCCATCACGCCGAGGTCGATCACCCGGTAGTTGTTGCAGCCGAGCACCACCCCGACGATGTTCTTGCCGATGTCGTGCACGTCGCCCTTGACCGTGGCGGTCACGAGGGTGCCCTGCGCTCGGTCGGCCGAGGGCCCAAGCGTGAGCTTCTCCGCTTCCATGTACGGCTCGAGGTGGGCGACCGCTTTCTTCATCGCTCGGGCCGACTTCACGACCTGAGGCAGGAACATCTTCCCCGCGCCGAACAGATCGCCCACGATCGACATGCCGGCCATCAACGGTCCCTCGATCACCTCGAGCGGGCGGTCGTAGGCCTGGCGTGCCTCCTCGGTGTCCTCGACGATGTAGTCGACGATGCCGTGCACGAGCGCGTGCGCGAGTCGGTCTTCGACGGATCCTTCGCGCCAGGTGAGGTCGTCCTCGCGGGCGAGTCCGCCGCCCTTGACCGTGTCGGCGAACGTGACCATGCGCTCCGTCGCGTCGTCGCGCCGGTTGAAGATGATGTCCTCGACGTGCTCGAGCAGGTCCTTCGGGATGTCCTCGTACACCTCGAGCTGACCGGCGTTCACGATCGCCATGTCGAGCCCCGCGGCGATCGCGTGGTACAGGAACGCCGAGTGGATCGCCCGGCGCACCGGCTCGTTCCCGCGGAACGAGAAGCTCAGGTTCGACACGCCGCCGGAGACGCGGACGTCGGGGTGGGCGCGCTTGATCTCCCGGGTCGCCTCGATGAACGCCTTCGCGTAGTCGGCGTGCTCTTCGAGACCGGTCGCGATCGCGAGGATGTTCGGGTCGATGATGATGTCGGTCGGCTCGTAGCCGGCTTCCTCGACGAGCCGTCGGATCGACCGGTCCGCGATCTCCACCTTGCGCTCGACGGTTCCCGCCTGCCCCTCCTCGTCGAAGCACATCACGACGACCGCGGCGCCGTAGGTCTTGATCGCGCGGGCCTTCTCGAGGAAGTCCGCCTCACCTTCCTTCAAGCTGATCGAGTTCACGACGCCCTTGCCCTGCACGCACTTCAGCCCCGCGAGGATCGTCTCCCACCGCGACGAGTCGACCATGATCGGCACGCGGGCGATCTCGGGCTCGACCGCGATCATGTTGAGGAAGCGGGTCATCGCGGCCTCGCCGTCGAGCAGGTCGGCGTCCATGTTGACGTCGAGCATGTTCGCGCCGGAGCGCACCTGATCGAGCGCGACCTCGACCGCCGCCTCGTAGTCGCCCGATTCGATCAGGCGGCGGAACTTCGCCGAGCCGGTCACGTTCTGCCGCTCGCCGATCGTCACGAATCCGGTGTCGCGGCGGATCGCGAACCGCTCGAGCCCGCTGTACGTGGGCACGCGGTCGTCGAACGACGGCACCGCGCGCGGCTCCAGGTCGAGCACGGCCGCCGCGATCGCGACCGTGTGATCGGGCGTCGTGCCGCAGCAGCCGCCCACGAGGTTCACGAGCCCCGCCTCGGCGAACTCGTGCAGGAGACCGCTCGTGACCTCGGGCGTCTCGTCGTAGCCGCCGAACGCGTTCGGCAGCCCGGCGTTCGGGTAGCACGCCACGGGCTTGTCGGCGATGCGAGAGAACGTCTCGACGTAGGGGCGCATCTCGGCCGCGCCGAGCGAGCAGTTGACGCCCACGACCACGGGATCCGCATGCTCGATCGAGGTCCAGAACGCCTCGACGGTCTGGCCGCTCAGCGTGCGGCCGCTGCGGTCGACGATCGTGACGCTGATCCACAGCGGGAGGTCGGGGACCGCCTCCTTGGCCGCGGTGACGGCCGCCTTCGCGTTCAGCGTGTCGAAGATGGTCTCGACCAGCAGCAGGTCGACCCCGCCCTCGCGAAGGGCACGCATCTGCTGGGCGTAGGCCGTGACGACCTCGTCGAACGAGACCGCGCGGAACCCTGGGTCCTCGACCTTGGGCGAGAGCGAGAGGGTCACGTTGAGCGGTCCGACCGAGCCGGCGACGAACCGCTCGCCCCCGGCGCGATCGGCGGACTCGCGGGCGAGTCTCGCTCCCGCGAGGTTCATGTCAGCCACGGCGTCCTCGAGCCCGTAGTCCCGCTGGCCGAAGGAGGTGGCGGTGAACGTGTTCGTGGTGGCGATGTCGGCGCCGGCGGCGAAGTAGGCGTCGTGGACCCCGGCGACGACCTGCGGTTGCGTGATGTTCAGCAGATCGGGGTCGCCCTTGACGTCGTGGTCGTGGCCGGCGAACCGTTCGCCTCGGAACTCCTCCTCGCTCAGGCCGCGGCCCTGCAGCAGCACGCCCCACGCGCCGTCGAGCACGGCGATCCTGCTGCGCAGCAGGGCCTCGAGGCGGGAGCGGGTCTCCATGCGCTTCACACTAGCGGTGCCCCCTGTGTCCGCCCACACGGCACGGGCTGGTTCCGCAGACCGGGGCCGGGGTAGGCTGCGGTGTGCCATGAGCCAGAGTCTTCCCGACATGCTGAGTCGCGAGTCAGGCCGGAGCGGCGCGGGCCGTCAGCCCGAGCAGCCGATCCGTCGTACGAAGCGACAGACCGCCACCGCGCTCGCCGGCGTGCCGATGTTCTCGGATTTCTCCAAGCGGCACCTCCAGCGGTTGGCCGCCGACACCGACGAGATGTCGTTCGCGGCCCGCGAGCCGGTCGTCCGCGAAGGTGAGCTCGGCGAGACGCTGTTCGTGGTGCTCGAGGGTGAAGGCAAGGTCGTCCGGGGCGGGAAGAAGGTCGGCACGGTGCTGCCGGGCGACTTCTTCGGCGAGCTGGCAGCGATCGACGCCCAGCCGCGCAGCGCGACGGTGGTCGCCGTCACCTCGCTGCGGGTGCTGCGGCTATTCCGTCGTCACCTGCTCGCGCTGTTGAAGGACGAGCCGCAGGTCACGTTGAAGCTGCTCGACGGCATCGTGCGGCGCATCCGTCAGGTGCAACGCCAGGCCTGAGCCTCGATCACCCGCCCACGTCGGCGTCGTGGAGGATCGCGTTGACCTCGTCGAGGGTTGCCACGTCGAGTTTGACGTCGCCCGAGAGCGCGTTCGCGCGGACGTGCTCGGCGTTGCGGCTCCCCGCGATAGCACTCGTGACCCCCGGCTGATGCACGTTCCACGCGAGGGCGAGCTCGGGAAGGCTCGCACCGATCCGCAGGGCGATCGGCCGCAGCCGGTCGACCACGGCGAGGGCGCTCGGCAGCACGTCGGCGGCGAAGAGGTCGACCTCGTCGGGGTCGTCGGGCTCGCCTCCCTGTCTCCGCCAGTCGCCGTCGGTGAAGGCCGTCTCGGCCGTGATCGCGCCGGTCAGCAGACCGAACGCGAGCGGACCGTAGCTCACGACTCCCGTTCCGCGCTCCCTACACCAGGCGATCAGCTCGGCGTCGCGGCGGTTCAGCATCGAGAACTCTTGTTGCAGGGAGTCGACGTGGCGGATCGCGCCGCATCGCTCGATCAGGTCGCGGTCGAAGTTCGAGACCCCGATGAAGCGCACCTTCCCCGCGTCGGCCAGGTCGGCCATCGCGCCCCAGGTCTCCTCGAGCGCCACGCCGCTCGAGTCCGGCCAATGCAGCTGGTAGAGGTCGATGACGTCGGTGCCGAGGCGGCCGAGCGAGGCATCGCAGGCCGCGAGGATCTGCTCGGGCCGGAACCCCGAGCCCTCCGGCGCGGGGGCGACCTTCGACGCCACGATCACCTCTGCCCGCCGTCCTGCGATCGCGCGGCCCACGAGCGACTCGGAGACGCCGTCGCCGTAGACCTCAGCGGTATCGATCCAGTCGATGCCCGCGTCGAGCGCCGCTCGCATGGCGCCGATCACGGCTTCGTCGGACTCGTTCGGTCCCCACGCGGTGCCGCCCGCCTCCGATGCGCCGTAGCCGACCACGGACAGTTCAGGCCCGTGCGATCCGAGTCGATGTGTCCTCATGGTGTGAATCTACCCGCGACCGGCCGTCGAGGGCGCGGTGCAGCAGTACGCTAGGTATGACCGCCCTCGAACTGCCCGCGAACGAAGGGAGCATCGGTCGGCTCGGCCGGACCACAGCATGTCCACGACCACCAGCACGAGCAAGACCGTCGAAGAGAAGGAACGCGTCGTCGTCCGGTTCGCGGGGGACTCGGGCGATGGCATGCAGCTCACCGGAGACCGCTTCACCTCCGCGACCGCCGTGCTCGGCAACGACCTCGCGACGTTGCCCGACTTCCCGGCCGAGATCCGGGCACCGGCCGGCACGGTGCACGGCGTCTCCGCGTTCCAGATCCAGTTCGCCTCGAGCGACATCACCACACCCGGTGATCACGCCGACGTGCTGATCGCGATGAACCCGGCCGCGCTCAAGGCCGACCTGTCGACGCTGGAGGCCGCAGGCACCCTGATCATCAACGAGGACGCCTTCACGCAGCGCAACGTCGAGAAGGCCGGGTATGCGAGCGACCCGACCTCCGATGGGTCGCTCGACGCATACCAGGTCTACAAGGTGCCGATGACCTCGATGACCGTTCGCGCGACCGAGGACGTCGGCATCGGCAAGAAGGAAGCCGAGCGCGCGAAGAACATGTTCGCCCTCGGCCTCGTCTCATGGATGTTCGGTCGCCCGACCGAGACGACGCTGAATTGGCTGGAGCGGAAGTTCGGCACGAGGCCGGAGATCTACGATGCGAACGTCGCGGCGTTCAAGGCCGGGTACAACTTCGGCGAGACCACCGAGCTGTTCGCGCATTCCTACAGGATCGCCGCCGCGCCGGTCGATCCCGGCACCTACCGGAACATCGCCGGAGCGACCGCGCTCTCGTGGGGGCTGGTCGCCGCCTCGCAGCGCAGCGGGCTGCAGCTGTTCTACGCGAGCTACCCGATCACGCCGGCCTCCGAGCTCTTGCACGAGCTGTCGCGCCACAAGAACTTCGGGGTGATCACCCTGCAGGCCGAGGACGAGATCGCCGCGGCCAACGCCGCGCTCGGCGCGGCGTTCGCGGGCCAGCTCGCGGTGACCGGCACGAGCGGCCCCGGCATGGACCTGAAGGCCGAGACGCTCGGTCTCGCGGTGATCATGGAGCTGCCCATGGTGATCGTCGACGTGCAGCGGGGTGGTCCCTCGACGGGCCTGCCGACCAAGACCGAGCAAGGCGACCTGTTGCAAGCGATGTTCGGCCGTCACGGGGAGAGCCCGATACCCATCGTCGCGGCATCCTCTCCGTCCGACTGCTTCGACGCGGCCCTGGAAGCCGCGCGCATCGCGGTTCGATATCGCACGCCGGCGATCCTGCTCTCCGACACGTTCCTGTCGAACTCGTCGGAGCCGTGGCGTGTGCCCGAGGTCGACGACCTGCCGGTGATCGATCCGAACTTCGCCGCGGCCGACGGCGACGGGTTCCTGCCGTACGCGCGCGACGATCGGCTGGCGCGCCCGTGGGCGGTGCCCGGCACGCCGGGGCTCGTGCATCGGGTCGGCGGCCTCGAGCGCGAGGACCTCACCGGCAACATCAGCTACGAGCCCGAGAACCACGAGCGCATGACCCACCTGAGGCAGGCGAAGGTCGCCGGCATCGCCGACGACATCCCGCCGCTCGACGTCGACGACCCCACGGGCGACGCCGAGCTGGTCGTGCTCGGGTGGGGGTCGTCGCTCGGCACGATCCGCGCGGCGGCCAGGCGCGTGCGCGACGGAGGCGGGAGGGTCGCCACGGCCCACCTCCGTCACCTGAACCCGTTCCCGGCGAACACCGGCGACGTGGTCACGGCCTACCCGAAGGTGCTGATCCCCGAGATGAACCTGGGGCAGCTCTCGATGCTGATCAGGGCGAGGTTCCTGGTCGATGCGAAGAGTTTCACCAAGGTCCAGGGCCTCCCGATCTTCGCGGAGGACCTCGAACGCGAGATCGAGAGAGTGCTGCATGAGTGACGTGATCGAGAACGGCGGCGGCGCGAACGGCGGCGGCGCGACCGGCGGCGTCGACACCCTCACGAAGAAAGATTTCACCTCCGACCAGGAGGTTCGGTGGTGCCCGGGCTGCGGCGACTACGCGATCCTCTCGGCCGTGCAGGGCTTCATGCCCGAGCTCGGCATCGAGCCGCACAAGACCGTGTTCGTCTCGGGCATCGGCTGCAGCGGGCGGTTCACCTACTACATGGACACGTACGGCGTGCACGGCATCCACGGGCGCGCTCCCGCGATCGCGACCGGCATCGCCACCGCGAACCCCGACCTGAGCGTCTGGGTCGTCACCGGCGACGGCGACGGGCTCTCGATCGGCGGCAACCACCTGATCCATGCCCTGCGGCGGAACGTGAACATCAAGATCCTGCTGTTCAACAACCAGATCTACGGTTTGACGAAAGGCCAGTACTCGCCCACGAGCGAGGAGGGGAAGGTCACGAAGTCGACGCCGTTCGGCTCGGTCGACCATCCGTTCAACCCGATCGCCGTCGCCCTCGGCGCCGAGGCCACGTTCGTGGCCCGCACGATCGACAACGACCGCCGGCACCTCACCGAGGTGCTCCGTCAGGCGGCGGCGCATCGCGGCACGGCGTTCGTCGAGATCTACCAGAACTGCAACGTGTTCAACGACGGTGCGTTCGAGTTGCTGCGTGAGAAGCCCCAGGGGGTCCACAACCAGATCCGGCTCGAGCACGGCGAGCCGATCGTGTTCGACGAGGGGAACCGATGCGTGCGTGTCGGCGAGAACGGCCGGTACGAGATCGCGCCCACGGCGGAGACCGACCCGGACGAGATCGTCGTGCACGACGCCCACGGCCGGCCGTCGCTCGCGTTCGCCCTGGCGCACATCTCCGACGGGCCCTGGCAGGAGTCCTGCATCGGGGTCTTCCGCGAGGTGGAGCGCCCGACCTACGGCCGCGCGGTGCACGAG
>JBOGVO010000267.1:0-9744 GCA_050692855.1 Actinomycetota bacterium | reverse complement strand
GGTGGTCGCCATCGACCGCGAGCCGGAACGTCGCCGGGCCGGCGGACGTGCGGATCGCGCGCCACGCCTCCCGCTCGCCCACCCGCATCGTCGGATCGCCGGTGCCGCGCCGGAGCGGGAACAGCGTCCGGCGCAGGTCGAGCGGCCGCGAGAGGGGGATGGCTCGCGTCGTTGTCGTCGCCACGACTCCCACACTAGCTGTCGTCATCGACCGCATCGCGTTCACGCGGCAGTGAACCCACGGGATACGTCAGCACACCGCAGGGTGTTGTGCTGAACAACCGACACGGATGAGACTGCACTCGGACGACTGCGGTCGGCTTCGAGGCGGATCCCGCCTCGAAGCTCACCGCTCGGAGAGGGGGAGAGATGAGCGAGCCGTTCATCTTCATCGGCATCCATAGGCTCCAGGAGGGAAAGCTCCAGGACTTCGAGAAGTCCTTCGGGGAGCTCGTCGAGGTGGTCGAGGCCAACGAGCCCCGCATGATGTCCTTCAACGGGTACGCCAACGAAGGAGGCACCGAAGTCGCCGTCTTGCAGATCCACCCCGACGTGGCTTCGATGGAGTCCCACATGCAGGTCGTTCGCGAACACATCACCAACGCCTACGAGGAGCTCCTGGAGGAAACCACGAGCATCCGGGTCTTCGGAGAGCTCAACGATGCTGCTCGCGAGATGATGCAGGGGCTCGCGGGATCAGGAGTTCCCCTCGATGTCAAGCCCAACCCCCTGGGCGGGTTCACTCGATCGATGGGAGCCTGATCCCCCCAGGCTTCCGCTTGTGTATCGCTATCGTCGGAGAGGGGGAGGAGTTGTCTGAGCCGTTCATCTTCGTGGGTACTCACGGGCCGAGGACGTGAAGGTCCTCCGGTTCGAGACGTCCGTTGCGGTCACGTCCGAGGCGCCACCGCAGGTCGTCTATGACACCATCGCGGACCTCAAGGCGCACCTGGATTGGGCGGGCGAGCGGGCGAGCGACGACGACTTCAAGTTGCTGGCCCTCGAGGTGCCCGACGGTCCCGTCCACGTCGGTACGGCCTTCACCTCGACGGGCGCCAACTTCAACGGCACCTTCCATGATCGGTCCGTCGTGACTGAGGCGTCGCCGCCGAGCCGTTTCGCGATCGAGACGGACGCGCGCTTGGATCGAAAACGGGGGAAACCGTGGGAGGTCCGTTTCCGCCATCGGTACGACATCGAGGAGAACGGCGACGGGTCGCGGATCGTCTACACGGACACGACACTGCGGATGAACTACGTGCCCTACTGGCTCCGGCCCTGGATGCGGCCGCTCACGAGGGCGGCGATCCACAAGGCCGACACGAAGCAGTTGGGGAACCTCGCGCGCCTCGCGGAGGAGCGCGCCGGGCGTTGACGCTCGCTGAGCAGGCCCGACGGATCCGTGTTCCGGCAGCATGTCTAGGCTGGAGACTCTCATGCCTACCGTCTACGACTTGACCCGCGAACAACTCACCGACCGCCTGGTCGCGTCGGGGGAACCGGCCTTCCGAGCCAAGCAGGTGTGGTCGCAGCTGTGGAAGCGCGCCGCCACCTACGAGCAGATGTCGGACATCTCGCCGGCACTCCGGGAGCGGCTCGCCGCCGAGTTGCCGTTGGGGGTCGATGTCCTCGATGAGCGCACGGCCGAGAGTGGTGCCACCCGCAAGGCGCTCCTCCGCCTGGGCGGCGAGCACATCATCGAGGCCGTGCTCATGGGCTACCCCGATCGGGTGACGGTCTGCGTATCGTCGCAGGCCGGCTGTGCGATGGGCTGTACCTTCTGTGCCACGGGACAGATGGGCCTCGAGAACAACCTGACCGCGGGGGAGATCGCCGCCCAGGTCGTGTGGGCTAGGCGCGAGGCCTCGCGGCTCCCCCCGTCCACGCCCCAGCGGCTCACCAACGTGGTGTTCATGGGCATGGGGGAGCCGATGGCGAACTACCGGGCGGTCGACGGCGCCGTCTCGCGGTTGACCGACGCCGACAGCATGGGGATCGGAGCGCGACACGTGACCGTCTCGACCGTGGGTCTCGTTCCCGGCATCCACCGCCTCGGGGTCGATCATCCTCAGGTCGGCCTTGCCGTGAGCCTGCATGCGGCGGACGACGAGCTGCGGAACGAGCTCGTGCCACCGAACCGCCTCTACCCGCTCGCGGCGCTCGAGGAGGCGATCACGGACTGGCGAGAGCGAACGAAGCGTCGTCCGTCGATCGAGTGGGCGATGATCGATGGCGTCAACGACTCCGACGACCAGGCCGGCCGGTTGGCTCCGATCGCGTTCCGGCTCCATGCCCATGTGAACCTGATCCCGCTCAACCCCACCCCCGGATGGCCGAGTAGGCCGAGCTCGCGTCGAAGGATCGACGGGTTCGTGCGGGTCTTGGAGGCCGGGGGAGTGAACGTCACGGTTCGCGACACGCGCGGCAGGGGCATCGACGCCGCCTGCGGCCAGCTCCGTTTGGAGCACGTCCCGGCCCTTGTGAGCGCGCCCGCCTCCGACACCGGGTGAAGACGTCGGAGTGGAACGGCGGCGGACCGCGCCCGCTGGGTCTGCCGCCGCTCCCGGGCCGGCCGCCGAAGGCCGTTCCCGTGCCCGCCGTTCACCGTGTTCTTGCCATGACCCGGCCGTCGGGGGCTTCGGTCGGGACGCCTCCGCTGAGGCATCTGGCGCCGAGGCATCCGGCGTCCCTCCAGCTGGCCCTTCGGCACGTACGCATCGAGTTCTTGAGTGTTACGTACGCATCATCGACGGGCACGCGCCGGGAGCAGCGCCACCGCAGCCTCCACCGACGCCACCGCGTCGGGGAACAGGGCCTCGGCGGCGACGATGTTCGCCTCTGCGCCCGAGTTCTCGCTCACGCGGCCGGCGTCGACGCCGTCGGCGACCCGGCCGTGCTCCCGGTCGAACACCGGTCGTCCCGACGCGTCCGTCAGCTCGAACCAGGCCCGAGCGGACGCCGAGAGGTCGAGCCAACCCTCAACGTCGACCCGGGCGAGGCGGTCGAGCGCGTACACGGCACACGCCACGTCATACGGGGTCACGCTCGGGCGGTCGAACCTCTCCCGGACGAACGGCACCCACAGCCTTTCCGCGCTCTCGACGGCAGCCGCGATCAGCGTGGGGTCCTGGAGCGATCGAGCGGCCTCGACCAGCACGCCTTCCTGGATGTGCGCCCACAGGTGGGGCGCGCCGTGCTCGTCGGGGTTGTTCATGAGGACGCCGTCGACGCGGCAGGACGCGATCTCGTCCGCCCATCGACGGACCGCCCCCGCCATGTCCGGAGGAGGTGATCCCTCGGCGAGCAGGCGGAGTCCCACGAGCACGTGGACGGCTCGCACATCGGCCGGAGCGGGGCGGGTGACGGCGTGTTCGAGCCCTCGATGCAGGGCGGCGCGCGCGCGCTCGTCGTCGAAGGTCAGCCAGGCGTGGCTCACGCTCGACAGGGCTCGGGCGTGCCAGAAGTTCTCGCCGGTCGACGACGTGATGCCGCCCTCGTTGCGCGATCCGGCCCAGTCGTAGACGAAGTTCAGCCAGCGTCCGTCTGGTTCCTGCATCCACAGCACGAACTCGAGCAATCCTCGCGCCCATCGCTCGACCTCGGTGGACCCGGTGGCGGACCAGACGTCGCAGAGCACGTCGAGCAACCGAGCCGTATCGTCCACGCACGCGACGCCCTCGAACCCCGACTCGCTGGCCGCGACGAGCTCCCCGCTGGGGTCGGTGTAGACGCCGAGCGCGAGCGCGTCGGGGCCGGCGGCGGGCACCGGGCGGGTGAGCCTGGCGAGTTGCCTCAGCACGGTTCGAGGTTGGCGAGGATGTCGGAGACCTCGAAGTCGGCGGCGGCCAAGCTCGAGTCGGCGGCGCCGTAATACACCCGGATCCGCTCACCGTCGCCGAGGGTCACGTGCCCACTCGGGAAGACGACGTCGTGCAGGAACCCAGATCGTTCGTACTCGAGCTCGGGCGCGAGCAGGGGGTGCGCCGAGCGCGCCAGCACCTTCGAGGGATCCTCGGCATCGAGGAGTATCGCGCCCATGCCGTAGCGGTTCGTGCGGTCCGCGCCGTGATAGACCTCGAGCCAGCCGCCGTCGACGCGGAACGGCGTGAGGCTCGCACCGATGCGTGCCTCGTCCCACAAGCCGGGTCTCGGCTGCGCGACGGGACGATGCCGACCCCAGTGTTCCAGGTCGGGCGATTCCGCGAGCCAGATGCCGAGCACACGGGAGAACGAGCCGGGCATCGGCCGGGTGAATGCCAGATACCGGCCGTCGATGCGCTCCGGGAAGAACACCACGTCCTTCTGGTCGGGCAGCAGGATGACGCCACGACGCTCGAACGAGCGGAAGTCGCGCGTCGTGAGCGCGCTGGTGGTGATGCCGAGCCGGCTCGCCGAGACGTAGGAGATGTGGAAGACCCCGTCGATCTCGGTGACCCGGGGGTCCTCGACTCCGTAGGCCTCGAGCTCGCTGGCGGGCACGAGCGCCGGAGCCGCCTCGACCTCGAACCGCTCGCCGTCGAGGCTCCGAGCCACCCGCAGGTGCGAGGTGTGTGTGAGGTAGTCGGTGATGCCGTCGTCGCCCAGATGCCCGTCGGCGAGATCGCGGTACCGGATCGTGCGCGGATCGTCGAGGTCGACCCCCGGCTCGTCCCGGCGCACGTACCCGAGCACGATGCCGGGCGGGTCGGCGGTCATGTCGAAGAACGGCATGCCGACCAGGTCGGCCGGGTCGAGCCCGGGGGGCATCGGCGCGAGCGTGGGCCGATCCCCGCGGAGATCGACCAGCTTCGCCCCCTCCGGCAGCGTCCCTTCTGCGTTCGGGCGCTCGGCCACCCGCAGGAGCAGCACCACCTCGTCGCCCACCCTGGCGGCGCCCGCGTTGATCGTGGAGATCACCTCCATCCCCGGCTGGGACGGTGTCACGTCGGTGGGGGCGATCAGCGGGTTGTCGGCGAGCCGAGCCCCGATCGGAACCGCGACCCATTCGCCGGGGCGCGCCTGCGTGGGCCGCTTCGTCGGCGCCGAGGCCACGAGCTCGCGCATCACTTCGACCAACCGGGCGCCGGTGTTCGGCCACGTGAACTCGTTCGCGTAGGCGTACGCGTTGTGCTCGAGCCGCGCCTTGAGCTCGGGGTCGTCGAGGATCGAGTTGATCGCTGCCGACAGCTGATCGGGATCGCGGAAGTCGACGAGCATGCCACGCTCGTCGGCAAGCGCTTCCCGCGCGTGCAGGTACGGGGTGGAGACCACCGCCTTGCCGGCGCCGAGCGCGTAGCTCAACGTGCCGCTCGTGATCTGGTTGGGGTCGAGGTAGGGAGTGACGTAGATGTCGGTCGCGAGCAGGAGCTCGATGATGTCCTTCTGCCGGAGGTACTGGTTGAGGAAGGCGACGTTGTCGTCGAGGTCGAGGCTCTCGATCATGTCCATGAGCTTGTTCCGGTACTCCTCCCCGTGGTGGCGCAGGAGCTCGGGATGTGTCTGCCCCGCGATCAGGTACAGCGCGTTGGGGTGGCTCTGCACGACCCACGGCATCGCCTCGATCACGTACTCGAGCCCCTTCCCGGGGCCCACGAGGCCGAACGTCGCCACGATCTGACGTCCGGCGAGGCCGAGCTTCTCCTTCAACCGTCGACGCCCCCGCGGCTCGATGTGCGGCATGCCGTGCTGGATCACGGTCGTCGGGGTCGTGACGCCGTACACATCTCGCAGGATGTCGACCGCGGTCTCGGCCATCACGATCAGGTGGTCGGCATTGGCGGCGATGCTCCGCACCGCGTCGCGGACCGCGTCGGTGGGCTCGGGGAGCACCGTGTGCATCGTCACCACGACGGGCTTGCCCACCTCTTGCAGGAAGGGGGTGAGGTGGTCGATGTAGGTGCCCTCGATCCAGGTGTCGCCCTCCCACGACTCGTCCTTCCAGAGCCCGTAGAGGCCGAACTCGTGCTGCACGCACACCACGTCGACGTCGGAGCCCCCGATCTCGCGGGCGGCCGCCACGTAGCCGTCGGGGGAGCCCTGTCGGATGCGCCACGGAACCTCGGGGCCGTAGGCCCTCACCGAGCTCCGCTCGTCGATCGCTGCGATCTCGCACACGACCGCCTCGTCGGCGGCATGGACCGCGGCGATCAGATCCGAGGTGAACGTCGCGACGCCGCAGCGGCGCGAGGGGTAGGTGGACACGAACGCGATGCGCATGGGACCCCTCAGCGCTTCCGTTTCTTCGGGTCGGCGGAGCGTCCGACCAGCCACCCGCCGATCCCGAGCAACGTCACGAACAGGGTGACGAGGCCCACCACTCCGAGCAGCACCACGGTCGCGTTCGCCTCGTCGGAGCCCGACCCGAGCGCCTTCACGACGGCGTACACGGTGACGAACGTGTAGATGCCCACCACGAGCAACGCTGGCAGCGCGATCAGGACGCCCAGGTTCACCCCCGCGACGGCGATCGCGACGCCCTTCGAACCCTTGGCCTCCGTGCGGTCGTCCCAGGCGGCCCATCGGTCGTCGCTCCCGGTGTCCTCGGCTTCCGCCCGGGGTCCATCGTCCTCGACCCTCGACACCGGAGGCGCGGCGGGATCCGGGCTCGCCTCGCGGGGCTCGTCGGGCTCCGGCCAGGGCCCGGGCGGGTCGTTGCGCTCGCTCATCCCGGGAGTATCGCAGCATCCCCGCGAGACGTGCCGCGGCGAGGGAGGCGGCAAGCCCAGGTGCGCGCGGTGATACGGTCGGCGCCGTGCAGCGATCCGGTGCGGCCCCGTCCGGCGCGTCACCCTCCGGCGCGTCACCCTCCCCCGGATCACGCGTCGGCGCCACCCGTGCGGTCGTGTTCGCGATCGCTGGATCCCTCGCGTGCGCGACGTTCGCGGCGGCGCCGGGATCGCCCTTCCAGCCGGTGCTGCCCGTGGGCGCCGAGCCGAGCGGACCGTTCGCCGCCCTCGCCACCGCGATCGGGCTCGACCGGCTCGCGGGGACCTGGCTGATCGCGGCCGGGGTCATCGCCACGGCGCTGGCCGTCGCGGGGTTCCTGGCCCTGCTGCGCGAGACGTGGCGAGGCACGGTGAGCCTGCGGGCCGTGGTCGTGCTCGTCGTGCTGTTCCACGCCGTCGTGCTGACGCTGCCGTTGCTGTTCTCTCGCGACGTCTACTCCTATGCGTTCTACGGGCGCATCACGGCGGTCTACGACGCCAACCCGTACGTGCAGACGCCGGTGGACTTCGGCGGAGACGCGCTCTGGCCGCTCGTGGGGCCGAGATGGGTCGACTCCCCGGCCGTGTACGGACCCTTGTTCACGACGATCTCCGGCGGCATCGCTCGCTCGTTCGACGCGCCCGCCGACCAGGTCGACGCGTATCGATGGCTCGCGACGATCGCGAGCCTCGCGACGGTCGCGGTGGCAGCGGGAGCCGCTCGGCGCGTGCATCCGGGCCGCGAGGCCTTCGCCGCCGCCGCGTTCGGGCTGAATCCCGTGGTGCTGTTCCACGCGGTCGGGAGCGGACACAACGATCTCCTCGTCGCGCTCGCGATCGTCTCGGCGTTGGCGCTGCTCCTGTCCGCTCGGGAGCTGCCGGCCGTCGCCGTGCTCGCGCTCGGCGCTCTCGTGAAAGCCACGGCGGTCCTGCCGCTCGTGCTGGTGCTCGTGTGGTGCGTGGCGCGACGGCCGCCGGGACGGCGCGGCCGGACGGTGGCGACCCACGTGGGCCTCGCGCTCGCGATCGGCTTCCTCTTCTCCCTGCCGTACCTGCAGACCGACGACCCCACCCTGGGCATGTTCCAGCTCGCCGGGCACGAAGGTTGGCTCGCTCCCTCCGTGCTCCTGCGGAAGGTCTTCGACCTGCTGAGCTTCGGCACGATGGGGTGGCTCGCCCGGGTCGCCTTCGCGGTGACCCTGCTCGTCGTCTTCGTGCAGCTCGCGCGCGACGTGGGGCGCCGGGCGGTCGACGGTGAGCCGGTCGCGACGGTGGGGGCCGCGATGGGCTGGTCGCTGGTGCTGTTGATGCTCCTCGGGCCCGTGCTGCTCCCTTGGTACGTGACGTGGGCGCTGCCGCTCGTGTGGCTGCTGCCGAAGGCCCCTCGCACGACCCTCATCGCGGCCGGTGCGGCGCTCGCGCTCGCTCAGTGGTCGACCGAGCCGTTGCGCTACCCCGACGCCTTCGTGGTGAACCTATGGATCGGGCACTGGATCGTGACCCCGGTGATGTTCGGGCTCGTGCTGTGGTGCCTGGTCGACCTGCGGCGGCGGTTCCGCGATCGTCTTCCGCTGAGCGATGCCGAGCGCGTAGCCGCCTATCCCGGTCAGCGCTGAGGCGAGCGCCGGGCCATGCCAGCCATCGAGCGGTACGCCGAGGCGCTCGAGCGTGAGCCCAGCGATCGTCACGACGGCGGCGCCGAACGCAGGCGCCGCCGCCGCCGCGGCGACCCGCTCGCCGAAGGCCCACCAGGACCAGCCGGCGCCGATGAGCCACAGGAAGGCCAGCTGAAGCACGGCCGAGCCGGCGATCGCGCCGGGGGACGACACGTCGATCTCATCGGCTCCGGGGGCCAGCGGTCGTGGGCGGGGGACGTTCGAGCGGAGATCGGTCGTCACACCCGCAGGGCTCGCGGCGTCGGTCCACGGCACGAGTCGGTCATCGACGAGCGGTCGCGGGTCGAGGTTCCATTCGGGTGCCACGAAGACGGCGCGCTCCCCGGCCGGCAGGTCGGCGAGCGTGATGCGCGAGAGCGCGTCGTACTCGGGCTCACCGCGCACCGTCGGCCGTCCCCGGTTCAGGTCGTCGAGGCGGCCCACGAACACGTACACGTCGTCGGCCCGGTCGGGCGGCACCGCGGCGCGCGCGAGGTTCGCGACGTTGGTGGCGTTGAAGGTCACGAACCGGTCGGGGTCGTCGACGACGAAGACCAAGGGGGTGTCGTCGGGAAGCGTGGCGGCGATGCGGCCCGCGAGCGTGGCCGTCCGGATCTCCTCGGGCGAGACGAAGGGGGTCTGCTGGCGCTGGGCGTTCAGCGACGGAACGGCGAAGAGCACCAGCAGCGCGGCGGTTACCCCGATCGTGAGCCATCGTCGCGGCTCGGTCCGCTCCCAGATCCAGGTCATCCCCTGGGCGGCGAGGATTGGTAACGCGAACCCGAAGGTGATCACACGCTCCGGCGGGAACCACCCCGTGGCGATGCCGAGGGGCACGCCCACGAGCGTGAACGCGGTCCACGCGAGCAGGAACCGCCTCGTGAAGCCGTGGATCTGCAGCACGCCCACGGCGGCGAGCGGCAGCGTCACCCAGGGCGTGAAACGCCGGAGGCTCTCGCGGAACCGGTCGAGGTAGTCGTGCGTCAGGGCTTCCGCGAGGCCGGCGCGCCGCAGGAACCCGTCCTTCGACGTGTCGACCGACAGCCGGGCCGGACCCACGAGCGAGGCCGCCATCCCGACCCCGAGCACCAGTCCACCGCCGGTGAGCGCCGCGAGCACCCGGCCTGCATCGGATCGCCAGCCGTGCTCCGGCTCGAGCACCCACGAGACGCCGGAGGCGGCCACCAGGATCGTCGCGCCGACCAGGAAGAACTGCGGGTGCGACAGCCCGCCGCCCCCGAGCAGCAGCGCCGCCGCCGCCACCCCTCGTCGGCTGCGCCGGGCGAGGGCGGCGGCCGCCGTGAGGAACGCGGCCGCGAAGGCCAGGGTGGCCACGTACCCTCCGGCCAGATGCACGGCGAAGATGCCGGCCATCAGCCCAGCGAGCATCCACCCCGCCCGTCCAC
>JBOGVO010000266.1:0-10430 GCA_050692855.1 Actinomycetota bacterium | reverse complement strand
CTCGCCGACCTCGTCCAGGAGCTCCGTCGGAAACGGTCCCGCGCCGACCCGCGTGATGTAGGCCTTCATGACCCCCACCACCCGTTCCACCCAATGCGGACCGACGCCGGCGCTCGCGACCGCGCTCCCCGCGACCGGGTTGGACGAGGTCACGAACGGATACGTGCCGTGGTCGAGGTCGAGCAGCACGCCCTGGGCGCCCTCGAACATCACGTGCTTGCCGTCCCGCAACGCGCCGTAGAGCAGCGAGGCGGTGTCGACGACGTGCGGCTGGACGCGGTCGGCGAGCGCCATGTACTCCTCGACGATGCGCTCGGGGTCGAGCGGCAGCCGGTTGTAGATCTTCGTGAGGATCAGGTTCTTCTCGCGCAACACGACGTCGAGCTTCTGGCGGAAGATCTTCTCGTCGAACAGGTCCTGGATGCGCAGGCCGATGCGCGCCGCCTTGTCGCCGTAGGCGGGTCCGATGCCACGCTTCGTCGTGCCCAGCGCGTTCTTGCCCAGGAATCGCTCGGTGACCTTCTCGAGCTCCAGGTGGTACGGCATGATCATGTGCGCGTTGCCGCTCACGACGAGCCGGGAGACGTCGACCCCGGTCCCCCGGACCGAATCCATCTCCTTCATCAGGTGTCGCGGATCGACCACGACGCCGTCGGCGATCACCGACGTGATGTGCGGGTAGAGGATGCCCGAGGGGATCAGCTGCAGCTTCAGTAGCCGGCCTTCGGCGATCACGGTGTGGCCGGCGTTGTTCCCGCCCTGGTAGCGGACCACGTAGTCCATGCCGTCGGCCAGGAGGTCGACCGCCTTGCCCTTGCCTTCGTCCCCCCACTGGGTGCCGAGCACGATCGAGGCAGGCATGACGCGGGCAGTCTACCGATGGCTGACCCGCTCGTGGCCGGGGCCGTCACCCCGAAGTTCCGCCGCGCGGTGATCCGATCCATCCCGCTCCGCGAAGAGGGGATGTTCGCCGGCGAGGACCCCGGATCCAGGGGAGGTGGGCGACTCGAGACCGCCGGCGGCACGCCATCCCGACGCGACACAGCGGGTGTCGCGCTGCACACAGGAAGGGGAACCGATGGAACCCTCGCGCAGGAAACTGCTCGGCACGTCCGTCGCAGCGGCGGCGCTCGTGCTCGTGCTCGGCGCTGCGCCGCTCGTGGGCTTCGGTGCGGATCACCTCGACGCACCGGGCACCACGTCGCCGGCGATGCGACCAGACGCCGACATCAACGACGTCTACGTCTTCCAGGGTCGCAACGAGGATCGGACCACGATCGCGGTCACCACACACCCGGCGGCCGGCGCGATCGCGCCGCTCGAATACGCGACCGACGTCGCGTACAAGATCAAGGTCGACGACGACGGCGACGCGAAGGCGGACATGCAGTACGCGGTCCGCTTCGGCGCGCCTCGCGAGAGCGGGCGCCAGCCGTACGAGGTGGTCCGCACCGAAGGCGACGACGTTCGTCGGGTCGCACACGGTCTGACGGACGCGGTGAACGAGGTTCGGGGCGGCGGCAAGGTCTTCGCGGGCCTGCGGTCCGACCCGTTCTTCTTCGACCTCGCTGCGTTCCAGGGCACGGTGCTCGGCATGGGTAACCGGGCGTTCTGCGACGGCGACGAAGTCGACTTCTTCGAGTCGCTGAACTCGAACGGCATCGTGCTGGAGCTGCCCGACTCGGCCCTCGGCCGGAACATCGGCGTGTGGGCCACGACCACCGCCGACGGCGATCGCATCGATCGCATGGGCCGTCCGGCGATCAACACCGTGTTCAACAGCGGCAACGACAAGATCCGCTTCAACGACGGATCGCCGCGGTCGGACTACCGGAGGTTCAGCGACAACGTCCGAGGCGTGCTCGCCACGTTCTCGGCGCTCGACTCGGAAGGTGCCTACACCAACGCCGAGACGAGGACGCTGGCCAGGGTGCTCCTGCCGGACATGGTCACCTACGACACGCGCACGGCGGCCGTCGGTCCGCTCAACGGCCGGGCGCTCAGCGACGACGTGATCGACGCCGAGCTCAACATCGTCACCGGCGGGTTCCCGTTCGACGGGCGAGACGGTGACGGCGCGATCGGCAGCGACTGCGTCGGCGCGCACGACGACTACCTCACCTCGTTCCCCTACCTCGGGGAGCCTCACGGGGCGTAGTCGGCAACGAGGACCGGACCGCTCCGGGGGCCCACGTGTGGTCCCCGGAGCACCGGCCCGATCACGAGTCGAGGAGCGAGCGATGGGACGCACGGGATACCTGGCCGGCGGGCTGCTGGCGCTGGCGGTCGGCGCGGCCGCGATCACCTACGTCGGCCGCGAGGTGCCACGGGCTCCGGTCGCCGGACGAGCTCCCACGATCGCGCAGAGCGCGCTCCCCGGCAGCGGCGCCGCCTCGCTCTCACAGGCGCCGGGTCGCCCACAGCTCGCCGAGCTCGACCGGTTGATCCGCTCGTTCGGCGCCCAGACCGATGACGCACCGAGCGCCGCCGGGTTCACGTTCCTCGGACAGCTCGAGCTACAGCGCGCTCGCCTCACCGGCGACGTGGACTCCTACGCGCGAGCCCGGCTGGCCCTCGAGGATGCCGTCACGCTCGCCCCCGAGGACCCCGAGCCGCGTGCCCTGCTCGCCGGCGTGCGGTTCACGACGCACGACTTCACCGGGGCGCTGTCGCTCGCCACCGAGATCTACGAAGACGACCACGACCTCGGCGCGCTCGCCATCCGAGGCGATGCGGCGCTGGAGCTCGGCCGCTACGACGACGCCGCCGCCGACTACGGCGTGCTCGCCGATGCCCAACCCGAGGCGTCGACGTCACTCGTGCGGCTCTCGCGGCTGGCGTTCCTGCGTGGCGACGCCGACGAGGCCGCGAGGCTCGCGGCCGCGGCCGAGCACGCCGCCGCGAACGAAGGCTCGTTCGGAGCGTCGCGGTCCTGGTACGCGGCCTACCGGGGCAAGCTCGCGCTCGATGCCGGCCGCTACGACGAGGCCGCTCGCGAGTACCGTCGCGCGGTGGAGGCAGCGCCCGACTACCACGTCGCGATCGCGGGACTCGCGAGCGTGCGCGCCGCCCAGGGAAGCACCGAGGATGCGATCCGACTGTACGAACGAGCCGTGGCACTGGTGCCCGAGCCCGGCTCGCTTGCCGCCCTCGGCGATCTCTACACCCTGATGGGCGACGAGCGAGCTGCCTCCGACCGGTACGCGACGGTCGAGGCGATCGCGACCTTGCAGGCAGTGAACCGCCGACTCTACGACCGCCAGCTCGCCTCGTTCTGGGCGGACCACGACGGCGACCTCGACGAGGCCCTCGCGATCGTGGAGCGAGGCGTCGAGACGCGCCGAGACGTGTACGGCTACGACGCGCTCGGCTGGGTGCTCTATCGCACGGGCAGGTTAGAGGAAGCACGGTCAGCGAGCGACCGAGCCGTGGCCCTGGGCACCCCCGACGCGCGGCTGTGGTTCCACGCCGGCATGATCTCCGCGGCGCTCGGCCAGACGGACCGGGCACGCGAGGAGCTCGCTCGGGCGCTCGAGCTGCACCCCAACTTCGACCCGCTGCTCGCACCGGTCGCCGTGGAGACCCTCGCCGAGCTGGGCGGTCCGGCGTGAGGCGGCCGATCCGCCGCGCCGTGGCCGCCGCCAGCGTGGCGCTCGGGGTGTTCTGGCCCACGGCGCCCGCGCACGCGCATCCGCTCGGCAACTTCACCGTCAACGTCGCCGGCGGCGTCATCGTGCGACCCGATGCGATCGTGGTCGATTACGTGGTCGACATGGCGGAGATCCCTGCGTTCCGGGAACGTCGCACGATCGACGCGAACCTCGACGACCGTGTCGACGAGCGCGAGTCCCTCGCCTATCGCGACGCCACGTGCGCCACGCTCGCAGACGGGGTGACGGTGAGGGTCGGCGGCGTGCCCGTGCCCGTGACGTCGTCCGGTGTGCACGCGCTCAGCTTCCCGGCGGGAGCCGGTGGGCTCTCGACCTTGCGTCTGGAATGCCGCCTCGTCGGCGCTCTCGCGACCTCGCTCACGACCCGGGCGCCGGCGACGCTCGCCTACGTCGATCGAAACTTCCCCGACGCGATCGGATGGCGTGAGGTGACCGCCGTCGGCGATGGCGTCACCGTGTCCGGGTCCGCGCTGCCCGAGGTCTCCCCGACCGCGCGCCTGACGGCCTACCCGCCCGGGGAGCTCTCGCCCGACGTTCGCACGGCCACGCTCTCGGCCGTGGCCGGCGGCGCCCGCCTCGCCGGGCTGCCGGAACCAGGCTCGAGCGGCCCGGCGGCCCCGCCGATCGCGATCGGATCGCGTGATGGGGGGATCCTCGCCTCGCTCGCGGGCCGCGATGAGATCACACCCGTGCTCGTGGGCGTGATGCTGCTGGTCGCCTTCGGGGTCGGCGCCCTGCACGCGCTCGGTCCCGGTCACGGCAAGACCCTGATCGGCGCCTACCTCGTGGGCGCGGGTGGTTCGATGCGCCACGCCGTCGGGGTGGGCGTGGCCGTCTCGGTGATGCACACCGCATCGGTGCTCGCGCTCGGGCTGCTCGTGCTCTCGGCCGAGCGGCTGTTCGCGCCCGAACGCGTGTACCCCGTGCTCGGGCTGGCGTCCGGCGTGATCGCGCTCGGACTGGGCTCCGCGCTGCTCGTCGCTCGGATCCACGCCACGACGACGCTCGGGAGCGGCGCGGTCTCGCACGGCCACGGCCACGACCACCCGAGCGGCCACGACCACGCGGGCGGCCAGCCGCACGACCACGTGGATGGCCACGATGAGGCCGTCCGCTCGGACACGCCCGGATCCCCGATCTCCCGACGAGGGCTGCTCGCGCTCGCGTTCTCCGGCGGCATCCTGCCTTCGCCGAGCGCGCTCGTCGTGCTGCTTGCGTCGGTCTCCCTCGGGCGCACGGCGCTCGGGCTCGTGTCGATCGCCGCCTTCAGCGCCGGGCTCGCCGCGGCGCTGATCGGCGTCGGCGTGCTCACGCTGCGGGCGCGTGATCTCGCCGAGCGGCGCCTCACCGACCGTGCCGCCCGGCTCCTGCCGGTCGCGTCCGCCGGCGCGATCGCCGCCATGGGCCTGTTCCTCACGGTGCGGGGCGCGCTCCAGCTCTGACCGATAGGCGCGCGGGCGACCTGGGACGATGACCCCATCGACCTCCTCGGCAACGGATCGCGGATCGGCCTCGGCTGCATGCCGATGAGCTTCGGATACGTCGACGCTCCGAGCGAGGACGATCCCGTGCGGGTGATCCGCCGCGCGCTCGAGCTCGGCGTCGCGATGTTCGACACTGCCGACGTGTACGGACCGTTCTCGAACGAGGAGCTCGTCGGCGAGGCGCTCGAGGGGCGCCGTGACGAGGCGACGATCGCGACCAAGGTGGGGCTCGCGGTCGGCGAGACCGGTGGCTACCCGCTCCGACGCGACGCGCGGCCCGAGCGCATCGCCGAGGAGATCCTCGGGTCGCTCCGCCGGCTCCGTACCGATGCGGTGGACCTCTACTACCTGCACCGGGTCGACGAGCACGTTCCCCTCGAAGAGAGCTGGGGTGCGATGGCCTCGCTCGTCGCGTCGGGCCACGTCCGCGCGCTCGGGCTCTCGGAGGTCGACACCGATCAGCTCGATCGTGCACACGCGATCCATCCGGTGGCGGCGGTGCAATCGGAGCTCAGCATCTGGACGCGCGACGCGCTCGCGGAGGTCGTGCCGTGGTGCGCTGCTCACGGCGCCGTCTTCGTCCCGTTCTCACCGCTCGGCCGAGGGTTCCTGACCGGCTCGATCGCCGGGACGGCCTTCGACGAGCGTGACTTCCGAGCGAACAACCCGCGGTTCACAGACGAGGCCATCGCGGCGAACCAGGCGATCGTCGAGGTGGTGCGCTCGGTCGCCGCGCGCCACGCCGCCACCCCCGCTCAGGTGGCGCTCGCGTGGACGCTCGCGCAAGGCGAGCACGTGGTCCCGATCCCCGGGACCAAGCGGGTGCGCTATCTCGAGGAGAACACGGCGGCCGCGCGGCTGGCGCTCATGGCCGAGGACCTGGCGCAGCTCGATGCCGCTCCGCCATCGAGCGCTCCGCGATACTGAGCGCGCGATGCCCGACCCGGCGATCGAGACCCCGGCGACGCGCGCGGCCGCGCAGGCGGGTCTTGACGCCCGCGTGGTCGCCACCGAGCCGCCCTCGAGCGCGGAGGAGAGCGCCCGGCTCCAGGGCATCGACGTCGGCCGGCTCCTGCGCACGATCGTGATCCGCCGCGGCGCCGAGGACTACGTGTTCGTGCTCGTCCCGGGCGGGCGACAGATCGACTGGAAGAAGCTCCGGTCGCACCTGAGCGAACGCCGGCTCTCGCTGCCCGACGCGACCGAGGCCCTGTCCGCGACCGGGTACGAGCGGGGCGCCATCACCCCGTTCGGGGCGACGTCGGCCTGGCCGGTGCTCGCCGACATCTCGATCCGCGGGCTGGGTACCGTTGCGATCGGCGCTGGTGCGCGCGGCGTGAACCTGCACGTGGACGCCGGCGCGCTGATCTCGGCCCTCGACGCGGACGAGGCCGACGTCACGGCGCCTCCACGGTCGGCAAGGGCCTGACCCCGCTCGCCCGCGACCGTCCCCCGGACTAGGCTGACACGATGGTCGCGCCGGAAGCCCAACACCACCTCGTGCTGATCCTCGCCCGGGACTTCGCATCCCGCTTGGCGACGGCGGTGTTCCTCGTCGACGTGCAGGGCACCGTCATCTACTTCAACGAGGCCGCGGAGCGGGTGCTCGGCCGGCGGTTCATGGAAGGCTCGAGCATGGCCGCCGAGGAGTGGAGCACGATCTTCGAGCCCATGGACGACGAGGGCAACCCGGTCCACCTGACCCAGCTGCCGCTCGGCATCGCGATCAGGGAACGGCACCCCGACCACGGCATCTTGCGCATCCGCAGCATCGACGGGAGCCCGCACCGCATCGAGGTGACGGCGTTCCCCCTGTTCGCGCACGAGGACGAATGCCTCGGCGCGATCGCGATCTTCTGGGAACGCCCGGAGGAGTAGTGCGCGCCCACATCTGGGGGTGCCGGGGGTCGATCGCCTCGCCGGGACCGGAGACGATCCGATACGGCGGCAACACCTCGTGCGTGGAGGTCCGCGGCGACGACGGCCACGTGCTCGTGCTGGACGCGGGAACCGGAGCGCGAGCTCTCGGTGAATCGCTCATGGAGGCGTCGCTCTCGCGGATCGACATCCTCCTCACGCACCTGCACGTCGATCACCTCGAGGGGCTCGGCATGTTCGCGCCGATCTGGTCTCCGGCGACGGAGCTGCACATCTGGGGCCCACCCTCGCCGGTGGCCTCGCTCGACGAGCGCATCGCGACCTATTTCTCTCCGCCGCTGTTCCCGGTGCATCTCTCGGAGGTGCCGGCGAGGGTGAGGTTCCACGATGCGCCCCGCGAGGCGTGGACGATCGGGTCGATGCGCCTCACATCGCATCCGATCCTGCACCCGGGCGCGACGGTCGGGTACCGGATCGAGCACGACGGCCAGGCGCTCGCCTACGTCACCGACCACGAGCCCGGACTGGGCTCGGACCTGAACGCGGTGGGCACGGAGTGGATCTCGGGATTCGCGCTCGCGCACCACGCCGATCTGCTCGTGCACGACTGCCAGTACACCGACGAGGAGTACGTGGAGCGAGTGGGATGGGGCCACGCCAGCACGAGCCAGGTGGCCGCTTTCGCTCGCCGCGCCGAGGTGGACCGGCTGGTGATGTTCCACCACGATCCCGGCCGTGCCGATGCCGGACTCGACGCGATGCGGGAATCGGTGCTCGCCGAGTGGCCGGTCGACCGCGAACGATGCATCGTCGCCGCGGAGGGCGCCGAGCTCGACGTGTGAAGGCCGGGGGCGGACGACGCGTTGGCTCTCAGCGCCTCGGCGAAGCGGGCCGCCGAGCCTACACTCGTGCGATGGCTGCCGAGGACGCGTCGGACGGTCTCCCGGGCGCCGGCGCGGTCTCGCCGCCGCCGTGGCGGGAGGTGTTCAGAGGCCGGCGTGGCCGGCTCACGGCGGGGCTGCTGCTGCTCGAGGCCCTCGTGGCGGTGCAGGCCCTCGTGGTGGCCACCATCTTGCCGGACGTCCGCGGCGAGCTCGGCATGGTGCAGCTGTACGGGCTCGTGTTCACCGCGTCGAGCCTCGCCACGATCGCTTCGATCCCCATCGTCGGACGAGCCGTCGACCGCTTCGGCACCCGGGCGGTGCTCGTTCCCGTGCTGGCCGTGTTCGCCTCCGGTCTGTTGGTCTCGGCGACGGCTCCGGCGATGCCGGTCGTGCTCGTCGGGCAGTTCCTGCAGGGTGTCGGTGGCGGCGGCCTCTACGCCCTCTCGCTCGGCACCGTCGCGAAGACCTACCCCGATCGGCTCCGCCCGCGCGTGCTGGCGCTCCTGGCGGCGATGTGGATCCTGCCGGGGTTGGTCGGCCCCCCGGTGGGCGCCGTGATCGCAAGCACGGTGGGGTGGCGATGGGCGTTCGTGGCTCCGCTGCCCGTGCTGATCGCGACCTGGGCGCTCATCGCCCCGGTGCTCGACCTCGTGCCTCGCCAAGAGCGCACTGGATCGGACCTGCCCCTGCGCTGGCCGCTCCAGCTGATGGTCGGCGCGGGGTTCGTCTTCGCCTCGCTCACCGTCGTCGCGTGGTGGGTGCCGATCTCTGTGCTCGCTGGCCTCGCCATCGGCGTGCCCGCCCTGCGCCACATCGCGCCCCGGGGCACGTTCACCGCGAGGCCAGGGCCGCCGGCGACCGCAGCGGCCGCCTTCCTGCTGTCGACCTCGTTCCTGGCCATGGACGCCTTCCTCACGCTGATGCTGACGGAGGTGCGCGGCCTCTCGCTCGGCGCTGCGGGTCTCGCGATCACCGTCGCTACCGTCACCTGGGCGGGCGGAGCCCTGTGGCAGTCGAGCCGCGCGGAGCGGTGGCAGCTCTCCTGGCTGGTGCGCGTCGGGGTCGTCCTCCTGATCGCGGGCGAGGTCGCCGTCGCCACGACGTTGTGGACCGGGGTCCCGCTCGTCGTCGCGTACGTGGGCTGGGGCGTCGTCGGGACGGGCATGGGCATCGCCTTCTCGACGATCCCGCTCGCGGCGATGCGCGTGTCGGCCTCGGGAGATGAGGGCGAGGAGCTCTCGGCGGTGCTGCTGATGGACATGCTCGGCGTGGCGACCGGCGCCGGGCTCGGTGGCGCCGCGATCGCGGCTGCCGACGCCGCCGGTGTTCCCCTGCGCACCGGCATCGCCGGGGCGTTCGGGCTCGCGCTCGTCGCGGGGACGAGCCTGCTCGCGATCACGCATCGGATCCCGTCGGGGCGTGCCGCCGGCGGATCGCCGCAGCCAGGAGAGCAGGATCACGCACCGTGACGCGGCCGCTCCGCGTCGGCGTGCAGCTCCCCGAGGTCGAGCGTGAGGTGCGGTGGCCCGAGTACGTGGCGATGGCCCGGGCCGCCGAGCGCGTGGGCTTCGATTCGCTCTGGGTGGGCGACCACCTGCTCTACCGCGACGACGGACGGCCCGAGCGGGGGCCCTGGGAGGTCTGGACGATGCTCGCCGCCCTCGCGGCGTGCACGGAGCGCGTCGAGCTCGGACCCCTCGTGGCGTGCACGGGCTTCCACGCGCCGGCGATGCTCGCCAAGCAGGCCGCGACCGTCCACGAGGTCAGCGGCGGACGGCTCGTGCTCGCCCTCGGCGCCGGATGGAACGAGACGGAGTTCCGGGCCTTCGGGTTCCCGTTCGACCATCGGGCCTCACGGTTCGAGGAGTCGTTCGAGGTGGTGCGGCGCCTGCTCGCCGGGGAACGGGTGACGATGCACGGGCGCTACGTCGACGTCGACGACGCCGTGCTGCTTCCGCCGCCGGTCACACGTCCCCGGCTGATGATCGGCAGCGCCGGCCGGCGAGTGCTCGGAGCCGCGCTTCCCCACGTCGACGCGTGGAACACATGGTTCGACTGGTACGGCAACACCCCGGAGGGATTCGCGAACCGCGTCGTCGAGATCGACGAGGCCCTGATGCGCGGAGGGCGCGACCCGAGCGAGGTCGAACGGAGCGCGTGCCTGCTCGTGACGCTCGACCGGACGGCGGGAGAGCGTCCGCTCGATCCGTCGGCCCCGCCGGTCGCAGGGCCGCCGGATCGCATCGCCGCGTCGCTCCGGGCGATGGCCGAGTCGGGCGCGCACGAGGTGATCCTCGTGGTCGACCCGATCACGGAGACCTCGATCGTGGCGTTGGGCGAAGCGCTCGCGTCGCTCGACGCCTGAAAGCCGCCCGGCGACCCAGACGCAGAGAACCGCGCGATCGCGTACCGCGTCAGACCATCAACAGGATGAGCACGATGGCCAGGCCCGAGAGGGCGAGCGAGCCAAGCACCACCCACGGCAGCCACCGATCGAGGAAGCCGGCGATGAG
>JBOGVO010000265.1:0-11356 GCA_050692855.1 Actinomycetota bacterium | reverse complement strand
GTCATGAGCTGCACGCCGCGACCCTCGCGCTCGGCCGCGAATCGGTGCTCGAGCTCCGCGAGGAACCCCGACGTGCTCGCGTCGTCGCCGGCGGCGGTCTCGTACTCGGCGGCGAGCGAGCGCAGGCGTCCGAGATCGGCCTGACGCGTCGCCTCGTCCTCGCCGGGGTCGTCGAGGCCCTCGGGCGCGTAGCCCAGGGCGTCGGTGATCTCGTCGACCGCCTCCGCGACGCCGGCCTCGCCGCCGGCCCTGCGCAGACGCGCGATGACGCCTCGCGGGCCGGGGCGGCGAAGGAACGAGCCGTCGCGCACCTGGTAGGGGATGACCGCGGATGCGAGCGCTTCCTCGTAGGGCTCCGACCGCGCGTTGATGCGGTACAGCACCGCGATCTGCTCCCATGCGATCCCTCCCTCGTGGAGACGGCGTGCCTCGTCCACCACGAAGCGGACCTCGGCCTCGGCATCGGGCAGCGGGCGGGCGGTCGGGGCCGGACCGTCGCCTCGGGTCGCCGTGAGGGTCTTCTCGAAGCCCCCCATCGAGCGAGCGAGCGCGTTGGCGACCGTGAGCACCTGCGGCGTCGACCGGTAGTTCTCCTCGAGCCGCACGATCGTGGCGTGCGGATACCGATCGGGGAACGTGAGCAGGTGCTCGGGCGATGCGCCCGTGAACGTGTAGATCGTCTGGTAGTCGTCGCCGACGACGCAGAGCTCGTCGCGTCCGCCGAGCCATCGGTCGAGCAGCGATTGTTGCAACGGGTTCACGTCCTGGTACTCGTCCACCGTGAACGCGTGGAAGCGCTCTCGCACGAGCCGCGCGGCTTCCTGGTCGTCGTCGATGAGGCGCACGAGCATCAGCAGCATGTCCTCGAAGTCCATGCGCCGGTCACCCTTCGTTCGCTCGTACGCCTCGAACGTGCGCTGCATCAGGTCGGCCGGGAGCGGGGGTGTGCGCGCCGCCGCCTCGATCGCCTCGAGGTAGCCGGCGGGGTTCACGAGGCGGTTCTTCGCCCACTCGATCTCCCCCGCGAGCTCGCGCCTCGGCAGGAAACGGTACGCGCCGGGCAACCCGTTGGCGATCGGATTGAGCAGCTGGGACTTGGCGTTCAGCACCTCGGGGAGATCGCGTCCCGTGTACCTCGGCCACAGCGTGCCGAGCTGGCGCAACGCCGAGGCATGGAACGTGCGTGCCTCGACCCCCTCGACGCCGAGCCGGGCGAGCCGTCGCTTGAGCTCACCCGCGGCCTTCTCGGTGAAGGTGACCGCCAGCACCGCACGGGCGTCGAACGCCCCGGTTCGCACCTGGTGCGCGACGCGGCGCGTGATCGTGGTCGTCTTGCCCGTGCCGGCCCCTGCCAGGATCGCCACCGGCCCTCGAGTGGCCTCCACGGCCTGCCGCTGCGCCTCGTTCAGCCCCGCGAGCGGGTCGGTGCCTGCTGCCATGGGCGCGACGCTACCAGCGTCCTCGGACGCTCGGCGAGGGAACCGGTTTCAGGCTCGAGGCCCGCTTGCCGATAGGAACCCCATGGCATTGCTGGAAGACCGGCCGCCCGCAGACGTGTCGGGCCGCGTGCCGCTGCACTACGCAGCGCTCTTCGGTGACCTCCATCGAGCGACGGACCTGGTCGCGGGCGGCTGCGACGTGCGCATCGGCGACCACGACGGACAGACGCCGCTGCACTACGCGGCGCAGGGGTGCTCGGTGGCGGTGGCCCAGGTGCTGCTGTCGAGCGGCGCCGACGTCGATGCGGTGGACGTGGCCGGCAACACGCCGCTGTGGTGCGCGACCCTCCGCACGCGCGGTGAAGGACCGATCGTGCAGCTGTTGCTCGGCCACGGCGCGGACGCTCACCACGCGAACCACGCCGGGCGCACCCCGGCGCACCTCGCCGAGGCGCTCGGCGGCGTGGCGCTCTCGCTCCGCGACGCCAGCTGAGCGTCCCCGGCCGCCCGGCCTTATCGCGGAGCGGGGCTACCCTGGACGGGTGACCCCTCGCCCGACGACCCTCGGCGCCCTGCGCGCGTCCGGCTTCCCCGACCGCACCGTGAAGGGCGAGCTCCGCGAGAACCTGCTCTCGAAGCTCGCCACGGGTGAGGAGCTCTTCCCCGGTCTCGTGGGGTTCGACGACTCGGTGCTCCCCGCCCTCGAGCGGGGCATCTTGGCAGGCCACGACCTGATCATGCTGGGAGAGCGCGGGCAGGCCAAGACCCGCCTCGTGCGCGCCATGGTGCTGCTGCTCGACGAGTTCACGCCCGCGATCGCCGGCACCGAGACCAACGACCATCCCTATCGCCCGATCAGCGCGCACGGCCGCGCGCTTCTCGAGGACATGGGCGACGACACGCCGATCGCCTGGATCCATCGCGAGCACCGCTACGCGGAGAAGCTCGCGACCCCCGACACGAGCGTGGGCGACCTGATCGGCGACGTCGACCCGATCAAGGTGGCCGAGGGGCGGTACCTGGGCGACGAGGGCACGATCCACTACGGGCTGATCCCGCGCACCAACCGGGGCATCGTGGCGATCAACGAGCTTCCCGACCTTCCGGAGCGCATCCAGGTCTCGCTGTTCAACATCCTCGAGGAACGCGACGTGCAGATCCGCGGGTACCGCATCAGGCTTCCGCTCGATCTGTTGCTCGTCGCGACCGCGAACCCCGACGATTACACGCACCGCGGACGCATCGTCGCCCCGCTGAAGGACCGCTTCGGCACCCAGATCCGCACGCACTACCCCGAGACGCTGAGCGAGGAGATCCGCATCATGGATCAGGAGGCAGGCGTCACCTCTGGTCCGGTGCCGGTGCGCGTGCCGGTCTTCATGAAGGAGGTCGTCGCCGCGCTCACCGCCGAGCTCCGCCGCTCGCCGCACGTGAACCACCACAGCGGCATCAGCGTGCGCTACTCGATCGGCAACCTCGAGACCCTGCAGGCCGCGGCGATGCGTCGCGCGGCCCGCACCGGTGAGGTGGAGGCCGTGCCGCGCGTGGTCGACCTTCCCGCCGTGCTGATGAGCTCCGAGGGGCGCGTCGAGTTCGACACGATCGAGGAGGGCCGTGAGGCCGACATCCTGTTGCGCGCCGTGCGCACCGCCGAGCTCGAGGTGTTCCGCCGGCGCCTGTCCGGCTTCGACTTCCGGGCGTTGCTCGAGCGCTTCGACGAGGGCCTCGCGATCGACACCGGAGAGCTGACCCCGGCTACCGCCCTGCTCGCGGCGGTCGGCGACCTGCCCGGGCTCGCGAAGCTGCTCGAGCGGCTCGGCGTCGAGGAGGAGAGTCCCGGCGTCGCCGCGAGCGCGCTCGAGTTCGCGCTCGAGGGGCTCTACCTCTCGCGGCGCCTCAACAAAGACGGCGGCGACCGCACCGCGACGTACTCCGGGCCGGAGGCTGCCTGAGCCTCGGCCGCGTAGTATCCGGCGCGATGTCGAGGGTCCACGAGTGGGTCGGGTTCGCGGTGGTCGCGTTGTTCGCGATCGGCTGGCTCTGGCCGCTCGGTTCGATGGTCGTGCGCCGTGGACCCGGCGAGCTGTATTGGCGGTGGCTCACCGTCGCGCAGGTCGCAGCGGGGCTCCAGGCGCTGATCGGCATCGTGCTCCTGCTGCTCGGACGACGGCCGTCGACCTGGTTGCACTTCGTGTACGGCTTCGGACCGATCGTGATCTTGATCATCGCGCACGCCCTCGCTCGCGACCTGCAGAAAACGCAGCCGGGCACGAAGCCGATCCAACCCTGGGTGCCCTTCGCGTTCGCCGCGTTCATCTGCTTCGGCCTCACGCTGCGGGGGCTGATGACCGGCCTCGGTGTCGGCTGAGCATCACGCACGATCGGGTCGGCGGTAGTCTGCGCCCGATGGATGACGACGTCGCCCGATTCGCGACCACGTTCGAGCGCTTCATGACGGACATGTCGCTGGCTGCGGCGTCCGAGCAGGGATCCCCCTTCCGCGACGAGATCGCGCACCACGTGCAGGGAGACGTGACCACCATGCCCGTGGTCGTCGAGACGTTCGCAGACTACGACCATCCGAACGTCCAGGTCGCGATCGATGCGTTCCTCGAGGAAGACCGTCGACGGCACCGGCTGATCGGGCTGTCCGGGCAGCAGCGTCGTTGGATGTCGCTCGCCGATCTCGTCCAGCACGCACATCAGACAGGCGTCGGTCTGGGGTCGGTCGACTACGCGAACCTGCCCGTGTCTCCCGACGACACGCTCGCGTGCGTCGCGTTCGGCTGCTTCCTGATCGAGGACGGTGAGCGTCGGTTCGCGGTGCTCATGCGCGCGGGCGACGAACAGCGCGGGTCGTCCGACATCGCGCTGGAGGTGCTCGCACCGGAGGACGCCTGGGCCCGGGCGTTCTTCGCGGAGATCCGTGAGCTCATGGTGGAGCGGAACGTGTTCCGCGGACAGGTCGTCTCGTTCGGACGCTCCTACATGGGCGAGGTGGGAGTCGGTCCGATGGTGTTCCATCGCCGGCAGCCGCTCGCCCGGGACGAGATCGTGCTCGCGGACGGAGTGCTCGAACGGATCGAGCGGCAGATCTTCGGAGTGGAACGTCACCGAGACCGACTGCGAGCGGCCGGTCAACACGTGAAGCGGGGCCTGTTGCTCCACGGTCCTCCGGGGAACGGGAAGACGCTGCTCGTCCGGTACGTGGCTGCGACGGCCGGCCACCACACCGTCGTGATCCTGACGGGAGCCGGCCTCGGGATGATCCAGGCCGCGAGCTCGCTCGCGCGCATGCTGCAGCCCGCGGTGGTCGTGCTCGAGGACGTGGACCTCGTCGCCGAGATGCGTGAGCACTATCCCGGCGGGAACCCGTTCCTCTTCCAGGTCCTGAACGAGATGGACGGCGTGCTCGAGGATGCGGACATCGTCTTCCTGTTGACGACGAATCGTGCCGATCTGTTGGAGCCGGCACTGGCCGCCAGGCCGGGGCGTGTCGACCTCGCCGTGGGGATCGACCGACCCGGGCCCGAGCAGCGGAGGCGGCTCATCGAGGTGTACTCGAGGGGTGCGGCCGCGCGACTCCGTGATGTCGACGAGATCGTCGCTCGCACCGATGGCGTCGCCGCCGCCTTCCTCAAGGAGCTGATGCGGAAGGCGGCGTTGTTCGCCGCGATCCGAGACCAGGAGGCCGGGCCGATCGAGGTCGTCGACGACGACGTCATGGAAGCGCTCGATGAGCTGCTCGAGGAGAGCAACGCGCTCACGCGTGCGCTGCTCGGCGGAGCGGAGGCTTCGGACGTCGACGAACGGTCGATCGAACCCTGAGATCGGGCTCTGGGATCGGGCGCTCAAGCGTCCGCGATGCGTGTCGAACGAATCATCGATGTCCGTGGATCGTTCGCTCGACGACGAGCCGCCCGGCCCCGTGGCTTCGGTGGCGCGGGAGCTCGGCCGCCTCGACGCCTACAGCTTCTTCATCGTCCCCGGCCACGACTGGAACGCCGACTTCGGCGTGATCGGGACGACCGGTGCCTTCCTGATCGGGGTCTGCGACCTGGCCGGCGTCGCGAGGGTCGACGGCCGCAGGCCGACCGTGGGCGAGGAGGCGGTTCGGGGCCTGAGGAGGCTTCGGGTCGGTGCCAGGCGGTTCTCGTCGAAGCTCGGTGGCGCCTCGATGTTCGCCCGGGTCGTGCCCGTCGTGTCGCTCACCGAGGCGATCGCCGGTCCGCCGGTCGAGGCGGCCGGGGTGCGGTTCGTGAAGGCCGCCGACCTCGCTCGAGACATCTCGGCCAGGCCCGGGGTGCAGACGCACACCCGCGCGCAGGCATCCGCTCGCGCGCTCGGCATGCAGGTGGCCGGCGACGAGCAACGGCATTTCACCGTGCGCGGCTGAGCGCCACGGCGCGACGCAAGCCGCGACTTCAGGCCTTCCGCGCGGACGCGCGTACGCTTGGCGCATGCACTTCCGCTACTCGCGGTGGGACGGCACCCAGGACCCGTTCGGCCCCGACGTGCCCGCGGCCGACGTGCTCGAGGAGCTCGCCGACGAGATCCTGATGGGCGGGAACGCGGACCATGCCCTGCAACGGTTGCTCCGACGTGGCATGCGCGGGAGGTTCTCCGGCTTGGACGCGCTGCGCCGACGCCTCCGTCAGCAGCGGGAGCAGGAGGAGTCGCTGCTGGACCTCACCGGTCCGCTCGACGAGATCAGGGAACGCCTCGAGGAGATCCTGGAGCGAGAGCGCACCGAGCTGAGCTTCCGCGACGACGACGACGCCCGCAGCCGGGAGGCGTTCCTCGACACCCTTCCTCCGGACGCGCCTGGACGGCTGGGGGAGCTGCGCGAGTATCGGTTCGCGGATCCGACCGCGCAGCGCATGTTCGACGAGTTGCAGGAGCACATCCGCGAGCAGGTGATGGGCTCCTACTTCCGGCAGATGGCCGAGGGCATGCGGAGCATGACGCCCGAAGACATCGCGCGTTTCAAGGACATGCTCGCGGAGCTCAACGGCCTGATCGAGATGCGCGAGCGCGGGCAGGACACCCAGCCCGCGTTCGAGGACTTCATGTCGCGCCACGGCGACCTGTTCCCCGACGATCCGCAGACGCTCGACGAGCTGCTCGAGAGCATGGCGCGGCGCATGGCGGCGATGAGCGCCCTGATGGCCTCGCTCTCGCCGGAACAACGCGAGGAGCTCGCCGCGCTCGCGCAGCAGGTGATGCAGGACATGGACCTCGCCTTCGAGATCGACCGGCTCTCCGCGAACCTGCAAGGAGCGTTCCCGGGCATGGCGTGGGGTGAGGGCGCCGGTCAGGGGCAGGGCTTCGGGTACGGCGAGGGGATGCCGATGTCCGCGACCGTCGACGCGCTCGAACGCCTGCACGACTACGAGGAGCTCGACCGCGCGATGCAGGGCGACTACGCGGGCGCCTCGCTCGACGACGTCGACGAGGACGCGGTGAGGCGCAGGCTCGGCGACACGGCGGCCCAGGACCTCCGACACCTGAAACAGATCGAGCGCATGCTCGAGCGGGCCGGATTGGTGCAGCGACGCCAGGGACGGCTCGAGATCACGCCCCGCGGCGCCCGCAAGTTGGGGGAGCGAGCCCTCACGCAGATCTTCGAGGAGCTCCAGCGCGATCGAGAGGGCACGCACGAGGCCCGTGACGCCGGCGGCCACGCGGAGCCCACCGGGGCCACCCGCCCCTGGACCTTCGGCGATCAGGGCCAGCTCGCGGTGCAACGCACCGTGTTCAACGCGGTCACGCGATCGAGGCCCGGAGAACCGGTACGCCTCCGACCGGACGACTTCGAGATGGTCGAGGCGGAGCAGCGCACCGAGACGGCCACCGCGTTGCTGCTCGACCTGTCGTTCTCGATGCCTCTGCGCGGGCACTTCATCCACGCGAAGAAGATGGCGCTCGCCCTGCATGCGCTGATCGAGGGGCGGTACCCACACGACACGCTCTACCTGATCGGCTTCAGCGACTACGCGCGACAGCTGCAGCCCGAGGACCTCGCCGCGCCGGGCTTCGAGCGTGTGTACGGCACGAACATGCAGCACGCGTTCATGCTGGCGAACCGCCTGCTCGCGCAGCATCCCCGCGCGACCCGGCAGGTCATCATGGTGACCGACGGCGAGCCGACCGCCCACCTGCAGGGCGATGCTCCGCCGTTCTTCGCGTGGCCGCCGGTGCCCGAGACGATCGAGTTGACGCTCGGCGAGGCCATGCGCCTCGCGAAGGCCGGCGTTCGTCTCAACATCTTCATGCTCGAGGACTCCGAGGGGCTCGCGCGGTTCATGGAACGCCTCGCCCGCATCACGAAGGGACGGGTGTTCCTGATGGACGACGACCGGGTCGGGGAGTTCGTGCTCCGCGACTACGTGGCCCGCCGCGCACGGTAGGGTCGCTCCGTGCGGCGCCTCGGGAAGGTCCTCGCGTGGACGCTCGTGTTCGCGGCCTGCGCAGCGGTGGGCGCGGTGGTCGCGGCCAACACGAACCCGTTCCCGCCCGGCGTCGAGGATCCTGGGGCGCGCCTCGGCGGCTCCGGCGGCCCCGATCCCACCGAAGGGCCCGAAGGTGGGTCGTGGCTCGTGCGCATCGACACCCGCACGTTCCACGACCTGTTCGTCGGCGGCCGGTGCGCCGCGAGCTGGCGGATCGACGTCGGCATCGCCGTGGCCGAGGGCTCGATCGACAGCGCCGGAGCAGCCACGATCAAGGGGGAGCTTCGGTGCGACGAGCCCACCGCGCAGGTGCAGGCCGAGCGTCTCGACCTGCGCGCGGTCGGGGTGTACCGAGGGGGTCAGCTCAGATTCCACCTCGAGGAGACCGCGCGCAGCCCCGCCGGGTCACAGGAGCTGAGCGGGTTCGTCGAGACGATCCCGACCCTTCGCCTTCGGATGCCCGCGCGCGACGGGGCCACCGCCTCGTTCGACGTCGACCACCCCGATGGCGGTCAGGGCACGCTGGGCGCCGTCGGCACCGTGGTGCTCACCGCCGCCGCCGCCTGAACGAAGGAACCCGGTCGCTCGGGCCTTCCCGTCACACGTCCCACCAGAGCGTCACGACCGGCTGGTCGCCCGGTCCGGCCCTCCAGAGGCCATGCCGTTCGGAGAGCCTCGACCCGAGTGCCTCGGCCACCTCGACGTCGCGCTCGGGGGGCAGGCACAGCCGTCGGCGCACCATCGCCACCGCGTCGTCCCGGCGCTCGAAGCCACCGCCGGCCGCGTCCTCGGTGTCGACTCGCCGCTCGCGGCTCATCGTGAACCCGAGGGCCCGGCACAACGCGGATGCGTCGTCCGCCGTCGGTCCTTCGGGCCGCACCACGTCGTGGAACCGCAACCAGAGGTCGTTCATCCACGACAGGGGATGGCGCTCGGTGAGCTCGAGCACCACCCGGCGTCGAGCGTGCGTCGCGAGCGCCGCCGCGAAGGCACCGAGATCTGGTGCGTTGTAGGCGACGTGGCCGCACACGACGACATCGGCCTCGGGGGTCTCGGGTGCCACGTCGGGCCATCGTCCCTGCACGGTGGTGACCGGCACGGAGAGCTCGGTCGCGAGGCGGCCGATCGCCTCGAGCATGTCGGCCTGGCCGTCGACCGCTACGAGACCGGTGCAGCGCGCGGCCAGCGGCAGCGACGTCGCCCCGCCTCCCACCCCGACGTCGAGCACGGTGCCGCCCTCGCCCAGGGCCTCCATCGCCACCCTCGAGGTCGGCGTCGGCTCCGCATCCGGTGCTCCCTCGAGCGACCGGCGCGCGCGACGAACGAACAGCTCGGCCGGGAAGCCGTACGGCGACTCCGGCGCCGCGTCGAAGATCCCCTTCGGGATCGCCCACGCGTCGAGTGCGGCCGCCCACGATGCGGCGAGCCTCGCGGCCTCCACGCCGGCGGTCACGATCCGAGCACGTCGTCGGTGTCGGCTCCCAACACGGGCGGCGGGCGCTCGATGGGGAGGCGGTGCCCGTCGAACCGCAGCGGGTTCTCGACCAGGGTCAGCTCCGTCCCGCGCGCGGGGTCGGCGACCGTGTGGACGATCGCCGCCCCTTCGGCCGAGGCGAAGACCTCATCCATCGTTCGGATCGGTGAGCACGGAACGGAGGCCGCTTCGAGCGCCCCGAGCCAGTCCGCGGCCGTTCGTGTCGCGAAGCGGGCGGCGAGCATCGGCACGAGGGTGTCGCGGTTGGCGACCCGATCCTGGTTCGTGGCGAATCGCGGGTCGGCAGCCCAGGCCGGGTGCCCGACCACCTCGCACGTCCGCCGGAAGAGTCGGTCGTTCCCGCAGGCGACGATGAACGGCCGGTCCGAGCCGTAGAAGGCCTGGTAGGGCACGATGTTCGGATGCCCCGTGCCGAGGGGAACCGGCACGACGCCTCCGATCAAGGTGTTCGCGGCCTGGTTCACCATGGCGGCCACGCTCGCGTCGAAGAGGGAGACGCTCACGTGCCGGCCGCGCCCCGTGCGGTCCCGTTCCCGCAGCGCCGCCAGGACGCCGATCGTGGCCTGGAGGCCCGTCACGACGTCGAGCAACGCGACCCCGGCCTTCACGGGGGCTCCTCCGGGTTCTCCCGTGACGCTCATGAGGCCGCAGAGCGCCTGCACGATGATGTCGTAGCCGGGACGCGCGGCGGCCTCGCGCGCTTCGTCGCCGAACGCGGTCAGCGAACAGGTCACCAGCCGGGGGTGCGAGCGCCGCAGGTCGTCGAGCCCCAGGCCGAGCTCGGCCATCAGCCCCGGCCGGAAGTTCTCGATCAGCACGTCGGCCTCGGCGGTCAGGCGCCGCACCGCGCCGACGCCGTCCGGCGTCTTCAGGTCGATCGCCACCGAGCGCTTGTTCCTGTTGAGCGAGAGGAAGTACGCGGCGTCCTCGCCGGCGAACGGGGGTCCCCAATGTCTCGTGTCGTCGCCCTCGCCGGGTCGCTCGATCTTGATCACGTCGGCGCCCAGATCGCCGAGCGTCATCGTCGAGAGGGGCCCGGCGAGTACTCGCGAGAGATCGACGACGCTCACGCCGGCGAGCGGTGCGGGGGGCGACGTGTCGGGATCGCCCGTCATGGCCATGCGTTGCAGCCTACCCGGCGGCCCCGGCGGTTCCGGCGGTTCCGGGGCTCCCTGCCGGTCCCCCTCGGGTTCCGTGCGCCGACCACTGGTGACGAGGCCCACGGTCGGGCATGATTGCCTCACATGAACGAACAGAGCCTCGACCGAGTGAACGCGTTCCTCGCCGCCGCCGCGCAACGCACGCCGGTGGGTGAGGTGATGCAGGTCACCCCGGCGGAGATCGGCCGGGACCTGGGGTTCCCCGACGCGCTCTCGACGGCACGCGCCGTGCGCGCCCTGATCGGGCGGAAACGCCTCGAGCCGGCCCAGGGTTCGTACCGGCTGCTCGACACACGTCCGGTAGGGGCCGGGGAGAAGGAGGCGATCGGGCGGCGTCCGCGCAAGCCTCGGCAGCCGCGCACCGCCGGTTCAGCGACCGGCGACGCCACCGCCGCCCGCTACTCCGACTTCGGACGAGCCGTAGTGGATCGCGTCGTCGACCTCGGTCGTGAGGCCGCGGAGTTGCGAGCGGCGCTCCGCGCCGCGCGTGAGGATGCCCGCGACGCTCGCCAGGCCCGCGACGATTCGGAGAACCGCGCGCGCGCCCTCTCGGAGAAGGTCCGCGAGCTCGAAGCCCGGGCGGAGATGGCCGAGTCGAACCTGCGGACCTTGCTCGTGACCGCGCGCGCGAACTCGGCCGACGACCACGCGCGGGATGCGAAGGTCTCCGACACCGAGATGGAGGCGATCCTCGGGGTCCTCAAGGGCGACGAGACGGCCGACGCCGAGGGTCCGGTGCCCGCCGCGCCGCCGCCCGACGTGCCGGCGCCGGAGCAGGCGACGCCGGAGCAGGCGGCGCCGGAGCAGGCG
>JBOGVO010000264.1:0-10866 GCA_050692855.1 Actinomycetota bacterium | reverse complement strand
CGACGAGGCCGTTCACGAAGAGGTTGTGCGCGTCGGCGACCCCCCGGCCCGAGGTCTCGAGGTCCGACGCCGTGGCGTTCGCGATGTGCGCGGACCTCGTCGAACCCGGTCCCCACCCGAGTGCGGGCCGTTCGGCGGCGCTGCGCAGGCCCACCTCCCACATCGCGAACCTCGCCCGCTCGCTGCTGAGCGTTGCGAGCTGCGGCCGGAGGCTCCCGGGCAGCGGCAGCAGCGGATCGACGACCTGCCACACGACGAGCAGCGCCACGATGACGGCGAGTGCCCGCGCGACGCGCCGGCGAGACGAGGGGAGGCGCCAGAGCGCGATCGCGCCCGCGCCGATCGCGAACACGATCGAGGCCCGCTCGCCGAACGCGGCGAGCCCGAGCGTCATCACGACGAGCGAGACCCAGAACCACCGCCGTTCGGGCGGTGGCTCCGTGGCGAGCAGCGCCCCCAGCGCCGCGGCCACGAAGGCGATCGCGAACACCGGATTGCCCAGGGTCGACCCGGAGAGCCCGCTGCCCGGGAACAGCTCCTCGAAGACCGCCGGGACGAGGCGGGTCGCCAGGCCGATCGCCGCCACGGCCACCCCCGCGCCGATCGACCAGCGGGTCGCGCGGTCCCGCAGGCCCGTCGGCATCGAGGCGCCGAGGGCGGCGAGGACGACCGCGCAGACCACCGTGATCAGCCCGCCGCCGCTCGATGTGGTCCGGGCCGTGAGGCCTTCCAGGGGATCCACCCCGAACAGGGCCGCGAGCAGCGTCGCCGCGACGAGCGCCCCGCCCACGATCGAGATGCGGCGGTCGGCGGCGAGGCCCGAGGCCGCGAGTGCGAGGCATCCCGCCACGAGCACCACCAGCTTCCCGTCGCCGAAGGGACTGGCGGAGAACGGGGTGAACACCAACGGCAGGGCCACGACCAGCAGGAACAGGCCGATCTCGGCGAGCTGGGGACGGCGGGCCTCCATGACCTGGCGGATGCTAGTGCCCGCCCGAGGACCGGTGGGGGAGCGCCACGCTATACTCAAACCTCCGAGCGATCCCCCCCTCCGGGGTGATGCGAGTCATCGGAGGCGCGTAGCTCAACTTGGTAGAGCACCGGTCTCCAAAACCGGCGGTTGGGGGTTCAAGTCCCTCCGCGCCTGCAAGGGGAGCACATGAACCGACAGATGAAGCGGATGCAGGAGAAGGCCGAGCGCCAAGGCAAGCGCTCGGGCGCCGAACGCGCGTCCGCTCCGGCGACCGCCGCCCGCCGCGCGCAGACCAAGGAGAAGCGCAAGCGCTCGGGCGTCCGCCAGTTCCTCAGGGAGGTGCGGCAGGAGCTCAAGATGGTCGACTGGCCCAACCGTCGTGAGCTGACCTCGTACTCGATCGTCGTGCTGGTCACGCTGATCGTGACCACGGCCTTCGTCGCGGGCCTCGACTTCGTCTTCTCGAAGGCGATCCTCGACCTCCTGTCCTGACAACCCACGCCGCATCCACCGGAGACCAAGGACCCCATGGAAGACGTCGACACCACGCCCGAGACCCCGATCACCGACGCGCTCGAAGAAGCCGCCGAGCTGCACGAGATCGCCGATGAAGCGGCCGACGAGACGATGGCCGAGGCCGTCGTCGAGGCCGAAGCCGTGGAGGCCGTCGCCGATGCCGGCGCCGAGGTGATCCTGAGCGAGGGGCTCGACGACGCCGCCGAGCTCATCGACGAGGGAGAGCCCGAGGCGGCCGAGGCCGTGCTCGAACAGGCGATCGGCGACGCCGCCGAGGTCGAGGAAGCGGGCGAGGAGCTCGCCGAAGAGGTGCTCACCGAGGCAACGATCGAGTCCGCCGTCATGGAGCAGACCGCCGATGAGATGGGCCAGGAGGTCGTGCAGGAAACTGTCGAGGCTGCCGAGCCCATCGTCGAGGAGGAGTACCTCGAGATGGAGGCCGCCCAGGGCGACGGCGAGCTTGCGCCGGAGTCGATGTCCCCCGCGGAGGCCCCGCCCGCGGCCGACCCGACCCCCGAGGCCCCCGAGCCCCCCGAGCCCTCCCAGCCCGAGGTCCTCGAGCATGAGCCCGAGCCGGCGCCCGCGACCGACGATCCGTTCCGCGGGCCCGGTGAGTGGTACGTCGTGCACACGTATGCCGGCTACGAGAACAAGGTGAAGACCAACCTCGAGTCGCGCATCCACACGATGCAGATGGAAGGCAAGATCTTCCGCGTCCACATCCCCATGGAAGACGTGATGGAGATCAAGTCGGGCAAGAAGCAGGTCGTGCAGAAGAAGATCTTCCCGGGCTACCTGCTCGTGAAGATGGACTACGACAACGACTCCTGGTACGTCGTGCGCAACACGCCCGGCGTGACCGGGTTCGTGAGCGCCGGCACCGGCACGAAGCCGACGCCGCTGTCCAAGCGCGAGGTCGAGAAGATCCTCGTCGTGAAGAAAGAGGAGGCCAAGCCGCAGGTGCGGCTCGGCTTCGACGAGGGCGACGTGGTCCGCATCATCTCGGGGCCCTTCGCCGACTTCAACGGCACCATCAGCGAGATCAACGCCGACCAGGCCAAGCTCAAGGTGCTGGTCAACATCTTCGACCGCGAGACGCCGGTCGAGCTGGGCTTCGACCAGGTGTCGAAGGTTTGAGCGATCGGGTTCAGGCGGGCTCAAGAAGCGAGCGTCAGCGAGCGTAGCCCGCAAGAAGACAGTCACGAGAGCGGGAGGCTGACCACAGCCGTTCGAACCGCACGGAGGTGAACGACCATGGCACCCAAGAAGGTGCTCGCACTCGTCAAGCTGCAGATCAGGGCCGCTCAGGCCACCCCCGCGCCCCCCGTGGGCACCGCGCTGGGGCAGCACGGCGTGAACATCATGGAGTTCTGCAAGCAGTACAACGACGCCACGCAGCGGTTCGCCGGCCAGGTGATCCCGGTCGAGCTCACGATCTACGAGGACCGCTCGTTCTCGTTCATCACGAAGCAGCCGCCGGCCGCCGAGCTCATCAAGCAGGCCGCCGGCATCGAGAAGGGCTCCGGCGAGCCGAACCGCGACAAGGTCGCGAGGCTGAGCCAGGCGCAGGTGCGCGACATCGCCGAACGCAAGATGGACGACCTGAACGCCAACGACGTCGACAACGCGATGCGCATCATCGAGGGCACCGCGCGCAGCATGGGCGTGGAGGTGGACGCATGACCGCCACGCGCGGCAAGCGCTATACGCAAGGCGCGTCGAGCTTCGACAACGAGCACACGCACATGCCCGCCGACGCGATCACGATCCTCAAGGGGCTGCCCGACGCGAAGTTCGACGAGACCGTCGAGGTCTCGTTCCGACTCGGGCTCGACACGCGCAAGGCCGACCAGTCGATCCGCGGCACCGTCTCGCTGCCCAACGGCACCGGCCGATCCGTGCGCGTCGGCGTCTTCGCCGTAGGGGAGAAGGCGCGGGAGGCGACCGAGGCCGGCGCCGACGTCGTGGGCGGCGAGGAGTTGGTCGAGGAGGTCATGAAGGGCACGATCGACTTCGACGCGGCCGTCGCCACCCCCGACCTGATGGCCGCGGTCGGCAAGGCCGGGCGCGTGCTCGGACCGCGCGGCCTGATGCCGAACCCCAAGACCGGCACCGTCACGAACGACATCGCGAAGGCGGTCGCCGACATCAAGGGGGGCAAGGTGGAGTACCGCGCCGACCGCACGGCGAACGTGCACATGATCATCGGGAAGAAGTCGTTCGACGAGCAGCAGCTGCTCGAGAACTACCTCGTGGTGGTCGACGAGATCCTGCGCGCGAAGCCCTCGTCGTCCAAGGGGCGCTACATCAAGTCGCTGGTGCTCTCGTCCACGATGAGCCCGGGAGTGCGCATCGACCCGACGCGGCCCAAGGGCATGGACGCGCCCGTCGTCGAGTAACGCATCGCCCCCTCTCGTTTCGAGTCTGATCGCGTACGCCTCGAGAGGGATCCGAGCATCGCGCACGTACGTTGAGCGGACCACCTCGGTGCGGTGAGGAGCTCTCGGTCGCCGCCGATGTCGGGTTGCGTCGTTCGCATGACTCATCGTACAGTTGCGCACCGTGCAAACGACGTAATGCTATGAGCCTACATCCCCCCTCCCCCATACTTCCGACGGCGCTCGCGGAAGCGTTCCACGCGCCCGGCCCGACCACCGATATCTCGGAAGCCGCCGAGTCCACCTTCCGGCTGGTCGATTCCGCGCTCGGCACGCCGGCCGTCTCGTTGCGGCTTCTGATGCTCGACCCGACGGGGCGCCTGCGTCTCGTGGCGGAGCGCACGAGGCTGGAGGACGTGGGCCGCAAGCGATCGGCACGGCGTCGAGAGGCGGTCGTCACGAAGCGGGCCTGCGTGATCCATCTGCGCCGGCCAGTGGGGGCATCGCTCGCCATCGTGCCACTCGTATCTCGCGGCGAGGCACTCGGTGTGCTCGAGGTCGGGGCTCCCGGTACGTCGATCGACGATCGCCTCGAGGCATTCGAGGCGATCGGGGAACAGACGGCCTCACTGCTGCGCACCCTCGGCACGATCGAGGAGGGCAGGAGGCTGGTCGAGGCTTCCGCCGGGGTCGCGCCGCTGATGCGGGATCTCCAGGACGCGACGTCTCCGCAGCAGGCCGCACGGATCGTCGTCCGCTTCCTGTGGGGCGCCCTCGAGGTGCCCGTCGCCGCATGGCTCCAGGCCATGCCGGGAGAGGAGACCAAGCTCGTTGCGACCCGAGGCATCGGGCGAGACGTCAGGAGCGCGCTGGCACGAAGCGGCGGCGAACCCTGGGAGGTCGACGCCCTCGTGCGGTCGGGAACCGACGTGCTGGGCGGGGCCTCGCCGATCCTGACGTCCGCCGGCGATGCGGTCGTGCTGGTGAGCGGCGCCTCCGAGGATGCCACGGGGCTCCTCGAGACCGTTGGCGCCTGCCTGAGCCTCGCGCTCGATCGCTTGGCGCACCGGGGCGTCGTTCGGGAGCTCGCGGGATCGATCGATGCCGGCCTCGCGTGGACCGCCCATGAGATCCGGAGCCCGCTGCTCGGGGTCGAGAAGGCGATCGATGCCGTCACGTCTCGGGAACGGATGCGTGATCGAGACCGCCAGCTCTTGGAACGGGCCCAGGTCGATCTCCATCGGCTCACGTCCACCGTCAACGACCTGTTGCGGTGGTCGGTCGGTGCCGCGTCGATCCGTCGCCGCCGAACCGACCTGGTGCGTCTCGTGAGCGAGACCCTCCGATCGCTCCCCGTCCTGGAGAGCGGCCGGAAGATCGCCGTCGATCTTCCCGAGGAGGCCGTGGTGCGGGTCGACCCGTTGCTCCTGCGGATCGCCGTGGCGAACCTCGTCCGCAACGCCCTCCAGCACGGCGACGGGGACGTCGAGGTGACCCTGGAGGCGACCGACGGCGGCGCCACCGTGAGCGTGTCCGATCGGGGTCAGGGTGTCCCCACGGACGAGCTCGCCGTGATGTTCGAGCCGTTCGTCAGGGGCCGGCGGGCCGCACTCGGCGGACAAGGGCTCGGGCTGTTCATCGCGCAGCGGGTGGTGCAGGCCCACGGTGGTTCGCTGTGGTTCGAAGCCGGCGTCGGTGGCCCGGTCTTCCGGATGCGCATCCCGGCGGCGGCCACATGATCGGGACGTCGATCCTGATCGTCGACGATCATCGGCTGTTCGCCGACGTGATCGCATCCGCGCTCGAGCAGATGGGCGCCCGGGTCCTGGGGCCCGTCGGGACGGCAGCCGACGCGATCGCGGCGGCGGCGCTGGAACGGCCCGACGTCGTCCTGATGGACATCGGTCTGCCCGATCTGCAGGGACTGGAGGCCGGCCGGGCGATCCTCGCGGTGCAGCCCGACGCCGCGCTCGTCGCGCTGACCGCTTCGACCGATCAACGAGCTCCCGCGGACGCGATCAAGGCGGGGTTCCGCGGGTACGTCCCCAAGGACGCTCGTCTCGCGACGGTCGTGCGGGCGATCAGGGGCGCGCTGGAAGGGCGTTCCGTGGTGATCCGACCCACGAGTCCCACCAGGTCGAGGAGGGACAGCTCGCCGGCCAGCCTGTTGACCAGCGCTCTGACCCAACGGGAGCGCGAGGTGCTGGCTCTGATCGTGGAAGGGGCGGGAAGCGCAGCGATCGCGGGCGAGCTCGGCATCAGCGCGAACACGGTGCGGACCCACGTGCAGAGCATCCTCACGAAGCTTCAGGTCCACTCGCGTCTCGAGGCCGCGGCGTTCGCCGTGAGGAACGGCCTGGTCGAGCCGGGTGCGTCGGGGGCGGACAGGCGGGCCTCGCCGCCGGCCGGGCTGGTGCAGGAGCGGTAGGGGGGCTACGTCGGACGGTCGGTGCCCGAGCGTACGGTCACGGATAGCCTCATGCGATCCCGCGGGGTGCTGTCGAGGAGGGGGACGGTGAGGGTGGAGCTCGAGCCGATCCGCGTGCTCGTCGCCGACGGACACGCGCTCTTCCGGCAAGCCGTGCGCATCGTCCTGGAGATGGAGGGGGACCTCCGTGTGGTTGCGGAGGCGCGATCCGGATCGGACGCCGTGGCGGAGGCCGAGCGGGCACGCCCGGACGTGGCGCTGCTGCATGCCCGCCTCCCCGGCCTCGACGGCCCCACCGCGACGACGGTGATCGCTGACCGCCTGCCCTCCTGTCGGGTGATCGTGATGACCGACGACGGCGACCACGACACGCTGCGTCGTGCGATCGAGTCGGGGGCGGCCGGATACCTCACCAAGGAGATCCCGATGCCCGAGCTCATCGCCGCGATCCGTTCGGTGCATCGGGGCGACACGCTCGTTCCGCCTCACATGCTCGGGCGCCTGTTCGAAGTGTTCTTCTCCCAGCGCCGGGAACAGGGCGACGCTCTGCGCCTGCTCTCGAGACTGAGCCGGCGCGAGCAGGAGGTCCTGCGCCTGCTCGTCGAGGGGGCGGGGAACGAGGAGATCGGGCGGACGCTCGTCATCAGCCCACAGACCGCGAGGACGCACATCCAGCGGGTGATCCGGAAGCTCGGCGTGCATTCTCGGCTCGAGGCGGCCATGTTCGCGACGCAGTCCGGCGTCGTGGACGACCTCCCCAGGCCATCGGGCGGTGGCGTCGTGATGGGCCGCGCCATCGGCGCCGTCTAGACACCGGGCGCGCTGAGACCCCGGGTGCTGGTCAGCTCGCCGTGTACTCGACGTGCAGCCGCGGCTCCGCGCCGGAGCCGTTGAACGACACGGCTGCGCGCTTCCCCGTTCCGCTGACTCGGGTGACGAACAGCACGAGGGCGTTGCCGCTCCACTGGTTCAGGTCGACGACCTCTTGGATCACGGTGGTGAGGTCGGGCGTCTTCTGCTTCGGCCCGAGCTCGTTGGCGGTCGTCCACGGTTCCGGCGTCCACGTGACATCGGCGGAGGTCCGCGGGCGGTTGGAGATGCCGAAGGCCTGCGTCGTGAAGATGCCCGCGTCGTTGGACGCCTCGGCCGCGATCAAGAGGGTTACGGGCGTGATGCTCTTCTTGGCCTGGAACTGCACGTGGGCGGCCGTGATCGTGGCGCCCTGGGGGACGGAGACGTCCGTGAACCTGAGGCCGACGGTCTGCCCCCCGGCGTCGAGCGTCCCGAGGTCGAGGGCGGTGCTGGCGCGATTCACCGCGCCCGAGGCCTTCTCCTCGGCGTCGTCGTTGCCCGTGGCGATGGAGACGTCCAGCGTGGCCGTCCCCTCCGCCTGCACCGCGATGACGACGTCGTCGGCGGACTGCAGGTCGGTGTCGTCGGCGGTCAGCCGCAGGGCATAGGTGCCGGGGGCCGAGAACGACACGGTGGTCGTGGGAGACGAGACGTCGGTGAAGGTCGCCGTGCCCGCGCCCGAGACCTGGGTCCACGTCGACGTCAGGGTCGCGCCCTCGGGCAGCCCGTCGTCGGAGACGGCGCCGCCGAGCGCCGCCGAGTCCGGCAGCGTGACGGTCTGGTCCGACCCGGCATGGACGTTCGGTGGCTGGTTCCCGACGGGCGGGAGCGAGACCGATACCTCGTAGAGCTTCCCGTCGTTCTCGTTCGGGTTGGAGTCGTTGTCCACGCCCCGTGCCACCACGTACATGTTCGTCAGACCGGGGTTCGCGAACGCCGGCGCCACCACCACATCCTCAGCGTGCCGGGGATCCGCCGACGCGAGGCTGATCGTGTTGAGCAGCGACCCCGCCTTGGTCGTCTCGAAGATCTTCTTGGTCCCCGGATCGACCACGAGGAGCGTGTCCCGGACCGGATCGTACGCCAACCCTTCGGTGCCCTGGGCGCCGAAGACGGCGGTGTCGAAGTGTGAGGTGGTGTCGTCCCCGATGGGCGGGACGCCGTCGAATACCCCGTTGCTGCCGGGAGAGATCCGGTAGATCTCGCGCCCCGACCCGTCGGCCGTGAAGAGGTCGCCGGAGCTCGTGTCGTAGGCGACGTCCTCGGGGTCCGTGTTCCCGAAGTCGTTCGTGTTGACGCTCGACACGAGCACGCCGCCGGGCGTTCCGAAGTCGCCGTCGATGCCGGGAGCTAGTCGGAGGATCTTCTTCTGCTGGTCGTCGGAGACGAAGAGATGTCCGCTCACCGGATCGAACGACAGCCCCGTGGGTTCGTTCGAGACGCCGGGTGCCGGCAGCGTGATGTCGCCCGTGCCGGTGAGGTTGCCCCCGAGGTCGAGCTCGAAGAGGTTGGCGTCGTCGAAGATCGCCATCTCCTCGACCTCGGAGTCGGAGACGATGAGACGGTTCGCCGCGGGGTCCCACGCGATGCCGGACGGATCGGGGCTCGGCGGCGAGAGCCCGGACAGGGGCAGGGTGCGCACGAGCGCGGCGACGACGTCGGCGGCGGCCGCCGGCGGCGCGGCGGCGACCATCGGCGCGAAGAACGAGCCGGCGAGGCACGCGACCACACCGATCTCGACCTTCCACCGTCGTCGCGGGCGGTCGCTGCGGGGCGCTGCGGGCGTTGCGGTACGCGGACCGGTTGCCATTCCGAGGAACGGTACGTCGTCCGCGGCCATGCAGATACCTGCAGCCGACGTAGGAATGCTACGCCGGCGGTGTCAGGTCATGTACTCGACGTGCAACACCGGCGCTCCTCCCGAGTTGAAGGACTCGGCGGTGCGCCTGCCGATGCCGTCGCCGGTCACGATCAGCACCAGCGTGGCGCCCCAGCCCGGAAGGTCGACCAGCTCCTGGATCACGGGGCTCAGGTCGGAGGTCTGCTGGGCGGACCCGTGTTCACCGATCGCGGTCCAGGGATCGGGCGTCCACGCGACGGCGGCGCCGGTCCTGGGCCGGGTCGAGATGTCGAAGGCCGTCTTCTTGAACGTGCCCGGGGCGTCGGCCGCCTCGCCCTCGATCGTGACGGTCACGTCCGAGGAGCTCGTCTCGTCGGACCGGAACTGCACGTGGGCGCCGAGGATCGTGGCTCCCTGCGGTATCGACACGCCGGTGAACCGGAGCCCCACCGTCTGGGGGGTGGCGTCGGTGGCGAGCTCGAGGTCGCCGTTCCCGCGGAGCACCGAGCCCGAGATGGTCTCTTCCGCATCGTCCGAGCCTCGCTCCACCGGGATGTCCAACACCGCGGCACCCACGGGGCTCACGGTCACCTCGACCTCGTCGCTGGCCTGCAGCGCTGTGTCGTCGGCGGTCAGGCGCAGCACGTACGTGCCGGGCGCCGAGAACGTCACGTCGGTGGTCGGTGAGGTGGGATCGGCGAACGTGGCCGTGCCCGGAGCCCCCGGGAGCTGGCTCCACGACGAGGTGACCGTCGAACCCGACGGCAGGTCGTCGTCGGTCACCGAACCCACGAGGGTCGCCGGTCCCGGCATCGAGACCGACAGGTTCGGACCGGCGTCCACGACCGGAGGCAGGTTCCCGATCGGGCCCGGCGAGACGGTGAGCTCGTACATCTTCCCGTCGTTCTCGTTGGGGTTCGAGTTGTTGTCCACCCCGCGCGCGACCAGGTACATGTTCGGCGCGCCGGGGTCCGAGAGCGAGGGTGCGATCACCACGTCCTCGGCGTGCCGCACCCGAGGGCTGATCGCGGAGAAGTCGATCGTGTTCACCAGCGCGCCGTCCGTGGTCGTCTCGTAGATCTTCCTCGTGTTGGAATCGACCACGAGGAGGGTGTCGCGCACGGGGTCGTAGCCCAGCCCCTCGACGTTCACCGCTCCGAACTGCGCCAGGTCGAAGTTCGTGGCGGTGTCGTCGCCGTCGGGAGGCGCTCCGTCGAAGACCCCGTTGGCGCCCGGCGAGACGTGATACACCTCGCGGTTCGCGCCGTCGGATGCGAAGAGGTCGCCCGCGCCGGTGTCGAAGGCCACGTCCTCGGTGTCGGTGCTCCCGAACGGCACCAGGTTCAAGGTCGGGCCGAGCTCGTCGTCGTCCGTGCCGAAGGCACCGTCGAGGCCCGCCTTGACCTGGAAGATGCTGTCTCGGAAGTCGTCTGAGACGAACAGCGTGCCGGTTCCGGGATCGAACGAGAGCCCCGTCGGCTCGTTCGAGAACCCCGGCGCGGGCGTGGTGACATCGCCCGTGCCGACCACGTTCCCCCCGAGATCGATCTCCCAGAGGTTGACGTCGTCGTAGATCGCCATCTCCTCGACCTCGGAATCGGCGATGATCAATCGCCCCTGAGCCGGGTCCCAAGCGATGCCGGAGGGATCGGGGCTGGGGGGTGTGAGCTCGGACAGGAGAACGGTGCGCACGAGTGAGGCGGTGAGGTTCGCGGCCGCCGCAGGGGGCGCCGTCGCCACCGAGGTGAGGAGCGAGCCCACGAGGCACCCCGCGACGCCGATGCGAGCCCCCCACTTCCGTCTCGTTGAGATCATCCGTCCTCCGATCATGTGAGCCGCGACACGTCTCGATGCCACGCCGGGCGGGACCGTACAGGGG
>JBOGVO010000263.1:0-6081 GCA_050692855.1 Actinomycetota bacterium | reverse complement strand
TTCGGCTACGCGTACGTGCAGTCGCGCAAGGAAGACGACCCGACCCGCCGCCGAACGCGGCCGCCCGCATCGCAGCGAGAGGCAGACTAGTTCTGGGTCAGACGACCGGCTCGGCGAGCGGGGTGGTGCTGGCCGGCGGCCGGTCGACACGGTTCGGCGACGCCGACAAGCTGACGACGGAGTACGCCGGCATGCCCGTGCTGCATCACGCCGTGCTGCGACTCGCGGAGGTCACCGGCGACGTCGTCGTCGTGCTCGCCCCCGATGGTCCCGAGCCGGCCATGCCTCCGGGCGCCCCGGTCCGCTTCGCGCGTGATCCCCGCGAGGGCGAAGGGCCGTTGGCCGGAGCCGTGGCGGGGCTCGCCGTGGTCGATCGCGATCTCGCCGTCGTGGCCGGCGGCGACATGCCATCGCTCTCGACCGCGGTGATCCTGGAGATGCTGCGGATCGCGAGTGAGGCTCCCGCTGACGCGGTAGCCCTGCAGGAGGGCGACCGCTTCAGGCCACTCCCGGTGGCGGTTCAGGTGGCGAACGTGCGCGAGGCGGCGCACGTTCTCCTGCACGACGGGGAACGCTCGCTCCGAGCCTGGCTGCAAGCCCTGCGGGTGGCGGTCATCGACGAGGCCACCTGGATGGCGCTCGACCCGGAGCGCGGAACCCTCCGCGACATCGACGAGCCGTCCGATCTCGATCCATCTTAGGCGAGGCACCCTGACCCGGGCGGGTCGCGTGGGGTAGGCTCCGCGGTGAAGAGCGGGGACGGCGCTCGGCGCGCAGGCCCCGAGGCGCGTCGCCTCCGCGCATCACACACTCCCGATCGACCGGCCATCGCGCCGAAAGGAGCTCGTCATGCCGAAGCGACGCGTCCTCATCATGGGAGCCGCGGGGCGCGACTTCCACAACTTCAACACGGTGTATCGCGATGACGCGAACAGCGACGTCGTGGCGTTCACGGCCACGCAGATCCCCTTCATCGACGACCGGCGGTACCCCTCGGAGCTCGCCGGCGCCGCGTACCCCCGGGGGATCCAGATCTACGACGAGTCCGAGCTCGTTCGGCTCATCGATGAGCTCGACGTCGACGACGTGGTGTTCAGTTACTCGGACGTCTCGCACGAGCACGTGATGCATGCCGCCAGCGAGGTGCTCGCGGCCGGCGCGAACTTCGTGCTGCTCGGGCCTCACGACACGATGATCCGCGCGTCGATCCCGACCGTGGCGGTGACCGCCGTGCGGACGGGGGTCGGCAAGAGCCAGACGACCCGGGCGATCGCCGGGGCGCTGAAGGAGGCCGGGAAAACGGTCGTCGCCGTGCGGCATCCCATGCCCTACGGCGACCTCGCCGCGCAGCGCGTGCAGCGATACGCCGAGCTCGAAGACCTCGACCGGTACGAGACGACGATCGAGGAGCGCGAGGAGTACGAACCCCACATCACGAGCGGCACGGTGATCTACGCGGGCGTCGACTACGGCGCGATCCTCGAGCAGGCGCAGGCGGAGGCCGACGTGCTGCTCTGGGACGGAGGCAACAACGACCTGCCCTTCTACACGCCCGACGTCTGGATCACGCTGGTGGATCCTCTTCGGGCGGGTCACGAGCTCACCTACCATCCCGGCGAGGCGAACCTGCGCGCGGCGGACGTGATCATCGTGAACAAGATGGACTCGGCCTCGCCCGAGCAGGTCGCCCAGCTCGACGCGACGATCGCGGCGGTGAACCCGACCGCGACGGTCGTGAAGGCGAACTCGAAGGTCACGGTCGACGATGCCGGGGCGATCGGGGGGAAGCGGGTGCTCGTGGTCGAGGACGGCCCGACACTCACGCACGGCTCGATGAAGATCGGCGCCGGCGTGGTGGCGGCCGAACGCAACGGCGCGGCCGAGATCGTCGATCCCAGGCCATGGGCCTTCGGTACGATCGCCGACACGTTCGAGAAGTACGACGTCGGCGCCGTGTTGCCCGCCATGGGCTACAGCGACGGCCAGCTCGACGAGATGGAGAAGATCATCGACGCGGCCGACGTCGACCTCGTCGTGATCGGCACCCCGATCGATCTGCGCGGCGTGATCGACATCCGGAAGCCGGCAGTGCGCGTGCGCTACGACCTCGAGGTGCTCGCGGACTCGCCGCAGCTCATCGACGTGCTCGAGCCCGTGCTCGGCTGAGGGGACTGGGCTCCGATGGAACGGGTCGTCGTCGCCCTCGGTGGCAATGCCCTACTCCGGCGGGGCGCGGAGGACACGTTCGACGAGATGTACCGGGCGTGTCGCGAGGCGGCCGAGCGCGTCGCCGACATCGCCGCCGCCGGCTGGCAGGTCGTCGTGACCCACGGCAACGGGCCGCAGGTCGGTCGCATCCTGCTGCAGCAGGAGGCGACCGCCGGGGCCGTCCACCCGATGCCGCTCGACGTGTGCGGCGCCGAGAGCCAGGGGCAGATCGGCTACTTGCTGCAGGTGACCATCGGCGACGTGTTCTTCGAACGCGGCATGGAACGTCCCGTTGCGACCGTGCTGACCCTCACTCGGGTTCGCTCCGACGATCCGGCATTCGCGAACCCTACGAAATTCATCGGCCCCTATTACGAGGAGGCCGAGGCCCGTCAGCTCGAGGACGAGCGTGGCTACACGATGAAGGCGGACCCGCATGGTGGCTGGCGGCGTGTGGTGCCGAGTCCGATCCCGTACTCGATCGTCGAGACGCCCCTGATCGCCCGGCTCGTGGCCGATGACGTGATCGTGATCGCGAGCGGCGGGGGCGGGGTGCCCGTGATCGAGGACGGCCCCCGGCTGGTCGGCGCGGAGGGTGTCGTCGACAAGGACCTCGCGGCCGCGATCCTGGCCAAGGAGGTGGGCGCCTCGACCTTGCTCGTGCTCACCGACGTGAAGAAGGTGCAGCGCGGGTACGGCTCGTTCTACCCCGAGGATCTCGATCGTCTGACCGTGACCGAGGCGAGGGCGCTGCTCAGGAAGGGTGAGTTCGGCGCCGGGTCGATGGGGCCGAAGGTCGAGGCGGCGGTGGGCTTCGTGAACGAGGGGGGAGCGAGGGCTGTGATCGCGGACCTGCACGACGCTTCGGAGGCGTTGGCCGGGCGGGCCGGCACGGAGATCGTCGCCTGAGGGAAACGGGAGGGCCCGCTCGTCAGCGCTGCGGGCGCCGGCCCCGACCCGGGTTCCGGAACTGGTTCGCGAACATGTAGAGCGCGAAGATGCCGACGGCTCCTGCCAACAGCACGAGCAGGCCGATGAAGATGGCCTCGAGTGGCCCCTTGATCACCGGGAAGAAGTCTGCGAGCACATGCACGGGTCGATCGTTCCTCCGGTGCTCATCGTATCGGACCGCGTTCGCGGGCGACGGTCGTAGTCTGTGCCGCGTGCGACTGGGTCTGCTCACCGGCGGGGGGACTGCCCCAGGTCCTCTGCGATCGACGGTCCGCTTCCTGCGTCCGGCCACGGTCCTCTCGTAGGCTTCGGACCATGCGCCTGGGCATCCTGACCGGCGGCGGCGACGTGCCGGGGCTGAACGCGTCGATCAAGGCCTTCGTGATGCGGGCGGCGTCCGAGGGGCACGACGTCATCGGCATCCGACGAGGCTGGGGCGGGCTGGTCGCGACCGACCCCGACGACCTCGAGAGCGTGGCTGCGAACTCGCTCACGCTCGATCCCGGGGTCGTGCGCACGATCGATCGCTCGGGCGGGACGTTCCTGCACACCTCGCGCACGAACCCCGCCAAGGTGAAGCCGTCCGACGAGCCGGACTTCCTGGCAGCGGGGCGCGTCGACGACGGCCCGCGCGACCACACGGCGCACGCCCTGCGGGTGATCGAGCGACTCGGACTCGACGCGTTGGCTCCGATCGGCGGAGACGACACGCTCGCGTTCGGCCTGCGCCTGCACCAGGAGGGCGTGCCGGTCATCGCGATCCCCAAGACGATGGACAACGATGTGCACGGCACCGACTACTGCATCGGCTTCTCGACCGCCGTGACACGCACCGTGAACTTCGTGCACCAGATGCGCACGAGCGCCGGCTCGCATGAACGCATCGCGGTGGTCGAGGTGTTCGGACGCTACAGCGGCGAGACCTCGCTGGTCTCCGCGTATCTCTCCGGGGTCGAGCGGGCGATCATCTCCGAGGTGCCGTTCGATGTGGAGCGGCTCGGTGAGCAGCTGATGCGCGACAAGGCCGCCAACCCGAGCAACTACGCGATGATGACGATCTCCGAGGGCGCGATCCTCGCCGGGGGGGAGATGGTGCAGGGCGGTCCCGAGGATGCCTACGGCCATCGCAAGCTCGGTGGCATCGGACAGCTCACGAGCGCGCTGCTCAAGGAGCGCACGGGCTCGGACACGATCCACCAACAGCTGGGCTACCTGATGCGATCCGGCTCGCCCGACTCGCTCGACCTGATGGTGGCCATCAACTTCGCGGTGATGGCGGCCGATCTCGCGATCGAAGGCGTGCACGGCCGCCTCGTGGCGCTCCGGAACGGGAACTACGCGAACGTGCCGCTCTCCGTGCTCGGCCAGGGGGTGAAGCGGGTCGACGTCGATGCGTTGTACGACCGTGAGGCGTATCGGCCGAAGATCCGCCACGTGGACGGCAAGCCGATGTTCCTGTACTGATGTGCGGCGGCCGGAGAGCCGACGGTCGGTAGACTGCGGTCCATGGCACCGTTCCGCGTCGACCTGCGCTCGGATACGGTCACGGCGCCGTCGGACACGATGCGAAGGGCGATGGCCGAGGCGGAGGTCGGCGACGCCTGGTACGGCGACGATCCCACGGTCAACCGCCTGCAGGAGCTCGCGGCCGATCGCCTGGGCATGGAGGCGGCGCTTTACGTGCCGACGGGCACGATGGCGAACCAGATCGCGCTCGCGCTGCACGTGCGAACGAGTGGGCATCTGGTGGCCTGCTCTGCGTTCTCCCACGTCGCCGGCACCGAGGTCATGACCGCGGCCGCGATGTCGGGGATCGCGTTCCGCACGACCGACCCGGGTCCTCGCGGGTGGATCGACGCCGAGCAGGCGCGCAGCCTGCTCGAGCCCGACACGTATTACGGCGTCGAGGTCGTCGACCTGCTCTCGGTCGAGAACACCCTGGGCGGGGCGGGCGGCCGCGTGGTGCCGCTCGAGGAGCTGCGGGCGGTGCGGAAGGTGGCCGACGATGCCGGCGTGCCCGTGCATCTCGACGGCGCCCGGCTCTTCAACGCCGCAGCCGCCGCGGGCATCGACGCAGCCGAGTTCGCCGCCGAGGCCGACACGGCGATGTTCTGCGTCTCGAAGGGTCTCGGCGCCCCGATCGGGTCGTTGCTGTGTGGCCCGGCCGAGCTCATGCCCGAGGCTCGTCGCCTCTGGATCCTCTTCGGCGGCGCCTGGCGCCAAGCAGGCATCACCGCCGCCGCCGGCATCGTCGCGCTGGAACGGGGCCCGGAGCGGCTGCACGAGGACCACGACCGCGCTCGCAGGCTCGCGGAGGGTCTCGCGGAGCGGCTTCCCGGCTCGATCGATCTGGAACAGGTTGCAACGAACATGGTCCTCGTCGACACCGTATCGGTGGGGCTCGGGGTGCTCGACACGGTCGAGCGCCTCGCGGTCCTCGGCGTGGGCGCCACGCACATCGGGAGCCACGTGCGCCTGGTCACCCACGTCGACGTGAGCGACGACGACGTCGACGTCGCACTCGATGCGTGGACCACGATCGCGCGATCCGCGCGATCGGAGGCCCCGTCATCCGGTGGCCGCGACGTCGCGAAGGAGGACTGATGGGCCTGTTCACGAAGAGCTACCCGCCCGAGATCGCGCCGCGTATCCCTCCGGGACAACGCCTGGTCAAGACCTGGCCGGTGTTGCACTACGGGCCGATCCCCACGTTCGACGGCACGAACTGGGACCTCGAGGTCTCCGGGATGGTCGAGCACCCCTTCCGGCTGACCTACGAGGAGCTGCGCGCCCTGCCGAACGTGACCGTCGATGCCGACATGCATTGCGTCACCGGCTGGACGACCCTCGACAACACGTGGCAAGGGGTGCCGTTCCGCGCGATCCTCGAGCGGGCGGAGCCTCAGCCCCAAGCCACGTGGG
>JBOGVO010000262.1:0-2792 GCA_050692855.1 Actinomycetota bacterium | reverse complement strand
CGCCCGAGGAAGCCGTGGCGATCGCACGCTCGGGTGCCGAGGCCGGGTGCACGGAGGCGCTGTTCACGCTCGGCGACCGTCCCGAGGAGCGGTACGAGCTGGCCCGCGCGTGGCTCGACGAGCGCGGGTACGACTCCACGCTCGACTACGTCCGCGCGGTCTCGATCCAGGTGATCGAGGAGACCGGCCTGTTGCCGCACCTCAACCCCGGCGTCATGTCGTACGAGGAGATCGCCCGCCTGAAGCAGGTGAGCGCGTCGATGGGCATCATGCTCGAGACGGCGAGCGACAGGCTCTCCGCGAGGGGAGGCCCGCATCTCGGATCGCCCGACAAGGTGCCGGCGGTGCGGCTGCGGACGATCGAGGACGCCGGCCGGCTCGCCGTGCCGTTCACCACCGGCATCCTCATCGGCATCGGCGAGACCGAGCGAGAACGCGCCGAGGCCTTGTTCGAGATCCGCGACCTGCACCGGCGCTACCGCCACGTGCAGGAGGTGATCGTGCAGAACTTCCGCGCGAAGCCCGGCACGGCGATGCATGCAGCGCCCGAGCCGGGCGACGAGGAGTTCCTCGCGGCCGTGGCCACCGCCAGGGTCGTGCTGGGACCCCGCATGCACGTGCAGGCACCGCCGAACCTGTCCGACGCCGCCCAGCGCCTGCGGTTGCTCGATGCCGGCATCGACGACTGGGGCGGCGTCTCCCCGATCACGCCCGATCACGTGAACCCCGAGAAGCCGTGGCCGTCGATCGGGGCCCTCACCGCGACCACGGCCGCACGCGGCAAGACGCTGCGCGAGCGCCTCACCGTGTACCCCGAGTTCGCGACGAGACCGGACCCCTTCCTGGCGGGAAAGATGCGCGGGCCGGTCGCGTCCTTGATCGGCGGCGACGGTCGCGCGCGACAGGGCCGGCGGCCGGAGCCGATCGCGTGGCAGGACCCCGACGTCCGCTGGAAACCGCGCACGATCGCGCTCACCTACTCGAAGGCCGCCGACGCCGGGCTCCGGGACGACGCCGAGATCGTCTACGGCGAGGCCGACATGCCGGCCGTCACGGCGGCCTGGGCGCGTGCGCGGGTCTCGCCGGAGCGGCTCGATGCCGAGATCCGCTCGGCGCTCGCGAAGGCCGAACGCCATCGATCGATCACCGACGACGAGGCGCTCGCGCTCTTCCGAGCGGAAGGCTCCGCGCTCGATGCCCTCCGTGCCGTCGCCGACGGCCTGCGCGCTGAAGCGGTCGGGGACGAGGTGACCTACGTGGTCAACCGGAACATCAACTTCACGAACGTCTGCTACGTGGGATGCCGGTTCTGCGCGTTCGCACAGCGCGAGGTCGACGACGAGTCCTACACGTTGACCCTGACCGAGGTCGCCGACCGCGCGGAGGAAGCCTGGTCGCGTGGCGCGACCGAGGTGTGCATGCAGGGTGGCATCCACCCGGACCTGCCCGGGTCCTTCTACTTCGACGTGGTCGACGCAGTGGTGCGCCGGACGCCCCACATGCACGTGCACGCGTTCAGCCCGATGGAGGTGCTGAACGGCGCCACCAAGCTCGGGGTGTCGTTCGAGGAGTTCCTCGCGGAGGCGAAGGCCCACGGGCTCGGCACGATCCCCGGCACCGCCGCGGAGATCCTCGACGACGACGTGCGCTGGGTCCTGACCAAGGGCAAGCTCCCCGCCGACACGTGGGAGGAGATCGTCCGGACCGCACACGGTCTCGGCATCCGGAGCTCGAGCACGATCATGTTCGGCCACGTCGACGCGCCGCCGCATTGGGTCGGACACCTGCGACGCCTCGCCCGGATCCAGGCCGACACAGGGGGATTCACCGAGTTCGTGCCGTTGCCGTTCGTGCACCAACGGGCGCCGATCTACCTGTCGGGGAAGGCTCGCCCGGGCGCCACCTTCGACGAGAACCTGCGGATGCACGCGGTGGCGCGCATCATGCTCGACGGGCAGATCCCCAACATCCAGGTCTCGTGGGTCAAGCTCGGGGTCGAGGCGTGCCGGGCGATCCTTCGATCGGGAGCGAACGACTTCGGGGGCACGCTCATGGAGGAGACGATCAGCCGCATGGCGGGAGCCGAGTGGGGCATCGAGATGACGCCGGAGCAGTTCGACGAGTCCATCCTCGCGATCGGCCGCACGCCGGCCGTGCGGACGACGACGTACGGGCGGGTGGAGCGCTCATCACGTCAGGCATCCTGACGTTAGTCGTCAGGCGACCTGACCGTGTGATTCGGGCCGGATCGACTTGCGAGTTGGCCGTGGGTCCGACACCATGGGCGCAAGGCGAGGGATGAGGCAGAGAACTTCCTCGAAGGAGCACTTGTCATCGGGGTGGTTCTTCCCTCAGAATCACACGGATGTGATTTCGGGGGGAGACGAGCGTGCACCACTACATCCCTTGGCAAGAACGAGCGAGATGTCGCGAATACGACCCGGAGATCTTCTTCCCCGAGAAGGGAGGCTCATCGAGGGAGGCCAAGCGGATCTGCAGCGAGTGTCCCGTCCGCATCGAGTGCCTGAACTACGCCCTCCGACGCGATGAGCGCTACGGCGTCTGGGGCGGTATGAGCGAACGGGAGCGCCGACGCCTGAAGCGCATGGCGTCCTGAAGAACGTCCGACTCGGGTCGACGAAAAGCTCCGACGATCAGCAGGAAAGGGGAGGAGGCATGGCAGCAGCCAGGAAGACCGCCGCTCGCAAGCCCGCCGCCAAGAAGTCGGCAGCGCGCAAGAGGTCGACGGCCAAGAGATCCACGGCTCGCAAGCCCGCCGCTCGGAAGAAGTC
>JBOGVO010000261.1:0-6843 GCA_050692855.1 Actinomycetota bacterium | reverse complement strand
GACGCACGGTTCGGGACCATGACGCTCGACGGGTTCCTCGAGGTGATGGGATCGAAGGATCCGACGCCCGGAGGTGGCGCGGCGGCGGCGGTCGCAGGGGCCACCGGAGCGGCCCTGATCGCGATGGTCGGCCGCCTCACGTTGGGCAAAAAGGGGTTCGAGGACCTCGAGGAGCGCATGCGGGACCTGGTCGAACGGGCCGACGAGGCCCGGACCGAGTTCCTCGTGCTCGGTGGCCGGGACGCCGCGGCCTTCGAGGATGTGATGGCGTCGTTCCGCCTGCCCAAGGAGACCGACATCGAGAAGGCGTCCCGCGGCGCCGCGATCCAGCGAGGGCTCGCGGGTGCCGCGGCGGTGCCGCTCGAGATCGCTCGTCGTGCCGTCGACCTCATGGAGCTCGCTGAGGAAGCCACCGCCATGGGCAACCCGAATGCCGCGAGCGACGGCATGTCGGCCGCGGGCATGCTGTACGCGTCGGTCCTGGGCGCGAAGGCCAACGTGGAGATCAACGCGACGTCGCTCGTGGACGAGGCGCGGCGCCGCGCGTTGCTCGATGAGGTCGCCGAGGTCAGGGAACGCGCCGCTGTCCTGCTCGCGCGATGCCGGGAGGCGTTCGGGCTGCGGCTGAGCGGGTGAGGAGGCCGGACACCCTGCGGGCCCTGGCCTCGCGTCATCGGTCCGCGTAGTCTCGCCTCGTGCGCATCGACGCCATCGTCTTCGACTGCGAGGACGCGGCGCCGCTCGCGAGGTTCTGGGCGACGGCGCTCGGCTGGCGGGTGGCCCCCTACGACGCCGACGAGATCGAGCGCCTCGCGGCCAAGGGCGTCGAGGACCTCGAGGACGACCCGAGCGTCATGGTCGAGCCGCCCGACGACGAGCCACCAGGGCTGCCCGTGCTGTTCTTCACCGAGGTGCCGGAGCCGAAGGCCGGCAAGAATCGGGTCCACATCGACCTCGTCGCCGATGAGACCGTCGACGACGAGGTGATCCGCCTCGAGGGACTCGGTGCCACCTTGCGGAACTGGGCCGAGGAAGAGGGCAACGTCTGGGCGGTCATGCTCGACCCCGAGGGCAACGAGTTCTGCGTGATGCCGCCGGAAGCGTGACCGATCAGCCGAGGATCGTCTCGACGTCCTGCACCAGCGTGGCGAGCCCGGCGGCCGTGCCGACCGCGAGCGCGACGAGAGCGATCCATCGGAGCCAGAGCGCCGCGCTCCCATGCGCGAACGCCGCGACGGAACCGAGCACGGCGACGATCACGATGGCCGTTCCCCCGATCGGCCCGGCGGCGGCCACGAGGATGCTGGTGCCGAGCACGCCGAGCAGGCACGCTCCCGCCGTGCCCACCATGGTCAAAGGCGCCGACCGCACGAGGTGACGCCGCGCGAGCCAACGATCGAAGCGCTCGGCGAGCCAGATGGACAGACACGCGAACGCGGGGAAGAGCGCCATGAACATCGCCACGTTCAGCGGGCGGTTCCCGAGGATCGTGAAGTCGGGGTTGCCCGGATCGATCACCGTCACGCCGCCCAAGCCGAGCAAGACGATCGAGATCGAAAGCGGGAGGAAGCGAGCCGGCAACACCGTGCGGAGCGCGAACAGGAAGATGCCCGTCGCCAGCCCCGAGACGAGCCCCACGAACAACACCAGCCCCACCGTGCCCCCACCCGTGATGTCGCCGATCCGATTGCCGTTCTCGGTGATCATGCCGATCCGCGAGTCGTCGGTGGCCATCGCGGAGAGTCGCATCGCGAGCCGGGCGCCGAACCCGCCCACCACGACGCCGGTGATGAGCGCGGCGGCGCTCGACGACGCCAATCGCTGGATCGGCGGGTTCCGCAACGTGTCGGCCGCTCGATCCCCGATGGTGCGGTGCCGGGAGGCTGTTGCATCGACCATGTGGCCATGGTGAGCCATGGAGCGGCGCTTGGCCACCGCTAGAACAAGCCCACGGTACGGCCGTGCTCGTCCACGTCGACCTGGTGGAACGCCGGCGTCCTGCCGTAGCCGGGCATGCGCTGCATGTCACCGCAGAGCGCGACGACGAAGCCTGCGCCCGCGCTCGGCACCACACCGCGCACGGGGAGGCGGAAGCCGGTGGGCCGGTTCAACGAGAAGGGGTCATGGCTGAGCGAGAGATGCGTCTTCGCCATGCAGACCGGGAGCTCGCCGAAGCCCAGGTCCCGCATCCGAGCGATGTCCTTCACGGCCTGGGGCAGCAGGTCGACGCCCTCGGCACCGTAGACGCGCGTCGCGATCGCCTCGATCTGCTGCTCGATGTCGGTGCCCGCCGGGGTCAGGAACTCGAACGTGTTCGGTCTCTCGCACGCTTCCACGACGGCGTTCGCGAGATCGATCGCGCCCTCCCCGCCCTTGGCGAATCCCCGGTTCACGACGACGGTCTCCGCACCGGCCCGCACGGCCAGCTCGCGGATCAGCTCGATCTCGGCCTCGGTGTCGGTCGGGAAGTTGTTGATCGAGACCACGCACGGCAGGCCGTACCGGCGCACGATCTCGACGTGGGCCGCGAGGTTGTCGATGCCGCGCCGCAGGGCATCGAGGTCCTCGGTGCCGAGCTCCGCGAACGGGGTGCCTCCGTGGGACTTGGTGGCGCGGATCGTCGTCACGAGCACCGCCGCGCTAGGCCTGAACCCTCCGCTGCGACAGACGATGTCGCAGAACTTCTGGAAGCCGAGGTCGCTCGCGAAGCCCCCTTCCGTGACGACGTAGTCGGCGAGCTTCAGCGCCACCCGGTCGGCGATGATCGAGTTGTTGGCGTGAGCGATGTTGCCGAAGGGGCCGGCGTGCACGAGGACCGGCTGTCCTTCGAGCGTCTGCACCAGGTTCGGTTTGATCGCGTCCTTCATGATCACGGTGAGGGCGCCCGCGGCCTGCAGGTCCTCGGCGGTCACCGGCTTCCCGCCCGATGCGCTCGCGACCACGATGCTGCCGAGACGACGGCGCAGATCCTGCACGTCGGAGGCGAGCGCGAACACCGCCATGATCTCTGAGGCGGCCACGATCACGAACCCGTTCTCGCGTGGGTACCCGTGCGCGGCGCCGCCGAGCCCGACCACCGTGTAGCGAAGCTCCCGGTCGTTCACGTCGAGCGTGCGAGGCCACGTGATCGTCTGCGGGTCGATCCCGAGCTCGTTGCCGTGGTACACGCTCGCGTCGAGGGCCGCGGCGAGCAGGTTGTGGGCGGCCTGCACCGCATGGAAGTCGCCGTTGAAATGCAGGTTGATCTCTTCCATCGGCACGACTTGCGCGTAGCCGCCGCCGTTGCCGCCGCCCTTGATGCCGAAGACCGGTCCCATGCTCGGCTCTCGCAGGCAGAGCATCACCCGTCGACCGATCGCTCCGAGTCCCTCGGTCAAGGAGACGCTCGTCGTCGTCTTGCCCTCGCCGGCCTTGGTCGGCGTGATCGCGGTGGTGATGATCAGCTTGCCGTCGGGGCGGTCGGCGAGGCGGTCGAGGATCGACAGGTCGATCTTGGCGCGATGCTTCCCGTACAGCTCGAGCTCGTCGGCCTCGATGCCCGCGGCGGCGGCGATGTCGGCGATCGGTCGGAGCTCGGCTTCCTGAGCGATCTCGAGTCCTGACTTCATGGTCTCGGTGGTCCCTTCTGTGGACGACGTCGTTCGATGCTCGGTGTGCGGTCGTTCGGTGTGCGGCGCTCGGACGATACGACCCCGGGTCGCGCGGTTCCAAACCGAGGGCGCGGTCCCAGCCGAGATCGAGCGCATGATCCTCGCGCAGGCGCTGCTCCTGCGCGAGCTCGAGGATGAACGCGCGTGACCGTGCGGGCGACCCGGTCGATACTGGAGGTGATGGCCACATCCGATCATCTCCGCCGCAACATCACATCGGTGCGCGTGACGGCCGTGCACGACGGCGTGCGGAGCGAGCGGCCCGACACGCTCGCGACCGAGGAGCCGATGGAGATCCGCGCCGGCGGTCCCGGCCAGGAAGCACGCGCCGTCGCCGTCACCATGCGCACCCCCGGAGCTGATCACGAGCTCGCGGTCGGGTTCCTGTTCACCGAAGGGCTCATCGCGCCGGACGAGGTGCGGCGGGTCGCCTACTGCGACGATCTCGGCGACGAGGAGCAGCGCTACAACGTCGTGACGGTCACGCTCGATCGCCCGTTCGACCACGAGCGGCTCCACCGCAACTTCTCAGCGACGTCGTCGTGCGGTGTCTGCGGCAAGGCGGCGCTGGACGACGTCGAGGTGCGGTGCGCTCCGGTCGCCTGCGGGCCGGTGATCACGTCCGAGCTGTTGGTCTCCCTTCCCGATCGGCTGCGCGAACGGCAACGCGTGTTCGATCGCACGGGCGGCCTGCACGCCGCGGGCCTGTTCACGTCCGTGGGTGAGCTCGTGACGCTCCGGGAGGACGTCGGCCGCCACAACGCGGTCGACAAGGTGATCGGGGAGCAGGTGCTGGTCGCGCGCGTACCGATCGCCGATCACGTGCTGCAGGTGAGCGGACGGGCGAGCTTCGAGATCGTGCAGAAGGCGGCGGTGGCGGGGATCCCCATCGTGAGCGCGGTGAGCGCGCCGTCCTCGCTCGCCGTCGAGGCGGGGGAGCGGTTCAACATGACGATCGTCGGCTTCGTGCGCGGCGGCCGCTGCAACGTGTACACGCACCCCGAGCGCGTCGGTTAGGGCTCGGGGGTCGTGCCGCCGACGCCGGGCGTCGCTCGGTCGGCGCGGGCGCCGGGCACCCGCTTGTGCCAGTCGTAGACGACGCTCGTGCCGAAGATCAGGTCCTGCACCGAGGCGTTCCGGCGACTGACCGCGCTCCAGAGCAGCCCGAGCGGGAAAGCCACGCACGTCACAGCCCGCAGGAACGACGCGAGGGGCCGCACGTGCCGGCCGCGGCGACCGACGAGGCGCAGGCCCATCATCCGCATCCCCACCGTGTGTCCCGTCGAGGACCACGCCATCGCGAGCATCAGCACGATGACGACGGCGCCGACGGCCAGCGTCAGCGCGAACGAGGGTTGCGGCCACGTGAACGTGCGGGCGCTGCGCATGAGGCGGAAGCCGGCGACCGCGAGGTAGGCGGCGCCGAGCAGCACGACGGCGTAGAGCAGGTCGATGACCATGGCGCCGAAGCGGGAGACGACGCCCGCGCGGAGCCCCTGACGTTCCGCCGCTTCGGGCGGGAAGCCGCGAGCGCTCGACACCGCGGCACCGCTCACGAGGGCGCCCCCGGCTCGGACTCGGGCGGCAGCAGCTCGCGCGCTTCCCTGCGAAGGACCTTGTCGACCACGTGCGACACGAGGCGGTCGGCGTTCATGCCCTGCACCCGCACCGTCTGCACGGTCTCGCTCGCCATCGCGCCCGAGGACTCCCGGATCAGCCGCGGCAGATCGATGTCGTCGATGACCTCTTCCGCGATCTCGCTCAGGTCGAGCCGGTCGACGACGGAGGCGAGGTCGGTGCGGGCGATCACCCGGTCGACGTCGATGCGGTCGGCGGCCTCGTTCACGTCGACCCGGTCCAGCACCGTCTCGACCGGGAACGATCGAGCCAGCCGCTCCATGTCGACCTTCTCGACGATCGCGTCGACGTCGATGCGGTCGACCAGCGCGTCCAGGTCGACCCGATCGAGGATGCGCTCGATGTCGACGTCGTCGACGATCGCGTTCACGTCGACGCGGTCGCGCACGATCGCGGTCAGGTCGACCTGGTCCGCCACCCCCTGGGCGATCTCGGGCACGAGCGCGCCGAGGAACGACGTGGCCGCCTCGACCATCTCGGTCTGCGAGGCCTTCCACTGACCGTCGAGCACCCGGGCCGCTCCGGCCGCCATCTCGCCGGCGTCCTTCGCGAATCGGGGCTCCACGAGCCACGTGAGCGCCGGCCCGATCGTGTCGGCGACCTTTCTGGCCGCGCTCGCCGCTGCCTCCGCGGCGGTGACCGCGGCGCCGAGCCCGGCGCCGAGCCCGGCGCCGAGCCTTTGCGTCGTCAGGGAGCTCCCGCCGACATGGGCCGGTATGGTCGAGACTCGCACCCGGCGGGCTCACGAGGGGTGCATCGGCGAGGAGTGGTATGCCCCGAGCGCTCATCACCGGGATCACCGGTCAGGATGGCCAGCACCTGGCCCAGTTCCTGCACGATCAGGGCTACGACGTCTTCGGCCTCGTCAAGGGCCAGAACAACCCGCGGGTTGACCTGGTGGCCGAAGAGCTGCCCTACGTCGACCTCGTCGGCGGTGACCTCCAGGACCTGTCATCGCTCATCGCCGCCTTGGAGTACGCCCAGCCCGACGAGGTCTACAACCTGGGTGCCATGTCGTTCGTGGCGCTGTCGTTCCGCCAGGCCGAGCTGACCGCCAACGTCACCGGCTTGGGCGTGCTGCGCATGCTCGAGGCCATCCGCCTGGTGGGGGGCAGGGAGAACCCGACGCGCTTCTACCAAGCCTCCTCCAGCGAGATGTTCGGCAAGGTCCGCGAGACCCCCCAGAGCGAGCGCACGCCCTTCCACCCCCGCAGCCCTTACGGGGCGGCCAAGGTCTTCGGTCACCACATCACCGTGAACTACCGGGAGTCCTACGGCCTCTTCGCCTGCAGCGGCATCCTCTTCAACCACGAGGGTCCCCGCCGGGGCATGGAGTTCGTCACCCGCAAGGTCACCACTGCCGTGGCTCGCATCAAGCTCGGCCGCCAGAAGGAGCTCGCCCTGGGCGACCTCAGCCCCCGCCGAGACTGGGGCTTCGCCGGCGACTACGTGCGGGCCATGTGGCTGATGCTCCAGCAGGACGAAGCCGACGACTACGTGGTGGCCACCGGCCAGACCCACTCGGTGCGCGAGTTCGTGGAGCTGGCCTTTCGGG
>JBOGVO010000260.1:0-7408 GCA_050692855.1 Actinomycetota bacterium | reverse complement strand
ATGTGAGGGTCCCGCATCTGGAAGTCAGCCTTGTGCGGCAGCGAGGCGCCGTATACATCCTTCACCGCCTTCAACGTCAGCCCCGAACAGTCCGAGTCGCCGGGCGGGCCGGTCGCGCCGAGCCGGTACGGCGACTTGCCCACGAACCGCCTCGCGAACGTGATGAGGGGGGACTCGGTTGCTTCCTCCTCGACCTCCCATCTCCGCAGCGCGAAGGAAGGCTGACCCGTGTCGGAGCCCATCACGACCAGCTTCTCCCCAACTTTGAGCCTCGGCGCACGCCTCTCTAACTGCTCCAGGAGCTGCTTCTGCGTGAACGTCTTCTTCGCACCCCGGAACTGGTACGGCCCCATGATCTTGTCGAGCTTCGGCTTCAACACCGTCAGGGCCTCATCCACGGTTCCACGGCCCGGACCGTGGAATCCGTCACCGAACTTCGTCACCTGATAGATCGTCTCGGTCATCCCGTGAACTCCTCTCTGCCACGCGGACCCCAGCAGGGCACAGAACAGCGAAGCACCGTAGGAAGGGTCACCGGATCTTCTCTAGGTTTCCGAGGAGGTCTCATCAACGCTGAAGGTGGCATTCACTTCCTCAGTCGTTCCACACCTCCAATTGATCGTCAGCGTGCCCGTAAGCGGCTCTGTGCTCATCGGTTCAAACACTCGCCTGACTTTCGTATCGGGGTCGCCATTACACCGAGCGATCGCCGTATCCAAGTATGTGCCGTCGGACTGGCGGAATCCGTCTAGCTGGCGCCGTTCGGGGACCTTCCACGAACCTGACTCCTCCTCGAAAATCCAGATTTGCTCGGGCCACTCCATGCCCTCCACGGGATCCGCTTCACCCCAGAGCTCGTCGCCCGGCGCGAGGGTTCCGAGGTAGTCGTCGAGGCGTACCGTCACGCGATACGTCCCGTCCAATGGAGGGTTATCCGACTGAGATTCATCCGAGGACGCATCATCCCTCCCAGGGAAGATGCCAGCGGCGGTGAGCGCTCCAAGAAGCGTTGCCACCGCGAGGATGAGGCCCCCCAGAGCCTTGAGCACGCCCGGAATCGTCGACCAGAATGACGGCTTGGGCTCGGTTTCACTCACGGGCTGACCCAAGTATCCGCGAGCCCGGGTGAGAGGGCTACTCCATCAAACGTAGACCGGTACCTGCTGGGACCCTCGTCCGCCCGCCCGGCGACTGTGGTTCGGCCGGCCCGGTGGGCAGGCGGAGCATCTCCCCGGTCGGTGACGGTGAGATCGACGACGACGGGGACGCCCTCGACGTTGAGCACCCTGTCGGTGCCGTCCCCCATCAGACTGGGGACGGGGAAGACGCTCGTCGCCCGCCCAAGAACGCGCAGGCGCTTACCAATCCAGTAGGTCCCAGCGCAGACGTCGCTAACCCGCAAATGCCCGACCGGTCGGGGCACAGAATGACTTGTTCCCTTACTCTCGGCGACATCGATCCTGTACGGGGGATGGTCGCCAGAAGTCAAGAACCTGACCGGGCAGCGGACGCTTGCGCCGTGGCTCGGGCAGATCGGGTCCACGTTCACGAAGACCGACCGAACCGGCCCGCGAGTCGGCCGTAGAGCCTGCCCGCGAACCCCGCCGTGTCGTCCCGCCGGGAGGTGATGGAGATGCCGTTGCCTGGCATAGGCTGCCTCGTCGCACGATCGATCGTGGGCGGGCACCACGCGGTACCACGATGAAGCCTCGAAGCCACTCCTTCTATCGGCCACATGGGGGAGGCGTGAATGACCACGACGGCCGACTGCATCTGCCGCCGTCGAGGCCTACGGTCTTAGTGGCCCGCTGCCCGCAGGGAGGGAGCGGAGCATGGACGCCGACCTCGTCCTAGAAGGCGGAGGCGTCAAGGGCATCGGGCTGGTGGGCGCGTACTCGGCGCTCTGCGACGCCGACTACACCGTCCACCGGATCGCGGGATCCTCGGCCGGCGCGATCGTGGGGGCGCTTGTCGCCGCGGGCATGGAGCCGAAGGAGCTCGCGACCGTGATGCGCACGGTCGACTACGGGCGGTTCCAGGACGAGGGATTCATCGACCACCTCGGGAGCGTGGGCAAGGGGCTCTCGATCCTGTTCGAGAAGGGGATCTACGAGGGCCGTTACCTGCACGAGTGGCTGGACGGGCTCCTCACGACCCTCGGCAAGCGTGCATTCGGAGACTTCCGGATCGACGATCCGAACTCGTCCCTCCCACCGGAGAAGGCGTACCGGCTCGTCGTGATGACCTCCGATGTCAGCAGGGGAGTGCTGGTGCGCCTGCCGTGGGATTATGCGCGCTACGGCCTGAAGGCAGACGACCAGCTGGTGGCCGATGCCGTGCGAGCCTCGATGTCGATCCCGTTCTTCTATGAGCCGGTCCGGTTCACGGGTCGCGACGAAGACGGCAAAGAGGTTCGCTCTTTCATGGTCGACGGCGGGATGCTCTCGAACTTCCCGATCGAGGTCTTCGACCGCACCGACGGCAAGCCACCGCGTTGGCCGACGTTCGGCATCAAGCTCTCCGCGAAGCCCCCGGCCACGGTGGTGCATCGATTCAAGGTGAAGGGCTCCCTCGGCCTCGCGCGCGCCATGGTCGGCACCATGACCAACTTCCATGACCAGATGCACGTCGACGACCCGTCGGTCCTCGCACGCACGATGTTCGTCGACACCGGCACGGTGAAAGCGACCGACTTCGACCTCGACGATCTGACGCAGGACATGTTGTTCGACAACGGCCGTCGCGGAGCGCAGAAGTTCCTGGAGGGGTGGGACTTCGACGCCTACGTCGCGGCGTTCCGCGGCGGCGATGCGAGAGGAGACGAGCCATGACGACGATCTGTTCCATCGTTCCTCCACACGTTCTAAAGCAGATCGCGAAGAACGGGACCGAACGGCAGCGTGACCGGGCGCTCCGGGCGGTGAGCATGGCGGGGCGTTTGCGGGAACGACGCCAGATCCTGGGCTCGATGCGTTTCGGCTTCACGCCGTGTGGAGAGCTTCGGCGCACCGGGTACGACGCGAAACACCTCGAGGTGCTCCCTGGCACGCGGGTCCGCGGGGAAGGTGATGCGGCCGTGGAGGACGTCGACGTCAACGAGGCGTACGACGGCGCCGGATCGACCTACGACTTCTACCGTGAGGTCCTGAACCGCAACAGCATCGACGACCAGGGTATGCGCCTGGATTCGACCGTGCACTACAGCGTGGACATGGACAACGCGTTCTGGGACGGCACGCAGATGGTGTATGGCGACGGCGACGGCGAGATCTTCGAGCGCTTCACCGCAGCCATCGACGTGATCGGCCACGAGATGACCCACGGCGTCACGCAGTTCACCGCCAACCTCGAGTACCGAGGTCAGTCGGGAGCCCTGAACGAGTCGAACTCGGACGTCATCGGGACGCTCGTGAAGCAATGGAGCCTGAAGCAGACCGTCGACGAGGCGGACTGGCTGATCGGCGAGGGTCTCCTGATGCCGAACGTCAAAGGCCGGGCGCTTCGATCGATGAAGGCGCCCGGGACGGCGTTCGACGACCCGGTGCTCGGGAAGGATCCCCAACCCGATCACATGAGCAGGTTCGTGACGACGACCGCGGACCGGGGGGGCGTGCACATCAACTCCGGGATCCCCAATCGGGCCTTCTACCTGGCCGCCGCCTCTATCGGTGGCTACGCCTGGGAGGAGGCGGGCAAGATCTGGTACCAGACCCTGACCCAGCGGCTGCGGCGCGACTCCCAGTTCACCCACGCGGCGGCTGCCACCATCTCCGCGGCCGGTGATCTGTTCGGGGAAGCGAGCTCGCAGCAGGAGGCGGTCCGGGACGCCTGGGAGCAGACGGGTGTCCTCGATGCGGCGTGACATGATCGACGCATGCGCGTGACTGTTGAGCGGTCCGGCGGATTCGCGGGGATCACGACGACGTCCAGCGTCGACGAACACGAGCTCACTCCCGACCAAGCGAGGACGATGGGTGAGCTGGTCCAGGCGCTCGATCGGGTCGAGCAGCCAGCGGGCTCGGAGAGCCGTCACCGGGACAGCTTCGAGTACGCCGTGACGGTCGAGACGGGCGACGCGTCGCGGACGATCTCGGTGGGCGAAGACGAGGCGTCCGAGCAGCTTCGGCGGCTGATCGAGTGGGTGATGTCCACCGCGGATCGATCCGGGTAGCACATGGCTGGGTTCGATCAGGGACCGCTCGTCGAGTTCGCCAGACACTTCGAGCTGGTGCCGGACCCACCCGTCCCGGAGCGGTTCTGGTCCGACTGGGGCCCGGTCTTCTATCGAGGTCGAACGAACCGATCCGCGCGCGTGCTCTGTATCGCGTCGGATCCGGGGCCGACCGAGCGCATCGCCGGACGTACGCTCGTGGGCGACGCGGGGCAACGTGTGCAGGGATTCCTGTCCAAGCTCGGGCTCACCCGTTCGTACCTCTGCTTGAACGCGTTCGCGTACGCCCTGATCCCGTCTGAAGCCAACCACGCCGATGAGATGCTCGAGATACCCGAGCAGGCGACATGGCGGAACCGTCTGTACGACATCGCCAGGACTGACGGGCTCCAGGCAGTGGTCGCGTTCGGGCAGGTGGCGCGGTCTGCAACCGAGCTGTGGGACGGAAAGGACGGTGTGACCGTCCGTTGCATCCCGCACCCCAGCAGCCACGATGAAGACGAGCTGCTGAGCGGCTGGCGGGACGGGATCGAGCATCTCCGCACGGTCGTCACGCCGGACGACGACGGCGACACGACCCTGCCCAACTATGGGGACGCCTTCCAGGAGAGCGACTACGCCCCGATCCCGCGGCAGGACCTTCCCTTCGGGGCGCCGAGCTTCCTGGGTGACGACCGATGGCGTCGGGAGGGAGGCGGGCGAAGCTCAGTGAGCAGGCCGTCGCCGGACGATCGCCATACGCTCGTCTGGATCGCGCCGACCGAGTCGACCGAGTGAGTCCCGGGACAAGCGCCTTCGAGGATACGTACTCGGCTGGCGTCCACCAGGCTGAGGAGCTTCCGTGCCCGATCCTGGAGGGCTCTCCGATCGACGGTGTCGACATGGGGATCGTCGCCGCTGCCGGATTCGCCTTGGGTGGATGCATCCTGACGCCCGACGACGTCCTGGACCCCGGGCACGTCGTGTTCGCGGAGGACGGGACGATCGCAGCGGTCCAGGCCGCCCGCCCGTCCGATGTCGAGGTGGTCGAGACCGAGGGGATCATTCTCCCTGGGCTGATCGACCTCCACGGACATCCGGACTTCAATATCTTCGCACCATGGGAGCCGCCCAAGCTCTTCATCAACCGCATGCAATGGCGGAACAGCGATCTGTATCACAGTCTGCTGCGGGACCGGTGGGATGCATTGGAGGAGCTGGGGCTCGCCGACGGCGCGGCGCGCTACGCCGAGGTGCGCGCGCTCGTGGGAGGAACCACCGCGATCCAGGGGGCCTCTCCCCGATTCCCGACGGAAGAGGCACTGGTCCGGAACGTGGACAAACGGATCTTCGGCTCCCAGGTCGCCCGTTCGATGGTCGACCTCGACGAACGCTCGCTAGGCGACATCCTCGAGCAGATCGAGGCGGGCGACGTGCGGGCCTTCTTCGTGCACGCGGCCGAGGGCCGGAAGGACAATGAGGCGTCCCACAACGAGTTCGCCAAGCTCGTCGACTTGGGTGGGCTCACCGACGCAACCGTGGTGATCCATGGGACCGCACTCTCTCGTGACGAGCTGCGGCAGGTGAAGGACGCAGGGGCGAAGCTCGTGTGGTCGCCGCAGAGCAACCTCCGCCTCTACGGGGAGACCACGTCGATCGCGGACGCGCTGGATCTCGAGATCCCCGTGGCGCTGGGTGCGGACTGGCTCCCGAGCGGGAGTCGCAGCCTCCTGGACGAGATGCGGGTCGCGCGACACGAGGCAGCCTCGCAGGGCTCGCCCATCGCCGATCGGCAGCTCGTTCGCATGGTGACGCGAGGCGCCGCGTCGATCACAAGGCTTGCAAGCGATCTGGGTTTCCTCGCAAAGGCGAGGACGGCCGACGTGCTCGTGCTGGAGAGGCACGCCGAGGATCCGTGTGAGAGCGTGCTCGCCGCGGACCCGTCGTGGGTGGAGCTCGTGACGATCGCTGGTGACCTCGCGTACGGACGCCGTGATTGGATCGAGCGGCTGGGCGCTCCGGATCAGGTGGTGCAGGCGGAGAGTGATCGCCTGGGGGAAGCCGATGCTCCTGGACACCTCATACGCGGTCACGCCGCACGATCCGCCGCTGCGACTGACGGATCTTCGGGACCGGCTGATCTCTGCGTTCCCGAACCTCGGGCCCATCTTTGCGTGACCGGCCGCGTCCGATCTCACGTCGCCATGACAGACTCCCCTCCATGAGTGGGGATACGTCCTCCGCCTTCACTCCCGCCGCACCCTCGGACTCGATACGATGCGGGCGTCATGTTCCCCGTCGCGATCCGAGGCGACGCGATCGAACTTCGCGAGTTGGAGCCCACGGACGCAGCGTCGCTCGCCGTGGTGATCGCTGACGAGGCGGTCCTTCGCTACACGACTTGGATGGGCCCCACGGACCTCGAGGCCGCCGAGGGATTCGTTCGGATGGCACAGGAGACGGCCGTCGCTACGCCGCGGATCGAGTACCTGCTCGCGGTCGCGCTCTTGGCGACCGGGGAGGTGATCGGTGCTGGCGGAATCCGCATCGAGGATGAGGCGAGCCAGGTCGGGTGGCTGCGCTTCATCCTGCGTCACGATTGGTGGGGACGGGGCGTCGCAACGGAGGCGGCGAAGCTCGCGATCCGTTTCGGGTTCGAGCAGCTCGGGCTAGGTCGGATCGAAGCCGATCCCGCGCTCGGCAACGTCGCCGCCCACAAGGTGTTGGAGAAGGTCGGAAATGCACCGCGTCGACCTCAGAACTCAGCTCGATCGGTCGCCCTCAGGACCGCTCCGCGACGCTGTCGTCTTTGCTATCCTCCGCGACGACTTCCAGGTCTAGGTACAACATGGCTGCACCCTGTGGCACGGCTGCGTGACTTCGCCATGCTCCTATAGCTTCGGTGCGTGGTTGTCGTCCGATGGCTGGAACCGGATGTCGCCGGGGACTTGGCGCTCGCGCCCGCTGTCACCGATGTCGTGAACCGAGCGTATGCGCACGCGGAGGTCGGGCTCTTCGCGACCAAGATCGAGCGGACCGACATCGACCACGTGCGTACGTCGATATCGCGTCGTCAAACGGCCGTCGCGCTCGAAGACGGAGCCGTCGTAGGCTCGATCCGGGCTGGCGCGCTAGATGGCCGGACCGGTTGGTTCGGTGCGCTCGGCGTCGATCCTGCCATGCACGGCCGGAGGTTCGGCGATGCGCTCGTCCGGTTCGTGGAGGACGACGCGGCTGCCGCTGGGCGTGGCGCGATGC
>JBOGVO010000259.1:0-16773 GCA_050692855.1 Actinomycetota bacterium | reverse complement strand
CCTCCGCCGCAAGAACGGGAAGAGCGTCTCGATCGCCGTGCCGATCAAGTCGCTGAAGTTCGGCCGCTCCCGAGCATCGTACCGGTGGTGGGTCTCCACGACGTTCACGGGCGCGGGTTGCCGTCGCACGTGCGTCGATCGGGTCCCCGACGCGGGTTCGATGGAGCAGTGGCGTCCGGGCATGTCCCCCTCGCCGACCACGAGCCAGAACCCGAGTCCCAGCGACGGTTCGTCCGCGAGCGGGTGAGCTGCCCTGACGCCCACGCACTCGAGCACGTCGCCACCCGAACCGCCCGTCGGACGGCAATGGTCCGCCGGCGCTTTGGCTTTCGCTCTCGCTGCCTGGATCGCCGCGCCCGGTCGCGGCCGATGCGGCGAGGTTCCGGCCGGTTCATCCTTGAACGTGCGGAAGCGGCTCGGCGGCGCCGACTCAGGTCGCGCGGCGCGTGAAGAACTCGTCGCCTCTCGATCCGAAGAGGAAGTAGAGGACGAGGAGAGCGACGCCGATCTGCCAGACGCCGTTCCAGATGTACGTGCCGCTCCAGGCGAAGAGCAGATACACCCCGGCGGCGATGTTGATCACCTCGAGGATCTCGACGAGGATCCTGGCCCAGTTCGCGCCGTTCCAAAGCCCGAGCGCGGCGAAGAGGGTGACGACGCCCCAGATGATTGCGGCGACACCGTAGGTGGTGATCCGGCCGCTCGACTGGCCGACGTGCGCGATGAGCTCGCGGTCGTTTCGCTCGATGATCAGCGCGAGCCCGCCGAGGATGCCGAAGAAGGACTGGACGAAGGCGATCACCGCAACGATCGTGACGCCGACAGGTCGTGGGACTGCTGCCCGAGTCATCGAAGCCTCCCTGTCGTTGGGACCCAGACGTTCGGCCCGAGTCAATGTACTCCTGCGTCTAATCGCACGTCGGTCGATGCCGCGACCACGACCAGGGGAGGCGCTTCTTCTTCGCCCGATCCTGCCGCGGCGCCTGGGCGGCACCGGCGTCGCGTCGTCTACGAGCTCTGCTGGGATCGGGTCTCGCGACTCGCGCCCGATCGGACACGGTTCCGACCGACCGATGTCCACCCTCACGGGATCGTCCGGGGGTGGGTCCAAACCCTGGCATCACGTCGATGGAACACGCGCTGGCTGCGCTCCGGCTCATCGAGGCCGAGACGACCGCCACCGACGTGGTGTTCGCAACCTACCGAGCGTCGGATCGGGCGAGAACGTCCGGTTGAAAGCGGTTACGGGAGATAGCCCGCGTACGGGAGGTACGCGGGTGGTGGGACGCGCCCGTTGGAGCAGTAGAGGAACTGGGCACCCTCTTCCGAGCGCATGCCGGCCCGCAACAACGAGGGGAGCAGCCGTCCTGCCGCCCCGGACATCTGGATCGTCACCTTCGGGATCTCCCCCGGGAACCCCGTGAGGACGTCCCGGATGATTCCCGTCGTGATCGCCTCGTCCTTCGACGCGACCGGACAGAGGAAGTCGTCGGGACCGAGGTATCCGTAGCCGACGATCGACCCATCGGATCCGATGTAGGTTCGAGCGATCGTCGCTTCACCGGCCCACATCCGATGGTCTCGAGGGCGCGCGTACCCGAGCAGCTCTCGGTCCAGACGATCGATCCCCTCCTGGTGTTCGTCGAGCGACAGCGCGCGCGGTTGGAGCCCATCGGGGAGCTCCGGCAGCCCGTCGGGCCCGGGAAGCTCGTTCAGCCAATAGAGCGGCATCCGCGGAACGATCCCGTGCGAGGAGTACAACATCGTCGACACCGGCTGCTTCGACTCCACCACCGTCGCGAGGTTCAACGCCGAACGTTCGGATGCCGGCGGGAGCAGGGACTCGAAGATCGCCCGTCCGACACCGGATGCTTGCGATCCCGGAAGCACGAACAGGTAGGCGAGGAACCAGAACCGTTCCCGTCGGAAGGCGCACCCGAACGCGATCGGCTCGCCACCGTCGATCGCGAGGACGAGGCCGTCCGGGTCGACCGCGGCGAAGTGCGCCACCGACTCCGGCATCCATGTGGTGTCGCTCCGCTCCGTCGGAGGTTGGCCTTGCTTCGCGTGGAGGTCGTTGATCGACCGCAGGAAGATGTCGAAACACGCTTCCTGATCGTCTGGGCCGGACACCGGACGTATCTCCACGGCCTGCAGCGTAGCCCCGACGATCCCGGGTGGACCCCGAGCCGCCGCCGGAGCGCGAACAGCCCGGTCGCCCGCTCGATAGGCTTGGCTGTCCGCGGATGTCGGATGCGTCAGGATCCTCTGCCACGCTTCGTGCATCCTGGGGGACGTAGCTCAGTTGGTAGAGCGCCGGCTTTGCAAGCCGGAGGTCGCCGGTTCGATCCCGGTCGTCTCCACCACCATCCGTCTCCACCACCATCCGTCTCCACCACGATCCGTCTCCACCACCACCACGTCGCCTCGGCATACGATTGCCCGGCACGCCCGCGCGCAGAGGAGTTCCCGCATGTCACGGCAGATGCTGAACGAGAAGACGTTCCAGAACGTGCCGCACCTGGAACCCATCGCGATCCCCGGCCGGCCCGACGTTGCGCCGAAGGTCATGACCCTCGAGGGCACGATCTGGCGCTCGGCGTTCCTGCTCGTGCTCGCGATCGCGAGCGCCGCCTACGGATGGTCGTTCGGCGGCGAGGTCTCGGGCACCGTGAACGCGATCATGCTGGCCGGGCTGCTCGGGCTCATCGTGCTCTCGATCGTCACGGCGTTCAAGCCGCAGATCGCGCCGTTCACCGGGCCGCTCTATTCGGTGGTCATGGGCTTCTGGGCGGGCGTGATCTCGTTCGGCTACGAGCAGGAGTTCGACGGCATCGTGCTGCAGGCCGTGTTCGCGACGTTCGCGGTCTTCGCGGGCGCGCTCTTCCTGTACGGGTCGCGCATCGTGAAGGTGACGAAGAAGTTCGTGGCGGTCGTGATGATGGCGACGCTCGGCATCCTGCTGATGTACGTCGCGGCGATCGTGCTCGGGCTGTTCGGCATCGAGCTCGGGTTCATCAACGACCCGTCGCCGCTCGGCATCGGGCTCAGCGTTGTGATCTGCATCGTGGCCGCGCTGAACCTCTTCGTGGACTTCTACTTCATCGAGGAAGGCGCCAAGGCCGGGGCGCCCACGTACATGTCGTGGTACTGCGCGTTCGGACTGATCGCCACCCTCATCTGGCTCTACCTCGAGATCCTGCGTCTGCTCGGGAAGGTGCGCAGCTGACCGGTCGCCGTCTCGTCGCGCTCACGCTGCTCATCGCCGCGATCGCGGCGTGGGGCTCGCCCGCCCGCGCCGGCGCTCCGGGCTACGAGTCGCGGATCACCCGGATCGATCCCACGACGCGCGATCTCATGACGGGGAGGAGCTGGCGCCCCGGATGTCCGGTCGGGTTCGCCGACCTGCGCATCGTGCGCGTGAGGTACTGGGGCTTCGACCGGCAGGCGCACACGGGGCGCATGGTCGTGCATCGCTGGTACGCCGACGACATCGCGCGAGCGTTCCACCGGCTGTACGACGAGCGGTTCCCGATCCGGCGCATGCAGCTCGTCGACCGGTACGGCGCCGACGACATGCGGTCGATGAGGGCGAACAACACGTCGGCGTTCAACTGCCGGTGGCGCTCGGGGGTGTGCTGCCGCTGGTCCCAGCACGCCTACGGGCGAGCGCTCGACCTGAACCCCGTGCAGAACCCGTTCGTATGGAGCGGCGGCGTCTCACCGCCCGCCGGCCGTCGCTACCTCGAGCGCTCAGACCACCGACTGGGCATGGTGCACCGCCACGACCGGGTGTGGTGGGCGTTCCACGCTGCGGGCTGGGAGTGGGGCGGCGACTGGCCGGGCGAGAAGGACTACCAGCACTTCTCGGCGAACGGTCGTTAGTCCGCCTGAGACGAGTTTCGTGGTCGCCGTCCTCGCTACGAGCCGTCGCAGCTGACGCTGAGCAGGGGTTCGGGGTCGACGGCCACACCGTCGAAGGGGTGCCATTCGAAGTGGTCGTGGGGCGCCGTGGCGTCGCCCGTCTCGCCGACGAAGCCGATCACCGTTCCGGCCTCGACCTCTCCGAGCGTGCCGTAGGCGGACAGGTGCGCGTTGTAGACATAGCCCGCGGCGCCCTGGACCCGAACCTCCAGGCCACCCAGCACGCTCGAGGACGCGGAGGCGTAGCCGTCGAACGGCGCGACGATCGGCGTGCCCGAGGAGGCGGTGATGTCGTTTCCCGTGTGGCGATGTACGGGAACGTTCGGCAGCCGCACCGTGATGCCGAAGTTGTCGGCGATCGAATGAGATCCGTCGATCGGGCAGAAGCGGAAGATGCCCCAGGTCTCGATCCACGCGTCGATCGAGCCGGCACGGGTCTGCAGGGTGCTGACCCGGCGCCGCGTGGTCCGTCCGGATCGCTCCAATCGCTCGCCGGCCAGCCAGCGTTGCCGTCGGAGCTCGCGTTGCACGTACCGGTAGCGCTCCGGGTTCGCGGCCGCTCCCGGCCCGGGCAACTGGCTGAGGTGGCGAGTCGCGGACTCGATCACACCGCGCAGGCTCGCGACCCTGCGCCCCTGGGCGCGCCGCAGCTCGCGGACGGTTCGACCGATGCGGGTACGCTCCGCAACGGTGCTCTCGAGCTGCGATCGTCCGTGAGCAGGCGCTGCGGTGCAGAGGATGAGCACCGCCAGGAGGGCGATGGTCGCGACCATATGATCGACGTGCCGAGGGGGAGGCATGGGGGGCGTCGGTGTCCTTCGGATGATGTACTCCGATCGGGTATCGGACAGATGGCTGACGAGCTTGAGCCCCAGATGAGGGACAGCGCGGTGACGCCCGTCACGTCGCGGAGCAAGTTCCGTTCGGGCGATCGGACGCCTCGGCCCCTGAACTCAGCCGGTCGGTCGGCCGATGAACAGGCCATGGGGCACGAGAAGGACGAGCGACGCGACCTCGCGGTCGCAGAGCTGGAGCGTGAGCGCGACATGGCGATCGCCCGAGCCGATGAGGCGGAAGAGCGCGAGCGCATCGCTCAGGACCGGCTCCGGGAGCTCGCGCCGCTGGAGGCGAGGATCGAGGTCGCGGAACGACGGGCGCTCGACGCGGAGCGACGGCTCGACGAGATCACGTCGCGCGTCGCCGCCGCCGACGGCCGTGACGACCGTGTGGGATCCGACCCGGCAGATGGCCCGTCCGAACACGTTCCCGCCGGAGACGACCCCGCCGGGGACGACAGCGGTGACCGGGAAGCGGGGTCCGTTCCGCCTCAGGTGGCCGAGCTCCGTGCCCGTCTGGCTCGTTCCGCGGCGCGGAAGAAACCCGGGGGCACCCGGGAGACGTGATCAGGTCGCGACCGTCGACGAGGGCGAGATGCTGCCGTCAGACGGCCAGCGCGTCGACCGCGTAGAGGTCGCGCAGGCGCTGGTCCACCTCGTCGGCAGGCACGACCGCGCGGGGCAGCATGCCGTTGCGCCGTGCGAGACCGAGATGCCCGTCGCAGAGCGGGATCAGCTCGTCGCGCGGGAACCACCCGACGTGCACGGGCGTGAGCCCTGGAGCCGAGGTCATCCAGAAGCAGAACTGGCAGATCAAGCGCACGCGTTGGGGGTAGGCGTACTGCGCCCGGAACCCGTGGTCGTGCTCGATCACGCGTCCCCACAACGCCACGCGCCCCAGCACGGCCGGGCACCTCGTCCTCCGAAGGATGTCGAGGGCGTGCGTGCCGTGCAATCCGCACGTGCACGCGAGATCGGGTGCCTCGTGCAGGAAGGACGTGCGACACGACGCCTCGGTGACCTCACGGGGTCGCCACGTGCGCGCCTTCCTCGCGACGGGGCGGAGCTGGAGCGCGGACCCGTCGCGGCGCCCCGTGAGGGCCCACGTGCGCCACGCGATGACCGGCTCGGTGATGCGCTCGAGACCCAACCCGACCTGCGTCGCCGCACGGTCGTACATGCCTTCAGCCCTCCGGGGGGGCCGCCGGTTCTGGTTCGAGCGCCGGTTCCTCGGGGAGCGGAAGAGGCGCAGCCGCCGGCTCGATCTCGCCGGGGATCGGCAGCGTCGCGGGCTCGATCTCGATGATGCGCTTCGGTTGCCCGATGTTCATCTGGACTCGAGCGTACATCGTGTTCCGTGTTCGTGGTATCGACTCCTTGCGGGACAGCGCGCCTAGCGCCGTACGAGTCGATAGATCGCGTGCGTGTCGCTGAAGTGGATGCGTCCGTTCGGAGCGGTCTCCATCGAGTAGACGGTGCTCCCGAGGACCGACGCCCGGGTACCCATGACGTCGTTGCGTCTCGCGTTGAGCGCGATCCGCTGCAGGCCTCCTCCGCAGCACGCGCCGAAGAACAGGTCGCCCTCACGCTTCCTGCCGAGGCGGCACCCGTCGCAGATCGTCGCGCCGGTGATGCCGATCGGGCTCGAGAAGTTGAGCTTCGGCAGCCGCCTAGGCGAGGGGCCGTCCCGGTTGGTGTCGGGACAGCTCTCGCTCGGGCCCCAGGCATAGTTGCCGCCCCCGCGCACGAGGTTGATCTCGTCGTTGCACTCGGGGCCGTTCTCGGTCTCCCACAGGCGGCCGTTGGCGGGGTCGAACGTGAAGCCGAACGAGTTGCGGATGCCGTAGGCGAACATGCGCGTGCGACGCCCGCCGATCATCGGGTTGGACCGTGGCGCCGACCCATCCGGGTTCAGGCGAAGGATCTTGCCTCGCAGGTTCGCGCTGAGGTCCTGGGCGTTGCCCGCGTCGTGACCGTCGCCCACGATCGCGTACAGCTTGCGGTCCGGCCCGAACGTGATGCGGCCGCCGTTGTGGTACGGGCTCGAGCTCGCCGGGGTCGACAGGATCGTCGTGAGGCCGCGGCCCACGTCGCCACGCTCGCGGATGCGGACGATCTGATTGCGGAGCGCCCCGCCGGCGCGGCGGGTCACGTAGACGTACACGAACGGCTTCTCGGGCCACCGCGGGTGCAGCGCGACGCCCAGGGCGCCTCGCTCGCCCGATCCGTTCACCCCTCTGATGCGGAAGAAGAGCCGGTCGAACCCGGTCTTGGGGTTCAGGAACCGAACCTCGCCCGTGCCTCGCTCCAGGTACACGATCGTGCCCTTGGGGGTGAAGGTGAACGCCGCCGGGCCGTTCAGGCCGTCCGCGATCTTGTCGGCTCGGATCGCCCCGTGGGCCCGGCTCGCGGGGGCACCGCTCAGTCCGGTGACGACGATCGCCACCGTGAGCATGCGGGCGAGCGTTCCACAGGTCCGCGTGTGCATGGGGTCGCCTCTCCTCCTCGCGCGCCCGCTCAGGCGGGCACCAGTCGATGGATCGCCTGTGCGTCGCTGAAATAGATGCTGCCGTTCGGCGCGACTTCCATGGAATAGACGGCGCGATCGTAGCCGCGCAGCGGCACCTTCCGAGGCAGGCCGTCGATCGACGATCGGCCGGCTCCGAGGGTCACGCGCGCCACCGGGCCGACCGTGTCCTTGCAGGTGCCGTTGGCACACCCCATGAACAGCTCCCCTTCATAGGCCGCGCCGAGGCCGCAGCCCTCGCAGAAGGCCACCCCCGTCGCGGCCACCGTCTCGGCGAACGTCCACTGGGGCAGGACCTTGGGGTCGGGGCCGTCGCGATTCGTGTCGAGCGGCATGGCGGGGTGCTCGCACGACTGCGACCGGCCCCACGCGAAGTTCGCGCCCTCCACGATACGGTTCAGCTCGTCGTTGCACTCGGGTCCGTTCTCGCTCTCCCAGAGCTCGCCGGTGACCGGATCGAACGCGAATCCGAACGAGTTGCGATGGCCGAACGACCACACGAGCGAGCCGAAGGGGTTCGCCGCAGGCACCGATCCGTCGGGGTTCATGCGCAGGATCTTGCCCCGGGGCTCGTCTGCGAGCTGCTGGGCGGTGCCCGGATCCTCGCCCCCGTCGCCGATCACGACGTAGAGCTTGCGGTCGGGGCCGAACGCGAGACGGCCGCCGTTGTGGTTGGTGCGCGACCCGATGGGGGACTCGAGGAGCACCCGCCGTTGCTCGGCCCGGTGACCGGCGATACGGAACCTCAGCACCTGGTTCCGCAACGCGCCGCCGACGGGGGCGCGCGTGACGTAGACGTAGAGCAACGGAATGTGTGGCCATCGCGGATGCAGCGCCACGCCGAGGGCGCCGCGTTCCCCGGCGCTGTTCACGCCCCCGACGCGATGGAGCAACCGGTCCCGACCGGTGCGCCTGTTCAACTGGCGGATCTCGCCGGAGGCGCGCTCGAGATAGATGACGCGTCCGCTGGGGGTGAACGTGAAACCGACGGGCTGGTCGAGCTCGGCGACGGTCACCACCCGCACGGCGGGCGCTGCGCTCGCCGGGCGCGCCGCCGCAGCGCTGCCCACGCTCGCCCCCACGATCGCCGCCACGAGCGCGACGAACGCGATCACGATCCTGTTCCCGGTGGAGTTCCGTCGCAACCGTTCGAGCGTCCTCACCCGTCGTCCAGCCCCGTCATGGCCTGTCGAACCCTTCCCCTCGTCGGCTCACCGTCGTGGGAGCATGGCTCCCGTGACGACGGTACCTCCCTCGATGTTCGGTGTGCCGGCGCTGCGTTCCGAAGATCCGCGCTTCCTCACCGGCCGTGGCCGTTACCTCGAGAACCTGCAGATCGAGGGCGTGCTGCGAGCGGTCTTCGTCCGCTCCATCATGCCCCATGCTCGCGTCGGCGCCGTGCATGCCGAGGCAGCGCGATCCATGCCCGGCCTGGTGCGGGTGTTCACCGCCGACGACCTCGATCTCGAGCCGATGCCACCGAGCGGGAACGTGGTGGAGGGCGCAGCCGGAGTCCTCGATGGACCGTTCGGCCGCGAGGTGCTGGCCCGCGACGTCGTGCGGTTCGTCGGCGAGCCCGTCGTGCTCGTCGTGGCGGAGACGCTGGCCCAGGCCGAGGATGCGGCCGAGACTGTGTTGGTCGAGCTCGATCCGCTGCCGGCTGTCACCGACGTCGAGGCTGCCATCGGCGAGGGGGCCCCGCTGCTGTGGCCCGGGCACGGGTCCAACGTGGCGAACGCGTTCTCGACGAACTGGGACGACGACGTGCTGGAGGGCGCCGACGTGGTGGCGCGGGGACGGTTCGTGAACCAGCGAGTGGCCCCCGCGCCCATGGAGGGCAACGGCATCGCGGTCGAACCCCATGGAGACGACACGTACACCGTCTGGGTCTCGACCCAGGTTCCGTTCGATGTGCGAACCGACCTCGCGGACGTGCTCGGGGTCGAGCGGGTGGCGGTGCGCACGATCGCGCCCGACGTAGGCGGTGGGTTCGGCGCCAAGCTGCAGGTGTATCCGGAGTTCATCGCCGTGGCCGCGGCCGCCCGTCGGCTCGGTCGGCCGATCCGATGGATCGAGTCCCGGTCCGAGGGGCTCGTGGCGCTCACCCATGGGCGAGCGCAGGTGCAGCTCGTGGAGATCGGTGCCACGCGCGACGGTGCGATCGTGGGCCTGCGCGCCGACCTGATCGCCGACATGGGCGCGTACCCGATCGGGGCGTTCCTGCCGGACACGACGCAAGAGATGCTGTCCGGCGTCTACTCGATCCCCCGGATCGCCTCTCGCGGACGCAGCGTGGTCACGAACGCGACGCCCGTGGGCCCCTACCGGGGTGCGGGACGTCCGGAGGCGACGGCGTTGGTCGAGCGCGCCCTCGACCTGGTCGCGACCGAGCTCGGTCTCGATCCCGTCGAGGTCCGTCGCAGGAACATGATCCCCGCCGATGCGTTCCCGTACCGCACCGCGACGGGCACCGTCTACGACGTGGGCGACTACGGGCGAGCCCTCGACGCGGCGCTCCGCACCGCGGGCTATGACAGGCTCAGGGAGGAGCGATCGGCCAGACGTGAGCGCGGTGACCCGCTCGCCCTCGGCGTCGGCGTGGCCACCTACGTGGAGATCACGTCGTTCTCCTCGAAGGAGTACGCCTCGGTCGAGGTGCACCCCGACGGCTCGGTCACGGTGCTCACGGGCACCTCACCGCACGGGCAGGGTCACGAGACAGCGTTCGCTCAGATCGCCTCATCGGTGCTCGGGGTGGCGTTCGAGGCCGTGCGGGTGGTGCACTCCGACACCGCGGTGGTGAAGCGAGGGGCCGGCACGTGGGGCTCGCGCTCGCTGCAGGCGGGGGGCTCCTCGATCGTCGAACGCGCCGGCGAAGTGCTCGAGCACGCGCGCACGCTCGCGACGCACCTGCTCGAAGCCGACCCGGCCGACGTCGAACCCACCCCGGGGGGCGGGTTCGCGCTGCGAGGTGTGCCCGGCAGCCGGCTCACGCTTGGCGAGCTCGCCGAGGCGACGCTCGACCCCACCCGCGCGCCGGACGGGTTCGGGCCGGGCCTGCGCGCCGAGGGCGTCTACCGCCAGCCCAGCTCGACATTCCCTTTCGGCGCGCATGTCGCCGTGGTCGACGTCGACATCGAGACCGGCGCCGTGCGCCTGCTTCGCCATGTCGCCGTCGACGACTGCGGCCGTGTGCTCAACCCGGCGCTCGTCGAGGGACAGGTGCACGGAGGCCTCGCCCAGGGCATCGCGCAGGCCCTGTACGAGGAGGTTCGATACGACGTGGCGGGCAATCCGATCACGGGCACGCTCACCACCTATGCGATGCCGTCGGCGGCCGAGTTCCCGTGGTTCGAGACGGAGCGCACCGAGACGCCGACGCCGGTCGATCCGCTCGGGGCGAAGGGCATCGGCGAGTCGGCCACGATCGGGTCCACGCCCGCCGTGCAGAACGCCGTGGTCGACGCCCTCTCGCCGTGGGGCATCGTTCACCTGGACCTTCCGCTCACCTCCGAGCGCGTCTGGCGGGCTCTGCGTGTGGCGGGAGCGGTGGGACGGTAGGGTGCGGCCTGACATGGGAGCAACCGTGAGCGATGGCACGCCGGTTTGGGAACGGCGCTTCCGCGCGCCGACGGTGTCGATGCCCCGGTGGGCGCGCGACGCCGACCGACGACTCGTGTACGTGAGCACCGAGAGCGGCGTCTATCAGGCTCACGTCGCGGATCGGGAGTCCGGGTCGCGGCGACAGGTCACCGACCATCCGGTCGGCGTGATCGCGTCGACGCTCACGCTCGACGGCGAGCGGGTGCTCTACTGGCAGGACGAGACCGGCAGCGAGGCGGGTCGGTGGTACGCGGAGCCGTTCGCCGGCGGCGATGCCGAGCCGTTCCTCCCCGGCGTCCCCACGGGGTGGAACCAGGGCCTGTCGCTGGCGCCGGGGGTGATCGCCGCGGGCATCAGCGACGCCGACGGGTTCGGGGTGTCCGTGAGCGTCGACGGCGAACCGGCCAAGGAGATCTGGCGGAGCACCGAGTCGATCTCGATCGGCGGCGCCGACCATGGCCGAGACCACCTGGGTGGGCTGTCGTCCGACGGGGCGATGCTCGCGCTCGAGCATTCCGAGCACGGCGACAGCCTGCACCCGGCTGTGCGGGTGGTCGATCCTCGCACCGGCGCCACGATCGCCGAGCAGCTCGACGAGGGCATGGCGTTGAACGCCTCGTGCTGGTCGCCCGTGCCCGGAGACCAGCGGCTCATCGTGATCCACGAGCGGGGCGGTGAGGAGCGCCCCGCCATCTGGGAACCCGCGACCGGTTCCTGGACCGATCTCGATCTCGGCCTCACCGGACCGGTGGAGGCGGTCGACTGGTGGCCCGACGCCTCCGCGGTGCTCGTGGTCCACAACGACGATGGGCGCGACCGCCTGCACCGCTACGACCTGGCGACGAGCTCGCTCGCCGCGATCGAACATGCCGCCGGCTCGATCGGCGCGGCGAGGGTGCGTCCCGACGGCGACGTGTGGTTCCGGCTCTCGAGCGGCGGGCGCCCGCCCGCGATCCTCGACGGCGCCGGCGCGGAGGTGCTGCGAGCCGAGGGTGAGCGAGCACCCGCGGGCCGCCCCTTCGAGTCGTGGCATTTCGACAACGGCGAGGGCGACCGGGTGCACGGATTCACCGTCACGCCGGAGGGCGAGGGCCCGTTCCCGGTCATGATGTTCGTCCACGGCGGACCGACCGGTCAGGACATGGACGCGTGGGATCCCGAGGTGCTCGCCTACGTCGAGATGGGGTTCGCGGTGGCCATGGTGAACTACCGCGGATCCACCGGATACGGGCGGGAATGGCGCGATCGGTTGATCGGTGACATCGGGGGCCCCGAGCTGGTCGACGTCAACGCGGGCCTGGCCGACCTGGTGGCTCGCGGCGTCGCCGACCCCGATCGGGCCGTGGTCGGGGGATGGTCGTGGGGCGGCTACATCACGCTGATGGAGCTGTGCAAGCACCCCGACCTGTGGCTCGCCGGCGTCGCGGGCGTGCCCGTGGGCGACTACGAGCTGTCCTACGAGGATCTCTCACCGGAGCTGCAGGCCTACGACCGGGCGCTGCTCGGTGGCACGCCCGACGACGTGCCCGAGCTCATGGCCGACCGCAACCCCATCAACTTCGTCGACCGGGTGCGGGCGCCGGTGATCTTCCTCATCGGGGAGAACGACTCCCGGTGTCCGTTCCGTCAGGCGATGGCGTTCGTCGACAAGCTCGCCGAGCGGAACCATCCGCACGAACTGGTCCTCTTCGGCACCGGGCACGGCTCGTTCGACATCGACGAGGAGATCCGGCAGATGGGCGCCATCATGCGGTTCCTCGGCGAGCACGTGCCCGGGGTCTCGGCGGAGCCACCCCTGGCCTGAGCCCGGCTCCCGGCTTCCTCCATCGAGCGGTTACTCGATGGAGCAGGTCTTGTCTGCGTTGATGCACTGGTCCACGTGCTGCTGCAGCGCGGACTGACGCCACACGTTCCAGAAGTCGGCGTGCAGGCTCATGCCGTGGCGCATGCCCATGTGGTGGTCGGAGACGAGGTGTGCCCCGCGCCCGTCGCTGATCGGCCACCGGATGTGGATGATCAGCTTCGGCAGCGTGACGGGGAACTTGCCCTTGCACTCCCCGCCATCGGGGTAGGCCATGTGGCCCCGGTGGTTGCCCCTGATGCCGAGGCTCTTGCCGTTCCAGCACGACGGGAAGACGACGACGCCCTTCAGGTGCTCACCGTGGCAGTCCAAGGGTGTCTTCGAGGTCGGCATGCCCTCGCCGCAGTTGTACCCCGCCTGCAACTGGCGGTTCGTGTTGCCGCCCGCGATGATGCGGAAGTTCTTCGGGAACGCGCGGACGCGGTGGCTCGTGGGTCCGCCCCAGTAGTACGCGGAGATCCGCATGGGCCGGATGACGCGCCCCTCTTTGATGAGCGTGGGGTGCCAGTAGCCCGACTTGTCGGCCCTGCTGTCGCATGCGGTGCCGCCTCGCCGCATGCTTCTGTACGTGGAGTCCCTGTTGATCGACTCCGCCCCGTACAGCTCGTGGCGATGCATCGACCGCCGCCCGGGATCGACGATCGGGTCGATGCGCTTGTTGTGCTTGGCCAACCCGCAGTCGATGTGGAACTGCCCGTTGGCTTGGGCCGGCTGCGCCAGCCCCACGAGTCCGGTCATGACCACCGTGGTGGTGAGCGCGAGCACGCCCGCTCGGTGTCGGAGTCGTGCTCCGAACGCCTGGATCCGCATGGACCCCCCCTTCCCGCCGCCATCTAGCCGCGGCTCGGTCGCGGGCCGGCGGCCCTGGAGCGGGACTCGATCCGGCCTCGGCGCGGTGCGCCGTTCCCCCTAAAGGGAAACCCACCGAGACCTCAACGGGTCCGATGGGAACCCCAACACCCTCGCAGGCGAGGGCGATGGCGTCAATCGCCCAGGTAGGGGGCCAGGTAGGGGGAGGAAAGGAGGACGGTGTCCGCCGTAGCGCGAGCGGCCGAGCAGGCGGCTGCTAGCGTTGGTTCGTGCCCACCTGGCTGCTCGTCGTGACCGCCGTGCTGATCGGTGCCTTGATCTGGCGCATCGGCATCGCGTCGCTGCGCTCGTTCTCTCCCGACCCCGAAGTGGAGCCCGCGCCCGACGAGCCGGAGGACGTCGAGGACCTCGAGGTGTACCTCGTCTGCGGGGAGTGCGGCACGGAACTCAAGGTGTCGCGCCTCGGCGAGCTGCAGATCCCCCGGCATTGCGGGGAGAAGATGCAGGTCGTCCGGCGCGCCTCCGAGCCCTGAGCGCTGCCCACCGGTTCTCCACCGCCGCCCGGGGGTTGTGCACGCCCGTCCACCGGTTCTCCACCGGGGACTCCACACCCGGGCCGAAACGATGCGGTCCAGCGCTCGGCGGCTCGCTCCCACCCGAGCGTTGTCCACACGGTGGAAAGCCGTGTGGAAGGATCACACGCCTGTGATTCCGCGCCCGAGCGTGGCGCGGGCTCAGTACCAGAAGCTGGTGCCCACGAACCCGGCGCCCAGGATGGCGAGCCCGACCCACAGCCACACCGACGAGGCGCCGTCGGTGCCCGGGATCAAGCCCATGTAGTTCAGGACGATCACCGCCACGCCGACCGCCATCGCGGTGATGAGCAGGGGTCCGTACCAGCGGGGACTCGCGCGATGCCGCTTCTTCGCCTGCTGGGGCGCGGCTCGATATCGCGCAGCGCGCTTCCTCTGGCGGCCCTTGGACTTCGGCATCTCAGTTCGAGATGCTACCCGGGACGAGCCGCATGTCGGCAACGGCCGCGGCGGCGACCGCCGCATCGCTGAACGGCAGGGGGTGCGTTGCACCCGCGAGCCACAGATGGGCCTGATCGTTCCAGTGGGGGCTCGCGGGGTTGCCGCTGATGCCGGTCGGCAGGACGCCGACGCTGCGATCGAGGTCGGCCAGGTCGTACACCGCCCGCCACGACGGGATCACGACGGCGTCGAGGCGCTCGCGTGAGTCGAACGACGTTTGCATCACCGTCGACTCGTCGCCGCCGATCTCCGCGTCGGCGGCGGTGAACAGTGGCTCGAGGCCGGGGATCGTGGCGAGCGGGTGCGCGAGGCGCAGCCGGTGCAGGGCCCCCCACCGCCATCCCGCGGGATCCGCGCCGAGGCGCTGACGCAACTCGGCCACGGCGTCCTCGAGCGCGGCGGCCAGCGGCGCCGGGTCACCCTCCCGCGCGAGCGTCGGCAAGACCGAGCAGTGCCAGACCTCCCGGTCGGCGTGGTAGCGACCGAACAGCACCTCGCCCAGCAGGGGTTCGAGCACGCGCCGGGCGACGGCGGCCGACCACACCTGGAAGACCGCGGCCGCCGCTGAGTCGGCCCGCACGTCGCCGTCCCAGCCCCGCAGGAGGTCGAGCGCCAGTCGCTGATCGTCGTTCGACGGCTCGAGGCGCGCGAGGGCGCCCACGATCTCACGCGCCGTCACCGACACCGTATCGGCCTGCAGGGCCGCGGTCGAGGCGACGTCGTGCGCATCGCCGCCTGCCAGCACCTCCGCGATGCGCCGCGCCCGGTGCGCGACGTGGAAGTCTCGACCGATAAGGTGCGGGTAGGACGCGTCGTGGACGCGGTTGTTCGCCGTGACCAGGAACCCGCGTGCCGGGTTCACGCCCCAGGGCAGCTCGTCGGGATCGATCTCCCCGCTCCAGCCGTGCGTGGAGTCGCCGGCCGGGGAGGGCATCGTGCCGTCGCCCGCCCGCCGCACGGGATGCACCCCGGTGCACGCGTACCCGATCGTGCCCTCGACGTCGGCGTACACGAAGTTCTGGCCCGGACACGTCACCCCCTGCACAGCCCGGCGGAACTCCCCGAACGACGTGGCCGAGACCGCCCGGAGCGTGAGCGAGGGCTGGATCGCGTGCTGCAGCCCGGTCCACGCGAGCGAGAACGCCGTGTCGGACCCCTGGGCGGGCGCGATCGGCACGTGCTCGATCTCTCCCTCGCCGAACGGGAACGTGTCGAGGAGCGGGCCGTTCGAGGACACGCGCACCCGCAGCTCGACCGGCTCCTCGCCTCGCACGACGATCGTCTCGGGATGCAGCACGAGCGGGGACCACGTGTCCCCACGGCGCACGGCGGTGCCGTCGTCGGAGAGCTGCTCGACGAACAGGTCCTGCACGTCGCCCGAGACGTTCGTCGCGCCCCAGGCGTGGTGGGCCGTCGAACCGAGCACGATGCCCGGCGACCACGGCAGGGCCACGCCCCGCGCGCGATAGCCGGGCGCCGACAGGTGCATCTCGATCCAGACGCCGGGCTGCACGGCGTCGAGGTGAGGGTCGTTCGCGAGCAGCGCGCCCCCGGTGCTCGTGCGCGAGGGCGCGACGACCCACTCGTTGGAGCCCCGCCCCCCGGGCTGCGCGATGGCGTCGAACAGCGCGCCGTGCATGGCTCCGGCCGGCACGAGCGGCGGATCCTCCGGGAGGGGCGGCATCAGCCTCGCGACCTCGTCGAGCCCCGCCCGCTCGGCGATCCACGCTCGCAGCAGCTCGCGTTGGGCGTTGCCCGACAGTCCCCACGACAGGTAGACGAACGCGGCCGCCCACGCCCCGACGTCGCCGGGCAGCTCCGGCCGCAGGTCGAGCAGCGTGTACTCGATCGGAGGCGAGGGCATCGCGGCGACCCAGGCTGCGACCCCGGCGCGGAACCGTTCGTGCATGGCGACGGAATCCTCGTCCCATGCGGCCGCGACCCGGTCCCCGGCTCGATGGAACCCGACCGTTCGCGCCAGCCGATCCGAGTCGACGGTGCGAGCGCCGAACAGCTCGCTCAGACGGCCGTTCGCCACCCGGAGCGCCAGGTCGAGCTGGAACAGCCGCTCGCCGGCCGTCACCACCCCCTGCGCGAACCAGAGGTCCTCGAGCGAGGACGCCTCGATGTACGGCACGCCCCATGCGTCGCGTCGCACGGTGACGGACCCCCTCAGCC